>JALFIV010000129.1 GCA_022775385.1 Clostridiales bacterium
ACCGAAGGTGAGCGCCAGAATCAGATAGCAGAACAGGAAGACGCCGCCGCCGTCCTTTGCCGCTAAGTACGGGAAACGCCAGATGTTTCCCAGTCCGACAGCACTTCCGGCTGCAGCCAGGATGAATCCGAGCTGACCCGAGAAAGTACTGCGCTTTCTTTTCTTTTCCATACAATTACCTCATTCTTTGTGAAATGTTCTATGAAACAGGGTTTGATCCTGTATCCATCCCGATGCAAACAGCACTCGATTGAACCGCGGATTCTGACCGACTTGATTCAATTGAGAACGCTAGAACTATTTTAGCATTATACAGCGGATAATGCAACATAATTCCATGATTCCTTCAAAAAAACACAAGAACACAGCCAAAAAAAGCTGTGTTCTGTGTAAGATCTCCGTCTCTCAGCCGGAGATCACGATTCCCTTGAACTCGGTGCCGCTGTATCCTTCCACCGTGATCGTCACGGTATCGCCTTCCTCGACGCCCTCCGCGCCGATGGCGTAGTGCAGCTTGTCGTTGTCATAGCTCGTGACGCAGTCGATCGTCCGGACAGTCACGCCGTTGACCTCCACGGTGATCGTATCGTAGCCGCTGTCGGCCGGCAGATAGCAGATGCCGAGCAGCTTGGCCTCGCCGGTGCAGCTGTACGCGCCCTCCCACAGTTCGGTGAGGTTTTCCTTCTCAATCATCTCAAACTTGCGCATCTTTCTGACACCCTTGTAGAGCATCTTGACCGGATCGGCAGAAACCGCGACCTTGTCCGAAATGTTCTGGCCGATGGTATCCGCAATCAGCTTGGCGTACAGGCTGTATCCGGTATCATTCGGATACATGTCATCCAGCTTGAGCGACGTCTCGTCCAGTCCGGAATCCACAAACGCATTGTTGGTGTTGAGGCAGCTCAGTCCGTACTGCGCCGCAACACTGCGGATGGTCTCGGAGTAATCGCTTTCGGTAACGTTGGTCGAGATCATCGGCATGATCACCAGACTGCGGTTTTTGTTGCGGAGATTGCGGACAATCGCCTCATAATCGCGCTGGAAGGTCTCCAAATCGCCGCTCTGATCCATCGAGCCGAAGCAGACAATTGCGAGATCGTACTTGTCCCACTCATTCTGCATCACCGTGCAGTATCCCTGATACGCCGTCGTCACGCCGACGGAGAGATTATCCATCGTGATCTCGGACTGATATGTGTCAGAAAGCAGCTTGTGCAGCTGGACATCCCATTCCTGACCCTCGGTCGCACCCTCACTGGTGCCGAAGGTATCGCCGATAATTGCGATGCTGACCGGCTCGCCCTTGGTGAGCTTGGTGTACAGATTGGTCTGCTCCGCCGTTACCGCCGGCTTATCCTCCACATCCGTGAAGCCTTCGGACGGCTCGCCGCTTCCCTGCAGCATGACCGTCTCCGAGCCGCTTCCAAAGACATAGAACCAGACCAGACCGATGACAATCACGAGGGAAAACACAATCGTAAAGAACTTGGTAAAAAATCCGGGAGCTTTCTTTCTCATTTTGACTCTCCCTTCTTTCCAGCCGTCTTTTTCACCCGGCTGCTGTCCGAGTCATAGCTTGCAATGATTGTTCCGACAATCTTGACACCGGCGTCCTGCAGGATCGCAATTGCCTGCTCCACCGGCTCCTTTTTGGAGTATCCGCGCCGCGCGACCAGCACACAGCCGTCGACCTGCTGTCCGATGATCGCCGCATCCGACGCGGTGTGAACCGACGGCGCATCCAGCAGAATCACATCAAATTCGCGCGACAGCAGCTGGATAATCTTCTTGAGCTGGCCGCTCGCGAGCAGATCCTCGACGTTCGGCGCCGCATTTCCCGCCGTCAGCACGAACAGATTCTCATACGAGGTGCGCTTGATGATGATCTCACTCAGAATACGTGAGAGAATCTCCGAGACGCCGCGTCCCTGGTCGATGCCGAACAGACGGTGTACACGCGGTCCGCGCAGATCCGTGTCGATGAGCAGTACGCGCTTTCCGGCCGCCGCCATCGCAATCGCCATGTTGACCACCGTAATGGTCTTTGCCTCGTGCGGGAGCGCACTCGTGAACATCAGCGTCTGACACGCCTCTCCCGCCCGGATATATGCCAGCGCGTCACAGGCATCTCCGTACGCGTTCCACACCTTCTGCGGCATGTAGCGCGACAGCATCCGGCGCGCTGTCTCCTTCGCCTCCTGCTTGGAGGTCGTCTTTTTCTTCGCCATGAGCTTCCCCTCTCTTACGCGTCGCGCTCCGGAATCTCTGCGAGAACCGGAATGTCAAACGTCGCTTCCCAATCCGCCGTTCCGCCGAGCGTGCGGTTGGCCGCGGCGGCCGCCAGCATGATCAGCAGACGAACCACACCGACAATCAGCATCGCCGCCAGTGTAATCAGCAGCAGTCTGGGCGCCGCCGGTCTGTCCGGCTCGGATGCCTCATCCAGCTGAGACGCGGAAACACCGACGGAATTCAGTGTCTGAATCGCCGCATCCGCCATGCTGTTGACCATCATCTGCGCGGAGTCCGCATCCTGATACTTGACTGAAATCGTAAAGACCGCGGTGGAGTCCACCTGCTCGACCGTGACACAGTCGCGGAGCATCTCGGTCGTCATGCCGCTGGACAGTTCCTTTTTCAAGTTGCGGTAGGTCTGTTCGCTGTCGATGACGGACAAATACGACTGCGAATAGTTCTCCGGAAGCGAAACACTTCCCGTCGGGAGTATGGTCTCGGATGCCGCGGCGTCCGAGACATAAATCGAGCCCTGAGACGCGTACTGCACCGGTATCAACAAAATGGTATACAGCATGACCAGCATGCCCGCCAGCGTGCTCCAAAACAGAATACGCCAGCCGCTGACCGCACTGCGCAGACCAATCTTCTTTCTGTTCCAACCCATAGTTTTTTCGTCCTTCCTGCGGCAAACAATCCGCCGCGCATCGTTCTGCGCCGGGATTTGGAAAAAATCCGTTACTAATAATAGTACCGCGCGGCAGTACCCCTGTCAATTCTTTTTCGTCAGATTTCTGCACCCTGTGTCAGCTCTTCCAGCAGTTCGGTCATCGTGCGGCGGCGCAGGGGATGCACCAGATGCGGCGCAATCTGCACCATCGGTTCGAGCACAAACGTGCGCTTGGGAATCTCCGGATGCGGGATCACCAGATCGTCCTCGGACAGAACCAGATCGTCATAGAACAGGATGTCCAGATCCAGCGTGCGCGGTCCCCAGTGCCGCACCCGTCTGCGCTCCGCCTTCTGCTCCGCCTGATGCAGAACCTCCAGCAGTTCATACGGGGTCAGCAGGGTCTGAATGCGCATGCATCCGTTGAGGAACTTGTCCTGATCGGTCACACCGTACGGCTCGGTCTCCATATAGTTCGAGACGCGCTCGATGCGCACATCCTTCCGGTCTCCGAGGAACGAGACCGCACCGTCCAGATACGCCTGCCGGTCTCCCATGTTCGAGCCGAGTGCGAGATACGCAGTGTGCCATCCGCGCGTGATGCAGACGGATACGGTATCCAGCGGCAGTCCGACGGGCGCCCACGGCTTCTGGATCTCCAGTGTCACGGTCTCCAGCAGCTCATACGTGAGCAGCAGGTGCTCGGCGAGCCGCTCCGCCGCGGTCTCAATCAGCTGGTAGGTATTGCTCTGCAAAAACGAGATAATCTCCGCGCTCACCTCGCCGTAGTGCACCGAGCGCGTCAGGTCATCCGACCGACCCGCGCTGCGCGTGTCCAGCCCGAGGACCGCAGTCACCAGAAACTTCTGCCCGAGCGCCGTCTCCTCCGGAAACACACCGTGGTGGGCAAATACCTGCAAATTTTGAATCCTGATCTGGTCCAATGCTCTCATCCTTTTGTTATGAATTCAGAATCGCCTCTGTCATATCGACAGCGCGGCGGTTTTTCCGGACATCGTGGACGCGCACAAACGCACAGCCCTTCATGACGCCCAGCACGGTTGTCGCCAGCGTGCCCTCCTCGCGCTCATCCTTGGGCAGATCCAGCGTCAGTCCAATCATCGACTTGCGCGAGGTGCCGAGCAGAATCGGATAGCCCAGCTCGTGCAGGATCTCCAGATGGTTAGTCAGCTGGAGATTGTGCTCCAGTGTCTTGCCGAATCCGATGCCCGGGTCGAGGATGATCCTGTCGTCCGCGATGCCCGCCTGCTTTGCCAGACGGACGCACGCGCGCAGATCGTCCAGCACATCCGGCAGATAGTCCGCATACACCGGCTCGTTCCGGTTGTGCATCAGACAGCACGGGACACCGTACGATGCAATCAGCTCCGCCATCTTGTCATCATATTTCAGACCCCAGATGTCGTTGACCAGATCGGCTCCCGCCTCGAGCGCCGCCCGTGCGACCGCACTCTTGTAGGTATCCACCGAAATCGGCACGTCAAAGCGCGCCTTGACCGCCTCGATCATCGGCACGACGCGGTCGATCTCCTCCTGATCGCTCAGCTTGGTGTATCCCGGTCGGGTGGATTCTCCGCCGATGTCGACGATGTCCATGCCGTCCGCGAGCATCTGCTCGGTGTGGCGCAGCGCCGCATCGGTTGTATTCCACTTTCCGCCGTCCGAAAACGAATCCGGCGTGACGTTCAAAATGCCCATGATATACGTATGATGCTGTGTATCAAACAGCTTGTTTCCGATTTTCATCCCTGTATTTCCCCCAATTATATTGTCAGCTCGTGGTTTTTTCGCTCATTCTTCCACTTGCAGCTCTCTGTCGCCCTGCACAGAAAGCACGGACGGGAGCGTTTGTCCGCCTCAAAAATCAGATCCGGCACGCTCGTTCCGCCGAACCGGCGCGCATGATGGCATCCTACACAGGACAGGATACAGTCCCGTTCCGCCGCGTCAAACGCGCTGTCCTGCAGAATCTCCTGCGCAATCGGAACGCCCGCCGTCTCGTGCGGGATTCCCTCCTCATACTGCGCCAGCCGCCCGATGTCGTGCAGCAGCGCCGCGGCGTACAGCAGTTCCCTGCTCTGACCGGCGCCGCGCTCCAGATTGAGCATCTGCGCCGTGCGGGCCACCGCAAGCAGATGGTCGATGCCGTGACAGCAGTACTCCCGCTCATGCTCGCACTGTTCCAGCCGGAACAGAACGTCCCGAAACATTTTATGTTGTATAATCGCGTTCAGACGCTCCATTCCGCTTGTTCCCCTCACTAATTTGGTTTTGTTTGAATCAATTTCCGCAGCTCTCCCAGATAGGACAGCGAACCGAACGCCAGGATCACATCGTCCGCTCCGGCATCCGCCAGCGCCCGCTGTACTGCCTGCTCCATCGTGCACGCCTGTACCTCGGTACAGTACCGCCGCACGGTCTCCGCCAGCGATTCGGCATCCAGTGCGCGCGGATTGTCCGGCGTCACGGTATACACCCGGCTCGCGAGCGGGATGACCAGCTCCGCGACCCGATCAAACTCCTTGTCCGCCAGCACGCCCATAATCATCACAATCCGCTTGCCCGCGCACGACCGCTCGAGCGCCTGACGCAGCCGTCCCGCCGCGTCCGGATTGTGCGCGCCGTCCAGAATGACGCGCGGATTCTCTGCAATCGTCTCAAACCGACCCGGCCATCTGGTCTGCAGTAAGCCGTCCCACAGCGCCTGATCGGAAATGGCATAGCCGCACCGGCGCAGAATGTCCACGGTCTCGATGACCTGCGCCGCGTTGTACATCTGATAGCTGCCGTCCAGCGACAGTTTCCACCGCTGTCCGCGATAGGACAATTCCGTCCGGTCTCCGCTGGCGGAAATCAGCGAAATCTCCTCCGGACGCGTGATAACCAACTCGCTTCCGGTCTGCGCACAGACCGCGCGCACGGTCTCACAGACCGCCGCATCCTGTCCCTGAAGAACCGCCGGTACACCCGACTTGATGATGCCGGCCTTATTGCGCGCGATTTTCGCAATCGTGTTCCCCAAAAACTTCGTGTGTTCCAGCCCGATGGATGTCAGCAGACTGACCTCGGTCGTCGTGATGACATTGGTCGCGTCCTCCAGACCGCCCATACCGCACTCCAGCACCGCGATATCGCACGACTGCTCGGCAAAATACAGGAATGCCAGCGCGGTCTCCAGCTCAAACGCCGTCGGAACCGGCTCTCCCGCCTCGAGCATCGCGTCGCGCTGGGCGCGGATGCGCGTCATCAGACGGGCGTAGGTGTCCGCCGGGATGGGTGTTCCGTCGATGCGCCACGGCTCCATCGGATCGAATACCGCCGGCGAGCTGAACTGTCCGGTCCGGTATCCCGCCTGTGTCAGCACACTGCACAGCATCGCACCGGTCGAGCCCTTTCCGTTGGTACCCGCGATGTGGATAAACTTCGTCCGATCCTGCGGATTGCCCAGACGGGCAAGCAGGGCGCGGATGGGTCCGAGTCCGAGCACAATGCCGCGCGCGGCGGCGATTTCCTGCAGATAATTCTGCGCCTGATCCGGTGTCATCGGACGGCGCCGATAGGTCCAATAGATGTACGGAATGTTCCCGTCCACCCGCTTTTCTTGCGTAATTTCGTAGTCATCCGGGTCAAATTCCGGAAAAAACCGGTCTCCCGGGATGTCCGCCTCGACCGTGGTGAGATACAGCACGTCGGCGAGCGGCAGTGCCTCGCGGTACAGCTGTTCGCCGCCCGAGATAAAGACCTCCCGTCCGCCGGCGAGCGCCAGCGCCTGCGCCAGCGTCGGTACGGTCGTGCAGTGCTCCTGCTCGACAGACAGCGTGGACGACACCAGAATCGTGTCCCGATTGGGCAGCGGACGGCCGATCTCCTCGTAGGTGCGCCGCCCCATGATGACGACATTGCCGGTGGTCAGCTCGCGGAACCGCGCCTGCTCCCCCGGTATGTTCCATGGTATTTTTCCCGCACAGCCGATCACACGGCCGTGCGCATATGCGGCGATGATTGCGATCATGCACGCGCCTCCGTTCTGTCCTGTCAATCGATCAAATCACTGGTTTCATCTTATCATATTTCCTCTGTGTTTACAATTGTTCGGCGTCCTCATTTGTGAGATCCATCCGCCGGTAATCCTCCGCCTCCAGCACCTCTCCCAGCAGCGCGGCAAACGCATCCTCCGCAATCAGCCGCTCCTTCTGTTCCCGCGTCAGCTGTTTGATGCGGTACTCCAGACGGGAGGCGGATGCGCGGTCTGCGGATTCCCACGCCGCCTCCAGCCGTTTTGCGGTGTGCCATCGGGTGTAGCGCGCACAGCGCTTGTCCTTGGAAAAATGCTGTTTCATCCGCCGTTCGAGATCCGCGGCGATGCCGGTGTAGAGCGTATCGTCCTCACAGCGCAGGATATAGGTTACATACATCGTGTTCTCCCATCAAAAAGCACCCCGCCGCCGACAGGGTGCCCTTCGAATATTATTCCTCTGTGGTCTCGTCCGCAGTCTGCGGCTCCGCCGGCGATTCGGACTTGCCGCCGCGGCGCTTGCTGACGAAGTTCTGCACCGAGCTGACCGCGCCCGGAATCATCTCGATCAAACGATCCGCGCTGGTCTCCGCCGGCATGTTGACCGGAAGCATGTGCGCATCGCCGTCGCGCACAACCAGAAATCCGACCGGAACGATGCTCACGCCGGTGGCGCCGCCTCCGCCGAAACAGAGCGGCGTGTTGTCCTTCGCGTTGCGCGACTGGAAATCCGATCCGCCCGCGCCGAATCCAAAGGTTACCTTGGACACCGGAATCAGTGTGGTTCCGTCCGGCGTCGTGATCGGTTCACCGACAATTGTGTTGACATCGACCATCGAGCGGATGCGCTCCATCGTCTCCTGCATCAAGCTGTGAATGCCTTTCTCTGCCATCGTTCAT
>JALFIV010000004.1 GCA_022775385.1 Clostridiales bacterium
GTTGCAGATCTCCTGCTGATTCGGATCGCCCGAGAACTCGGTGTTGATGACCGGTACGCCCATGTCAACGGCAATCTGGATGATTCTCTTCCAGTTTGCAACCGCGTGCTGTCTCTGTTCCTCGGTCGGACCGCTCCAGCGGTAGACGACGATGAAGGACGAGATCTCCACACCGGTCTCCTTGAGTGCCTGACGGTACTCCTGCTCCGCTTCCTTCGAGAACAGCGGATGCTTATAGAACGGGTTGATGCGCGGATGCGGCGACTGCTCGATGTACTTGTAGCCCCAGTCAGCGACCTTGTGCACCATGTCGTTGATGCTCATCTGCTTGGCCAGTACGTCTACGTCAAATGCGATTTTCATGTGTTTTTCTCCTTTCCTTTCTAGTCTTGCTCCTGATCCGGGGATGAATTTGGATTCTCCGGCACGGTATCCCCGAAATTCCCCGTGCCGGAGAATTGATACACAACTTCTCTTTATCGTGCGACGGGAGCAGAAACTCCCGCCGCGCCGTTTATGATTCAGATTGAATCAACCTGTATGTACATCCTCTTCCGATGTACTTAGCACACTTACTTGCAGTATCTCTGGATATGACGTGCCGTCTCAGCTGCTGCCGTCTTGATGTTCTCCTCGGTGCTCATCTCGTAGTAATCCGGACGGAATACTTCCATCGTGATGAAGCCGTTCTCGAAGTCATAGCCGATCTTCTTCAGCGTATCAGCAAAACGCTTGTGATCCAGGCAGCCGCGCGGGTCGGACGGCCACAGACGAACAGCATCGGTGTTGTAGCCGGCGCCTGCCGGTACATCCTCCGTATCGTTCAGATGCCATACGAAGATCTTCTCGCCGTCAGCCTGCTCCAGCTTTGCCCAGTCAGAGCGCATGCCGTTGAAGTGGTACTGGTCGAGCGTAACGCCTACCAGCGGGGAATCGACAGCCTTGACAATCTCGTATGCATCGTCGAAGGTGTTGATGGACATGCTCGGTGCGCCGCAGAACTCGATGGAGAGCTTGAGACCGGTCGGCTCGCACTTCTTGACCATTTCCTTCAGGACAGCAACGGCGTCGTCGCGGATCTCCTGCTTGGTTGCGTAGATGCCCTTCTCGAACAGATCGCAGGACGGAACAACAACAACCATGTGGCAGTCGAGCGCTTCGCACTTTGCGATGATGTCATCCAGCTCGTCCATAACCGCCTTCTTCTCCTCCTCCGTCTTCTTCATGTTGAAGAAGCAGAGTGCGTTGTAGGACAGCGGAACGATGTCGTTTGCCTTCATGTATGCGTTCAGCTCTTCGAGCGTGCCGCCCTCTGCCAGATACTTGTCCAGGCAGTCAAAACGGATGTCAATGCCCTTGAAGCCGTACTTGACGCAGTTCTTCAGATCTTCCATCAGGGACTGGTCGGCACAGCCTCTGTTGCCGTCCCAGGTGCAGCCCTCGTTAAAACCCATCTTTAACATAACTACAAATCTCCTTTTTGAACTCGATATTTCCGTTGATTCTTACTTCTTGTAGAAGTCCGGGGTGCCGCCGGTGACAACCTTCTCGATCTTGCCGGACTTCTGGGAAGCAACCAGTGCGTCAGCGGTGATGGAGGCAACGTAGCCGTCCCAAGCGGAGCAGCCGGTGGTCTCGCCCTTCAGCGTTACGTCAACCCAATCCTGCAGCTCGACATCGTAGGAATCGATGAAACGGAGCATCCAGTTCTTCTCGATTGCGGTAGCAACCTGGAAGTTCTTGCGGGTGGTCGGGAAGGACGGGCACGGAAGATTGATGACGCCGTCCTCACAGACAACTTCACAGTTGATGTCGTAGCCGAAGCCGCAGTTTACGTTGACTTCCAGAACGGTAACAATGCCGCCCTTGGTCTTCATGATCATGACCTGCGGATCCTTCAGACCCTCATGTGCGTTCTTGGTGGTCTTCGGCATGATGCACTGAACCTCATCCCACTCGTCGCCGATCAGCCACGGCAGAACGTCGATCTCGTGGATTGCGGTGTCGGTAACGGCCATCTCGGTGGTGTAGTCGTCTGCAACAGCCTCTGCACGGTGCGTGCACTTGATGAGCATCGGTGCACCGAACTCACCGGAGTCGATCATTTCCTTGACCTGATTGTAGCCGCGGTCGTAACGGCGCATGAAGCCGACCTGTACCAGATGCTTGCCGCCTGCGATCTCTGCGTCGACGATTTCCTTGCACTCTGCCGCAGTGTTGGTCAGCGGCTTCTCGGTGAATACCGGCTTGCCTGCCTTGATTGCGGACAGAATCGGGTTCTTGTGGAACTGACCCGGGGTGGTTACTACGATTGCATCAACTTCCGGATCGTTGATCAGTGCGTCTGCATCAGTGTAAACCTTTGCATTTCCGCCGATCAGCTCGTTGGCAGCCTTTGCACCCGCCTCGAATACGTCACAGACTGCTACAACCGTCGCGCCCTGAACCTTATACTGCAGACGCTTTGCGTGCTCCTTGCCGATCATACCGCAACCGACGATACCTACTCTCAATTCCATAACACGTACCTCCATGATAAGTTTTATCTCTTGCGTGCAGAACGCTCCTTTTTTTGAACTGCCCGCTTTGGATTTCTTGAGTTTAGTATAATTCCGTGTTCGCGAGAACGCAAGAGTTTTTTTATAAAAACTAGATTTTCGGAGTTTATCACAGATGAATCCCCTCGTTTTTGTGCTATTTTACGAGACTCCTCCGCATTGCACGCAAAAAATGCACGCACAATGCCGCAAAAGAGCCGCATCAGTGTGATGCGGCTCTGCGTTCTGTCATACAGTCGGGATTTCTGACTCATCAATATTATACTTGGTTACCACTGTCAGCAGGGTCAGTGACTTCTTTTCCGGTATTTGCTTTTTTGCCAGATAATCGTACAAAATACGCACCGCTCGGTAGCCCTGCACCTTCGCCCCCTGATCGATAAGCAGGGTGATGCGCCCTTCTCTCAGATCCATGACGTTCGGCGGATTGGAATCGTAAGTGAATACGCGTATCTTTCCCGTCAGCCCTGCCTCGTCGATGGCGCGGCAGACGCCCTGTGTTCCGTTGGACGCCGAGTACACGCCGGCAAGATCCGGATGTTCCACCAATGTCATCTTTGTGATCTCATAGGCAAACGCGTCGTTGTCGAAACATGCCTGCAGCGGCAGCAGATCGATTTTCGGGAAGTCCGAGCGGATGACTTCCTGGAACCCCTTTGCGCGGATATAATGCGCATAATTGGTCAAATGCGCGGTGATTGGCAGAACCTTTCCGCCGTTTGGGAGCATATTCCCCATCAGAACAGCAAGAATTTTTCCGCCGACGTAGTTGTCCATGCCGACATAGCTCAGCCGCTTGCTCTCCGGCAGGTCGCCGTTGAAAACGACAACCGGAATGCCGGAATCCGTCAGCTCATCGATCTTCTTGACAACCTCCGGATCAGTGACCGGTGTGAGTGCAATCGCCTGACAGCCCTCCGCGACAAACTCTTCAATTGCCTGAAGTTCCACTTCCTTATCGATGGTATAGTGCTTGCGGATCAGTGTTGTAACACCAAATGCTTTGAGTTCTTCCGCCGCTTTTTCGACGCCTGCAAGCACGTCCTGCATCGTCGGTGTCGCCGTCGATTGGACATACGCGCCGATCTTAAACTCTTTGTTCGACAGCACAAGCGCCTGCGCCGCCGGATGCGGCTGATAGCCGAGATCCGCCGCAATCTGCCGGATGCGTTCCGCAACTTCCGGGCGAACACGGCCGCGATTGTGCAGTGCACGGTCCACTGTGCCGCGCGAAACGCCGGCAAGCTCCGCAATCTGTTTGGATGTGACCGCCATAGCCTCCTCCTTTCTAACAATTCTGTCATAATTTCCATGTATTATTCTGTATTTTTGTCAACCATACCCATAGTATACCGACTCTGTTCCGAAAAAGCAACCGTTTTTCGGAAATTTGCGTGCACTTTTTCCCTCTCTATGTGTGCACCAGCAAAAAAAGAGGCACGCTCCGTCTTTTTCCGGAGCGTGCCTGCTGCACAGATTCTTATTTTATTACTCAACATCTACCCAAACACTGCCCGCCGCATTGCTCTTTACACAGGCATGGACAAATTTGACGCCCTTGACACCGTCCTCAACCGTCGGGAACGTAAAGCTCGCCGGCTCCCGTCCCTCCTTGCGTGCTTTGAGAATCTCCATAAACGAACGATAGATATTGCCGAACGCCTCGAACAGTCCTTCCGGATGTCCCGGATTGGTGCGGGAGAGACGGACAGACTCCGCGTAGTTATACGGCGCGTCCGCCGAATAGTACTGAACCGGACCGCCCAGCTTGGTGACCTTGAGTCGGTTTGCGTCCTGATGCTGCCACTCAACCGCGCCCTTGGTACCGAATACACGCAGACGGATGTCGCATTCATGACCGATCGCAATCTGGGATGCCCACAGCAGGCCGGTGACATTGTTCGGATACTGACACAGAATCGTCGTGTTGCTCTCCATCTCCAGATCCGGCGGGATGTGGTCGAACTTCGCCAGCACGCGCTCCGGAGACAGGCCGGTTGCCGCCTTGACGAGGAACTCGATGTGCGTGCCGATATCCGCAGTCGCCTGCGATTCGCCGGCGCGCGCCGGATCCAGACGCCACATCGCGTTGGCGCTCTCTTCCTTGCCCTCCTGAGCCAGTGCATTGGCCAGCCATTCCTGCGGGTATTCCGCATTGATATAGGTGATCTCACCGATATCGCCGCGCTCAATCATCTCGCGCGCCTGACGGATCATCGCATAGCCGGAATAAGTATAGGTGACGGCAAACGGCAGATTGCGCTCCTTAGCGATGCGCGCAAGTTCCTCCGCCTGCTCTACCGTGAGGGCGAGCGGCTTGTCACACACGAGCGGGAAATCCTGCTCCAGAAATGCCTTGGCAATCTCGTAGTGTGTGTCATTCGGCGTGACGATGACGACAAAATCCAGACGGTCTTCGCCGGTCTTTTTTCCCTCTTCCTCCGCCATCACCTGATAGTTCGGATAAACACGGCTGAAGTCGGATACTCCCCAAGCTTCCGCCTGTCTGCGTCCCTTTTCTGCGTTGCGGCTGAAACAGCCCGCAGTCAGCTCCGCCATAAAGTCGATCGTCGCTCCGCGCATATGCATCGGAGAAATACCGCCGCCGGCGCCGCCAACCATACCAAATTTCAGTTTCATTACGATACGCTCCTTTTCTTTTTATCTTCTCTCTCCAAATAAAAGTCTGTTTATTGTTATTATAGTAAACCGTTATTTCTTTGTAAACATGCATTCTTACTTTCTCTGGCGAATTTCTTTAGAATCTCTGCGCTGTGGCGGAAGTTTTTGTGCGGTATGACTGGAAAACATCCCCGGTGTTTGTTATACTATAAGAGAACACGAATGTAATATCCATTTGGTTTATCTTTGAAGAAGGATTGGTGAATTTGTATGAAGCTTTCGCTTGAAAGTCTGGACAAGAAGGTCAACTGGATTGGCTACCGTCTGCCGACTTACGATATTCCTGCAATGCGCGCCCGCACCAAGGCGGAACCGAAGTGGCTGCACTTCGGCGCAGGCAACATCTTCCGTGCGTTTCCGGCAATGCTGGTTCAGCGCCTGATGACCGCCGGTCTGATGGACACCGGTATCATCTGCTGTGAACCGTACGACGAGGAGATCATCGACCGCGTCTACCGCCCGTATGACAATCTGGCTGTCGCCGTCACCCTGCATGCGGACGGATTCCTCAAGAAGGATGTCGTCGGCTCGATCGCCGAAAGTCTGAAGCTGAGTGCGGAGTACGACCGCGTCCGCGAGATCTTCTGCGCGCCGTCTCTGCAGATGGTCACCCTGACCGTCACCGAGAAGGCATACAACATCAGCGATGCGCAGATGAACGTCCTGCCGGAAATCGCGGCGGACATGAAGGCCGGCCCGAAAAAGGCACAGAGCTTCCTCGGCCGCCTTGCCGCTCTCTGTCTGGATCGTATGCACACCTGCAATCTCCCGCTCGCGCTGGTATCCATGGACAACTGCTACAACAACGGCCACCGTCTGCAGCGCGCGATCTTTGAAATCGCATCCAAGTGGATGTCGGCAGGCCTGATTGACGCGACCGAGTTCGCTTACCTGACGGGCAGTCTGTCCTTCCCGCGCACGATGATCGACAAGATCACCCCGTATCCGAACGCACAGGTTGCTACTGTTCTGCGTCAGGACGGTCTGGAGGACACCAAGCCAGTCGTCACCCAGAAGGGTTCGACCATCTCCTATTTTGTCAACACCGAGCAGCCGCAGTATCTGGTCATCGAGGACAAGTTCCCGAATGGCCGACCGCCGCTCGATCAGATGGGCGTTATCTTCACCACCGGCGCCATTGTAGAAAAGTGCATGTCCATGAAGGCGTGCACCTGTCTGAACCCGATGGACACCGCCATGGGCGTCTACGGCTGCCTGTTCGGCTATGAGAGCATCGCCGAGATGATGAAGGACGAGGATATCGTCGCGCTGATCTCCGGTATCAGTGAGACCGAGTCCATGCCGCTCGGCACCGACCCGGGCGTCCTCGACCCGGCGGAGTTCATCCATGAGATTCTGACCGTCCGCTATCCGAACCCATTCCTGCCGGATACGCCGCAGCGCATCACGACGGATACCTCCCAGAAGGTTGCCACCCGCTACGGTGAGACCCTGATGAACTACTACAACTCCAAGGTTCCGATGCACAAGGTCACCCGCCTGCGCTTTATCCCGCTGGCAATCGCCGGCTGGCTGCGCTATCTGATCGCACTGGATGACAAGGGCGAGCCGATCACTCTGAGTCCGGATCCGGCGATGGATCTGCTGCAGGAATCGCTTCGCGGCATCAAGTTGGGCGATCCGGATTCCGTCTGTGAGGAAGCACTGTACGCCATTCTCTCTGACCGTATGATCTTTGGCTGCAATCTGTACGAAGTCGGATGCGGCGAGACGGTTGTGGATTACTTCCGCTCGATGCTCAAGGGACCGGGCGCTGTCCGCGAAACCCTGCACCGTGTCTGCACCGACACCAACATTGATGTCATGATCTGATCACATCTCAAGACACAACAGCCGGGAAAGCTTCCTTTCCCGGCTGTTTTTTTGAAAAAAACGCTCCTCTGCAGACCGCAGAGGAGCGTTTTTCTTACGTATGGAAGTACGAAAAGTGCATATAATCCTTTTTGCTGTTCCATGTGCCGCCCCAGCCGAAGCCGTACTTGGCAAAGATCCGGACCACATCGCTGTTCGGCGAGATGGAATACGGATTCTCACCCGGACGCCAGAACGATCCCGTGAGCGCCGCGCCCGAATTGGTGCACATGTAGTTTTCGTTATAGTTGATGTCAATCGCCAGTCCCAGACAATGCTCGGACGGAGATCCGTCACCGCGCCAGTTGTAGCCGCCGATATCCTTGATCGGGAACCGTTCGTCGCTCTCGTAGATCTCCTGGAAAATCTGCTGTACGGTCTTGGCAACGCCGGTATTGACCGTCAGATTGACCGTGGCGGAGTACTTCTTTCCGCTGGAATCCATCTTCCAGATCGGAATGCGGATTGTCGTCTGATGCCGGACCGCCTCCGCCTCGCTCGCATACCGGTGATAGGATCCGCCGCCGAAGATCCGATTGCATCGGCTCTGGTAGCTCTCGCCTGCGTATGCCAGTCCCTTGGCGGCGATGCTCTGCGCCGTATCGGTATCAGCCGCCGCACTGCTCCGGCTCGGCGTCGTCTCTTCCTTGACGGTGAGCTTGATCGTGGACTGGGTCGAGCCCATCAGACGGCCGTCGCAGTCAAAGGCGTCCACTGACCAATACCAGTTTCCCGGCGCATCCTGCACCGTATCCGGCAGCATCGCCTCCATCGTGCCGCTGTCGGACGCGGAAATCAAGTCGATGTAGGTCGGTTTCACACTGAAATTCTTCTTTTTGTAGTAGTAGACGCGGTAGCTGTCCGCATTGCAGTTGGTCCATGTGACCTTGTCTGATCCGGAATGCGTCGAGAGCGCCGCGACATCTCCGCCGCTCTCCTTTGCCGCCGTGTACCCGACCGCCGCCGCACGGAATGCCGTCGCCGCAAGCAGCTCGCAGGTTGCGTTGTCCCGCGCACCGATCCTGCCATCGTCATCCTGCGAAATCACGCCCTGATACAAAAAACAGGCGGTCGCCTGACGCGCCCAGTCATCTACCTTGTCTCCGTCCTCACTGCTCTCGAGCACCTCGGCGATCTGGTTTTGGGACAGCACGACATCGCCGCCTGCCGTTGCAATCGCACGATACAGCATCGTGACCATTTTCTGGACGGATACTGTTTTCTTGGGATAAAAGCGGGTTTTGCCGTCCTTCCCCTTCTCCGCTGTAAGTCCGAGCAGCCACGCCAGACGGATATCATCGCTGCTGATGTCCGTATACGGGCATGCATTCAGCCGTTTTCCTGCCTGATCCGCGAGCGTCTCATAATCCGCACCCTTGACCGAGGCATAGACGCGGACTGCTGTCTCACAGAGCTGTTCGCGCGTGATGGTCTGCACGCCGCGCTGCTGGTCCATGCTGCCGGGCAGGAGTTCCGCCTGATCCGCCGCCGTCACCGCATCTCTGAGACTGCTGTCCACATTGGTCAGCGTCACCGCGCCGGCCGCACCGCGGAGGAAGAAACAGACGGCCAGCATCGCTGCAATTGTCATAACTCGTTTCTTCATGCCTCTGCTCCTTTTTATACAAAAATCAATCCATTTTTCCGGTTAACGCTGATATTATATCACCTTTCGGAAAAAATCAAAAGGCTTTTTGTATGTAGATCTTGTGTCCTCGCGTTCCGGCCGAATAGAAAAGCCCGCACAGAAGGATCTGCACGGGCTTTCTTTCGCAATAAAAACCTTACTGTATCGCGCGGATACACAGCGTGTTGGTGCTCGTCGCGAGTCCGGCAGGAAGTCCCGCCGTGTAGACCATCAGTTCGCCGGTCTGTCCGAGCTGATTGTCCTCGATAGCACGAATCACCTGCTGAATCTGCAGCTCTCCCGCCGACAATCCCTCCTGCACCAGCAGCGGGATGACGCCGAACTGCAGAGTCATGTGCTGCAGGGTCTTGGGGTTCGGCGTCAGACCTGCAATCGGCTTTTCCGGATGCAGACTGGAGATTGCACGCACCGTACGTCCGGTTACTGTGACCGCCGCGATAACTGCCACATCCAGATTTTCCGCCGCCGTGACCGCCGCACGGGCGATCTCTGCGGAAACGCGGTTCTTATCCGGCACAATCTCCTGGAATTCCGGACGGGTGGAGCGGCGGATGGAATAGTGGATGGTCTCCTCGGAGTGACGCACAATCGCCGCCATGGTCTGAACGGTCTCCACCGGATACTTGCCGATGGAGGTCTCGCCGGACAGCATGACCGCTGTCGTGCCGTCGTATACCGCGTTGGCGACATCCGAAACCTCTGCACGGGTCGGACGCGGATTCTCTGTCATAGAATCCAGCATCTGCGTCGCGGTGATGACAATCTTACCCTCGGCAATCGCGCGCTTGATGATGGTCTTCTGAATATTCGGCAGCAGATCGAACTCGATCTCGACGCCCATGTCGCCGCGCGCGATCATGACGCCGTCCGCCTCCTGAAGGATCTCCTCCAGGTTGTCATATCCGCCCTTGTTCTCAATCTTCGCGATGATCTGTACGCGATCCTGTGCATTTGCCTCGCGCAGCAGCGCTCTGATCTCGCGTACGTCCTGCGCACTGCGTACAAACGAAGCCGCAATGAAGTCGATATCCTGCGCACAGGCGAACAGAATATCACTCCGGTCCTTTTCGCTGATGTACGGAAGACGCAGCGTTTTTCCTGGAATATTGATGGACTTGCGGTCGGAGAGCACACCGCTGTTGTCCACGCGGCAGACGACATCGGCACCATCCATCCGCTCGACCCGCATGGAGATCTTGCCGTCGTCAATCAGGATTCTCGTTCCGATCTCAAGCTCTTCCGCAAGCTTGGAATAGGTGGTCGAAATGCCGCCGGAATCGCCCAAACGCTCCTCCGCATACAGCGTGAACGTCTGTCCGGCAGTCAGCGAAGCGCGCCCGTTTTCGAATGTGTGAATGCGTACCTCCGGTCCGCGGGTATCTACCAGCAGACCGATCGGCAGCCCGGTCGTCTCCCGCGCACGGAATACTTGATCGATGCGCTTTTTGTGCTCCTCCTGATTGCCATGGCTGAAGTTCAGGCGGGCAACATCCATGCCTGCCTCCACCATGCGCTCCAGCACACCCTCTCGATCAGTCGCCGGTCCGAGGGTGCATACAATTCTCGTTCTCTGAAAAATCTTCTGCATAAGCATTCTCCTTTACTCTCTTATCCTGCAGCTGTATCCACTCCTGATGATATCACAGTCGCTGTTAAAACAGTGTCTGAATACCCCGCGGAGTTGTTTGTATTTTGCTAAAAATCAGGTTGAATTATCCCTGTTTGCGCTGTTTTTCCTCAATATAGGCGCGGATAATGCGCACCGTCGGCTCGACGCCGAGCGCACCGACATTCAGGCAGATGTCGTAGTTTTCCGCATCTCCCCAATCCTCCCCGGTGTAGAACTTCTGGAATTCACGGCGTTTGTCATCCGTATCATCCACGGTTTTTTCCGCCCGGGTCCGATTGCATTGGTGATCACGGACAATATTTTTCACCCGTTCCTCATGATCGGCGGACAAAAAGACCCGGAATGCATCGCTGCGGTCGCGGAATGCATAGTTGCCACATCGGCCGATGAGTACACAGCTCTCGTCTCCGAGCACGGCCTGCAGCGCACGGAGCGGTGTTTGAAACAGATCCAGCTCTCCGCCGCCCGCCGCAATGGCGTACAGCAGGCTGTTGATGGACTTCTCACGGAAGAAATTCGGCATCCGGTCATAAACACCGTTATCCTTCGCCTTCTGAATAATCGCACGCTTATCATACAACGGAATCCCGTAGATCTCAGCCAGCCGTTTGCCGACCTGATCACCGTCGCATCCACACTGTCTTGCAATCGTAATAATCATGGTTCTTCCTCCTGCTTTCCCATTCTCACAGCAGCGGCGCAAAGAACGATGCGCCGACTACCGTCAGCAGTCCGGCCACCGCAATGGACAGACTGCTCATCGCGCCCTCGATTTCTCCCATTTCCATCGCCCGCGCGGTACCGATGGCATGCGCCGCAGAGCCGATGGCGATACCGCGGGCAATCGGCTCCCGGATGCGGAACAGTCTGCAAACCGCCTCCGCAATCATATTGCCGAACACGCCGGTAATGACGATGACCGCAACCGTGATGGTCACGTAGCCGCCCAGCTCCTCTGAGACGCCCATGCCGATCGCCGTCGTGATGGATTTCGGCAACAGGGTGACATACTCTGCATGCCCCAGACCAAACAGTTTCGCCAGAACCAGTATCGTCACCAGCGAAGTAAGTACACCCGACAGAATTCCGCCGAGAATCGCTTTCCAGTTGCTCTTGAGCTGTTCCAGCTGCTGATACAGCGGAACCGCCAGACACACGGTCGCCGGTGTTAAAAAGTAGCTCAGATTTTTTGCGCTTTCATTGTAGGTACCGTAGTCGACGCCGGTCAGCACCAGCACCGCAATGGTCAGGGCTATCGAAATCAGCAGCGGATTGCAGATCGCAAGCCGGAACTTTCTCTTTATCATCATTCCCAGCAGATAAGTACCAATGCTGAGAAATGCGCCGAAAAACATCGACTGCTGCATCAATTCACTCATCGATCTTCGCCTTCTTTCCCGCTCCGAGCCGCAGAATGACCTGCGTCACCATTCCGCTCACACCCATAACAACGATCGTCGAAACCAGGGTGATGACGATGATCGGAACAAACACCGGCTTGAGCACACCCCATGCATCCAGCAGACCAACACCCGCCGGAATAAACAGGAGCGGCATAATCTCAATCAGATAGCGTGCTGTCATATGTACCTGTTCCAAACGGATCACACCAGTCATCAGGCAGGCAAACATCAGGACCAATCCATAGATACTCGCTGGAACCGGAAGCGGGAGCAGGCTGTGCAGCACTTCTCCTACAAAGGAGATCAGCAGAATAATACTCAGCTGCTTGACGTACTTCATTTTTGTTCATACCTTCTTTCTGTTGTCCATCATACCACGTTTTTCACCCGTAGGACAAGGCACAGATACAGGTTTTACAAAAAAAACAGATGCAGAACGGCATGTTCTGCACCTGTTGAATATGTTTTGGGGATGTTTTTATTGTAATCAGTCCATATTGCCCGGGAATCGCGGAATACCGGCAAAGCCCTTCTGCAGATCCTCGTCCGTCGGAATATAATCATTCATTTCCCTGTCATTGAATTTCTCATAAGCGACCATATCGAAATATCCGGTACCGGTCAGACCGAACAGAATGGTCTTCTCCTCGCCGGTCTCCTTGCACTTAAGCGCCTCGTCGATCGCCGCACGGATTGCATGGCTGCTCTCCGGCGCCGGCAGGATGCCCTCGACGCGGGCGAACTGCTCCGCTGCCTCGAATACCGCCGTCTGCTCCACACTGATTGCCTCCATCAGACCGTCCGCGTACAGCTGAGACAGAATCGAGCTCATACCGTGGAAGCGCAGGCCGCCCGCATGGTTTGCCGACGGAATAAAGCCGTGACCCAGTGTATACATCTTCGCCAGTGGGCAGACCATGCCGGTGTCGCAGAAGTCATACGCATATACACCACGGGTAAAGCTCGGGCAGGATGCCGGCTCTACCGCAATGATGCGGTAATCATTCTCTCCGCGCAGCTTTTCACCCATAAACGGCGAAATCAGACCGCCGAGGTTGGAACCGCCGCCGGCACAGCCGATGACAATATCCGGCTTGACACCGTACTTCTCCAGTGCAGTCTTTGCCTCCAGGCCGATGACCGACTGATGCAGCAGAACCTGCGACAGCACCGAACCGAGAACATAGCGGTATCCCTCATTGTGGGTTGCAACCTCAACCGCTTCGGAGATCGCACAACCGAGACTTCCCGTCGTGCCCGGGTACTCCTCCAGAATCTTTCTGCCAATCTCTGTCGTCATGGACGGGGACGGTGTGACATCCGCACCATAAGTGCGCATGACCTCACGGCGGAACGGCTTCTGCTCATAGGATACCTTGACCATGAATACCTTGCAGTCCAAACCGAAATGTGCACACGCCATCGAGAGCGCAGTGCCCCACTGTCCGGCGCCGGTCTCGGTAGTCACACCCTTCAGTCCCTGCTTCTTTGCATAGTATGCCTGTGCAATCGCAGAGTTCAGCTTGTGGCTGCCGCTTGTGTTGTTTCCTTCAAATTTATAATAGATCTTTGCCGGTGTTCCCAGCGCCTTTTCCAGTCCGTATGCGCGGATCGTCGGGGACGGACGATAACTCTTGTAGTATTCGCGGATTTCCTCCGGAATGTCGATGTACGCGGTAGTCTCATCCAGCTCCTGCTGAACCAGCTCCTCGCAGAATACCGCGCTCAGCTCCTCCGCCGTCAGCGGCTGGAGCGTTGCCGGATTGAGCAGCGGCGCCGGCTTGTTTTTCATGTCTGCGCGGACATTGTACCACTGCTTCGGAATCTCGTCTTCGGTCAGATAAATCTTATATGGGATCTTGTTGTCAGCCATGTGATTCACTCCTCTTGATTGGGGATTGGATAATAAATAATAAAAAATACGCTCTTGTCCCAATGCTGGGACAAGAGCGTTTGTTTTCTGCTCCTGCGGTGCCACCCTGCTTTGACGGATATATATTCCGCCCACTTTCCCGGCGTATTCCGCCGCTGTTTGGTAACGAAGTCTCTCTCCGTCTCCCCTACTGACACCGACGGTGCGTTGGGTTCGCCCTCCAAAGTCCATTCACGCCGATGCTTCTGCTGTCTTCCACCATCCGCAGCTCTCTGAGAAAAGCGGTTCTGCGCTACTCGTCTTTTTCATTGGTTTTGTTTATTGTATCATGTCAAAAAACCGCTGTCAACGGCGAATT
>JALFIV010000005.1 GCA_022775385.1 Clostridiales bacterium
TCTCCGTAGGGAGGATTACAGATCAGTGTTCCCTCCCTGTTTCGCAGATCGAGCGCGCAGGCGTCCGCCTGAGAAAACGAAATCAGATGGTCGACGCCGGCTTTTCTCGCATTCTCCTCCGAAAGCGCGATGCAGCTCTCATCCAGATCACTGCCGAAGATCTGATATGTCCGGTCGTGATAAACGGCATCCAGTGCGTTCTCACGCGCCTGACGCCACAGCTCCTGCGGAATCCATTCCCACTTTTCGGCATCGAATCCACGCATCATTCCGGGCGCACGGTTTTGTGCGATCATCGCCGCCTCAATCGGGATGGTGCCGGAGCCGCAGAACGGGTCCAGAAAGTCACCGCGTCCGCGGTAGCGCGACAGCTTAATCAGGCCTGCCGCCAGCGTCTCACGCAGAGGTGCCGCATTGGCATTGGCGCGGTAGCCTCGTTTGTGCAGTCCTGCTCCCGAGGTATCCAGATACAGGGTGACCTTGTTATTCATGATGGAAAACTGAATCTGACAGCGCGGACCGGTTTCTTCAAACCATTCTACTCCGTATGCCTCAGACAGGCTTTTGACTATCGCTTTCTTGATAATGCTCTGGCAGTCCGGAATGCTGTGGAGATCGGAAGAAAGCGAATAGCCTTTGACCGGAAAGGCGTAATCCTTCTCGATATAGTCCAGCCACGGCAGTTCATAGACACCATCAAACAGCTCTTCAAACGAATGCGCTTCAAACGATCCGACAGTGATCAACACGCGTTCTGCGCATCGAAGCCAGAGATTTGCCCAAATCAGTGTCTCCTCATTGCCGGAGAAACATACATGGCCGTTTTCCACACGGACATCATCCAGCTTTCCGCCGTAGCGAAGCTCGTCGCCGACAATACCCTCCAGACCGAACAGGGTCGGGCAGCAAAACTCATAGTTCATAGTGTGAGATTCTCCATTTCCAGAATTGTCATACAAAATTATTCTACATGATTTCCGCATCGCAGACAAGGAAAACGTAAAACTTCTCCCTTTAATTTTCGAGGTAAATATGGTATACTAAATAGCACATGGACTCTCCGTGTACCGACTGTATTTTTGTGATGAGGTGTCTCTATGATTCGTTACGGGTTTATCCGCACAAAAGACGAAATAAAATTCTTGATTCTAACCGGTATGACCTATCTGCCGTTTCCGGTGTCTTATGATGCAATTGTTGATATCTGTACCTGGTGTGACGACGGATTCGGCTATTTTGAATTGTCGGAGGCGTTTTCCGAACTGCAGGATTCCGGTCATGTTGACCGCATCACTGACAAATCCGGCGATCTGTTCTCGATTACGGAGAAAGGCCGTGAAACCGCGCAGGTCTTTGCCACCCGCCTCCCCTATACTGTCCGTGAGGCGGCAGAGCTGTCTGCTCTCCGCGTGATCCGAAAGATCCGGCGGGATGCACAGATTACGGCACATACGGAACAGCGCGGTGATAAGGATTACATCGTCACACTGGATATGCAGGATGTATTTTCTGTTCAGATGAATGTGGTCAGTGAATCACAGGCCTCTCTGCTCGAGCAGAATTTCAAAAAACATGCAGAGAGCATCTATCAGGAACTGCTCTCGACGCTGACCCGCAACTACGATGAAGAATAAGAACGAAGACAAAAGACGGGAATTCCCGTCTTTTCTTCATGATAAATCCATATAAAACACAGAATAGAAAGGAATCTTATTTCATGTCACAAAAGAGCAAGGGCATTGTGTTCATCCTCATGTCCGCCTTTTTCTTTGCGTTGATGAACCTGTTTGTCAAGCTTTCCGGTGATCTGCCCTCCATGCAGAAAAGCTTTTTCCGGAATCTCGTTGCACTGATCTTTGCGCTTATTATTCTGCTCCGGTCGGAGGAAAAGTTCACGTTCCAGAAGAAAAATCTTCCGCTGTTGTTTGCACGGTCGATCTTCGGAACGATCGGCATTTTGTGCAATTACTATGCCGTCACTCATCTTCTTCTGCCGGATGCTTCCATGCTCGGCAAACTGTCTCCGTTCTTTGCAATTCTGGCCTCCTATCTCTATCTCAAGGAGAAGGTATCCCCGATGCAGGCATTTTCGGTTGTTATCGCGTTCATCGGCGCACTGTTTATCATCAAACCCGGATTTACCGCCTTTACCCAGGTATTCCCCTGTTTGATCGGTGCGCTCGGCGGACTCGGCGCGGGAACCGCATACACACTGGTCCGCAAACTGAGTCTGAACGGCGAACGGGGTCCGTTTATCGTGTTCTTTTTCTCGACCTTCTCTTGTCTGGTCTGTCTGCCGTATCTCCTGTTTTTCTATGCCCCGATGACACCGTATCAGCTCGCAATGCTGCTCTGTGCCGGTCTGGCGGCCTCCGGCGGACAGTTCTCTGTCACAGCGGCGTATGCCAATGCTCCGGCGCGGGAATTATCCATCTACGATTACTCTCAGGTGATTTTTGCCGCTGTCATGGAGCTGATGTTTTTCCATCAGCTTCCGGATATTTGGAGCATTGTCGGATACTGCATTATCTGCGGGATCTCTATCTTCATGTTTTTCTACAATCGGAAACAACCGGCTTAATATTACAACAGAACAGCAAAACGCTGTCGGTATGCAGAAATACATACCGGCAGCGTTATTTTTATCCCTGCCAGCCGCGGGCGGACGGATCAAGCATATCCGCGGCGGAGTACAAAAGCGCGTTGCAGACCGCGGCCGCAACCGTACTGCCGCCCTTGCGTCCCATTGCCGAAATCGCCGGAACACCATATTGTTCGCAGATTTTCACCAATTCCAGTTTGCTCTCTGTCACATTGACAAAGCCAACCGGCACCGCGATGACGAGCGACGGACGCAGACCGTTTTCCATCAGCTCGCACAGGCGGAACAGTGCTGTCGGCGCATTTCCGACTGCGAAAACAGCATTGGGATGCCGTTCTGCGGCATAGGTCATGGAAGCCACCGCACGCGTTGTCCCCTCCTTTTTTGCAAGCTCGGCGATTACGGGCTCGGCCATATAGCAGGATACCGTGCCGCCGAAGCGATTCAGCGCCGCTTTGCTGATTCCTGCGCGGGTCATGTTGGTGTCCGTCACAATCGGGGTTCCGTTCTGAAGCGCGGACATTCCCCGCTTCACCGCATGATCGGTAAAATACAGCGTTTTCGCGTAGTCGAAATCCGCCGTCGTGTGAATCACGCGCTGAACTACAGCGCGATGCTCCTCGGGGATACGGATGCCGGACTGCTCCAGTTCGTCTGTGATGATGCGCATACTCGTTCGTTCGATATCTGCAGGAAGTACATGTCTGCTCATGATTCATTCCCTCCGCTTTCTCTGTTCAGGATTTGATAGATTATATCCATTTGCAAGGATGACCGAACGGTATCCGCCAGCTTGTCATACTCCAGTTCTGCATACTCCCGACGGGAGCGCGGCTCAATGCATTCCGGATGCAGGCCTTTCTGTCTGCATAAATCTGCCGCCAGCTTTCCAGTCAGCTCACCGCTGTCAAAAAGTCCATGCAGGTAGGTTCCTGCAAACTGGCCGCAAATACATCCGTCGGTCTTTCCGTCCTCTAAAACAGCAAACGGATCGCCGTTTACCGTTGTTTCACCCATATGGATTTCATAGGCATCCAGCGACGCACCGTTCCACGCCGGTGCACAAACCGTGCCATGAATACGGGTGCGCGTTTTTTGTTCGGTGAACACAGTGCGAACCGGAAGCAGATGCATACCCTCCAGCATCAAATGGGTACCTTCGGTCAAATTGGGATCTGACAGCGTTTCCCCCATCATTTGATAACCGCCGCAGATACCGAGAATCGGCGTATCCGATGAGGCAAGTTTGAGCACAGCGGCTTCCAGTCCGTTCTGACGCATCCACAGCAAATCGTCCGTGGTACTTTTGGTTCCGGGGAGGATAACCATATCCGGTTTCCCCAGAGAATCGGCAGAGGAGACATACCGCACACCGAGCATGGGGTGGGTTTCCAGCGGGGCAAGATCCGTGAAATTTGAGATGCGTGGGAAACGGATGACCGCGATGTCAATCGGCTTTTCCGCACGATTATGGGAGAGCCGCGGTGCGAAGGAGTCCTCATCATCCAAATCCACCGTGACATAAGGGACGACGCCGACCACCGGAACGCCGGTTTTCTGTGTCAGCATGTCCAGTCCGGGCGTTAGAATCGTCGGATCACCGCGGAATTTATTGATGATCAGACCGCAAATCCGGTCATATTCCTCCGGCTCCAGCAGAGCGGTCGTTCCGTAGAGCTGAGCGAACACACCGCCTCGGTCAATATCTCCGACCAGAAGAACCGGCGCATCGACCAGTTTTGCCAAGCCCATATTGACGATGTCATCGCTTTTCAGGTTGATTTCTGCCGGACTACCGGCACCTTCGATGACGATAATGTCATATTCCTCCGCAAGAGACTGATACGAATCCAGAATATCCGGAATCAACTGCTTTTTCATGCGGAAATACTCTTTTGCCGCCATCTGTCCTCTGACTTTTCCTCGGACAATGACCTGACTGCCGGTATCGCTGCACGGCTTGAGCAGGATTGGATTCATCCGGACATCCGGTTCAATCCCTGCCGCTTCCGCCTGCGTCACCTGTGCGCGTCCCATCTCCAGACCATCCCGCGTGATATAACTGTTGAGCGCCATATTCTGGCTCTTGAACGGGGCAACCCGATAGCCGTCCTGACGGAAAATGCGGCAGAGCGCCGCACAGAGCAGGCTCTTTCCGGCGCCGGACATCGTTCCCTGCACCATGATACATCTTGCATGCTGTTTCATCCAATCACCTTCTTCAATGCCGCCAGCAGACGCGTGTTTTCTGACTCGGTTCGGATGGCGATCCGATACCATGTTTCATCCAGTCCAACATAATCCGCACAGCAGCGGATCAGAATGCCTTGCCTCTGCAGTTCCTGTTTGAGTCCAGACTTTCCCTGAAACAGCAGAAAATTGGCCTCCGCCGGAATGACACGCAGTCCGAGTGCACGAAGCTCGCCGATCATCCGTTTCCGCTGTATCCGGATCAGCGAGCGGACGGACTGCACATAGGCGGTTTCACCGACTGCGGCAATTCCAGCTTCCTGTGCCAAAGAGGAGACCGGCCATGGCTGTCCCATGTCCCGCATTCGCTCCAGCAGAGCGGTGTTGGAACTGAGTGCATATCCGAGGCGTAATCCCGGCATCGCGTAAAGCTTGGTAAATGCCTTGATGACCAACACATTCGGATGCTCTGTCAGGTTGGGAATCAGGCTGTGCGCCTCTGGGTTATCTAAAAAATCCTCAAAACAGGAATCCACAGCGAGAAGTGCACCATTCTCTTCACAGCGCAGGATGATCTTCTGCAGCAGCGCAGGAGAGACAGTCAATCCGGTCGGATTGTTCGGACTGCATAGAATGACCAGATCAATATCCGGTGTAACGGCTCCAAGAAACCGATCGGTAAGTGTAAACTCTTCTGATTCAGACAGATGATAACGGCGGATGGAACAGTTTACGGTTTTCAATGCCGCTTCATATTCCGAAAAAGTCGGAACAGCCAGCAGGGCGGTCTGCGGCTTGACTGCAAGTACCATGCGAAACAGAAGGTCTGCCGCGCCATTTCCGCATAGACAGTACGAAAGCGGGATTCCCAGAGAAGTTGAGATAGCCGAACGGAGCGTACGGCAGTAGGGATCCGGATAGTGCTCTGCATGCGCAAGCGCGTGTACAGCGGCTTCGCGCACCGCCTGCGGTATGCCAAGCGGACTGAGATTCGCAGAAAAATCCAGCGGTATCTCTCCGAATTGTTCGATATGACTGTTCCAGTCTCCGCCGTGTATTCTCATCCCGCACCTCCCAAGGCAATACAGACAGCAACCCGAAGTAAAAGGAACACCAGAAGTGCCGCAATACTCGCGGCATACAGCATTCGATTGCTCCGGACAACGTCGTTCGGTTCAATCGGCCGGATGGGATCGCCGATGGTCGGCTTGTCATATCGTGTTCCAAAATAATAAGCCGGTCCGGCTAGCTGAATGGAGAGCGCGCCGGCACAAGCAGACTCGGTCTGCGCGGAGTTGGGACTGGCATGATTGCGTGCATCTCTGCGCCAGATTTTCCATGCGCCTTGTACGGACTGTCCGGTCAGTCCGGCGGATACAATCCAAAACAGTGCCGCCAGACGGGACGGTAGATAATTCGCCGTATCGTCGAGTTTTGCCGCCGCACGGCCAAAGTACAGATAACGATTATTTTTATAGCCGACCATACTGTCCATCGTGTT
Organism: Clostridiales bacterium; assembly: GCA_022775385.1. GTDB lineage: Bacteria > Bacillota > Clostridia > Oscillospirales > Butyricicoccaceae > Butyricicoccus_A. The sequence continues at coordinate 6,294 of JALFIV010000005.1, forward strand.
GACCGCTTTGTATGCCATTGCAAGCGGTGCTCCGCCAAGAATCATATAAAACAGCGGTGCCAGAACACCGTCGGAGAAGTTTTCTGCGACGGTTTCTACGGCCGCTTTGGCAACCCCATCCTCGGAAAGATTCTGGGTATCCCGTCCCACAATGCGGGAGACCGCTTTGCGAGCACCGGAGAGATCATGCCTTTCCAATTGATGATAAACTGCAAGGCTTTCTGTTCTCAGTCCACGCACAGCGAGTGCCTGCCAGCACCAGAACGTCTGCAGAAGAAATCCGATGGACGGATGAATCCAAAACGCCAGCAGACAGAACGATCCGGTCAGCATCAGCGTGCCAATTGGAAGCACCGCTGCAAGAACACAGCCTCCGAGGAATTCTCCGCGCGGCGTTTTGGGAAACAAACCGCGCAGAAGGCGTTCCAACGCACAGATACACCGTCCCATAATTACCACCGGATGAAGAATGAATGCCGGATCACCGAACAGCAGATCCAGAACAAATCCGCAAAGAATGGCAGCGCATAGAGTCATACCGGCTTTTCTCCTTTTAACGTCATCGGCAGTCCGCAGAATACGCGGATCACCTGATCCGCACGCTCTGCCAAGAGGCAGGAAAGCCGTCCCGCCCGCTCCCGCTGTTCGCGGACACTGTAGTCGGTCGGAACGACACCGCCGCCAACTTCGGTTGCAATCACAACATCGTACTGCATAAGCCTGTCCGCGAGCTTTTCCAAATCCTCCGATTCGCCGGCAAGCTTCTGGACATCCCAGACAGCGTGCTCCGCAAGCTCGGTGTCTGTCCAGCCGAATCGCTCTTTGACATATGTTTTTTTCCCGCTGTACAGCGGACCTGTAATCAGAATCATATCATCTTCTCCACAAACTGCATCAGTACCAATCCTGTCAGCATCCAGATCTCCGCTTTTTGTAAAAACCATCCCGCAAGATCACCGGATACCCCGCCGAACGTCTTGACCGCAACCGTCCGGTACCGCCAGCAGACGAGTGCCGAAGTCATCAGCATCAGCAGACCGGTCAGCGATCCTACAAAGAGAAGCACGGCACAGACTGCAGCCAAATAAATGATCAGTATCATCCGAACATGGCGTTTGTCGGCTGAGCTTGCAAAGGTGTGCGCCAATCCGGTGTTCTTTGCAAGCGGCAGGACTGTGAGCGCGAGAGCGGAAAGGACTCGGGAAAGAACAAAGCTGCAACCGAGACACAGCAGCGTGCGTCGGGAAGGAATCAGCGTGACACATAGCGCAAAATCTGCAATGCCATAGACAAGCAGACGGATCACGGCAAATGCACCGCAGTGCGGGTCGCGAAGAATTTCATGCCGCTTTTCCTGGGAGGCATAACTGGAGAGTGCATCCGATGTGTCCGCATATCCATCCAGATGAATGCCGCCTGTGACCAGAATCGGAATCAGGCAGTATCCGGCACCGCGCAGGATATCGGGAAACCCAAAGAATACGCAAACCGACGACCAGACTGCGCACAAAACTCCGATGATCAGACCGATGAGCGGAAACGCACACAGCGCAAAGCGCATGTTTTTTGCGTTCCAGACCGGTTGAGGCACCGGAAGAGCCGAAAACATGGCAAATGCGACTGCAATGGTCTCAAAAACTGTCATCCGTGATCTTCCCTTCCTTTGTAGTACTGCACACAGCCGCACACAACCTCACAGACAGCATCTGCCCGCGCCGCGAGTGCGCGGTTGATCTGTGCGAGCAGGCGGAGATAGTGCTCGGTATCTCCGGCGTACTGATTTCCGCCGGTGAACACCTCGTTGGAGACGATAACCAGCCGGTCGCTCTGCTGTCTCAAAGAGTCGATCCCGTTTACAATCGCTTCAAACGCATATGCTCCGGCGCCCTCCGGCGCATATTTTTCGTTTGCGGTCAGGTTGCTCATGCATTCCAGCAGAACAGCGCAGCGCGCGGGAAGACGGACCGATGCGAGATTGGTGTAGCATTCAATGGTTTCAAACTGTTTTTGGGCGCGCATCGCGCGGTGCCGACGGATTCGTCTCATCGCTTCTTCTCCAAATGGCTGCATCGTTGCAAGATAATAGCGTGGTGCGGGAGTATGAAGAAGAAGCGATTCGGCATATTCACTTTTCCCGGATGCCGCGCCGCCGATGACCAAGGTCATCATATGCCGATCCCCTGCGGCGTATACGCTTCGATTCCCGCCTCCTCGAAGGTATAGCTTTCGGCATAGACCGTGCGCGCCATATCCAGAAGCGGCATCGCCGCAACCGCACCGGTACCCTCTCCGAGACACATCTCGGCTGTGATCAGCGGGCGTTTGCTGAGTGCCTCCAGCAGAAGACGGCTCGCCGGTTCGGACGATGCGTGGCTCGCCAATACCGCCCCGGAAGCCGTCGGACACAGCCGTACTGCACATAGCGCCGCCGCGGAGCTGATCACGCCGTCCATCAGAATCGGAATCCGGTACAAAGCACCGCCGAGAAAGACACCGCACAGTGCGGCGAGATCGAATCCGCCTACTTTCTGCAGGATGTCAACCGGATCATCCGGATTGGGCCGATTCACCGCAATCGCCCGCTGAATCGCGGCACGCTTGCGCTCGAGTCCCGCATCGGAAAGACCGGCACCCCGTCCGGTCAATTCCAGCGGATTCCGTCCAAGCAGGACGCTTGCCACGGCACTCGTCGTTGTTGTGTTTCCGATTCCCATCTCGCCGGTTGCCAAAAGGCGGATTCCCCGAGCTTTTTGTTCACCGACCAGTTCAATTCCGGTGAGGATTGCACGCTCTGCCTGCTCCCTCGTCATTGCGGGACCTGCGGAGATATCGTCTGTTCCGTTTCCGATACGGCGCGAAATAACACCGGCACACGGAGTAAAATCCTTGATTCCGACATCCACCGGGATCACTTCACAGTCTGCACAAGACGCCATGCGGCAGACCGAGGTTCGGCCTGCCGCAAGATTCTGCGCGACAATTCCGGTCACCGAACTGTCAGTCTGCGTGACTCCCTGCGCGACGACGCCGTTGTCTGCACAGAGCACCAGCACAGCGCGCGGCGTTAAACAGACATCGGTGTCTCCGTTCAGGGCCGCGATATCCGAAATCGCATCCTCCAGCAGTCCCAGACTGCCGAGCGGCTTTCCGCAGGAATCCCAGCGGCGTTTTGCCTCCTGTCGGACAGATATACTGGGTGATGGAATGCGTCTGATTGTTTCTTCAAGCTTCATGCTTGCCCTCCTTGTATCGCCGTGCGGCTTCCACAAATCGCGCGGCCAGCGCAGGATTTCCCGTAAAGTATAAATGCGGGAATCCCGCATAGAGTGTTTCCGTTGCGATTCCGCAAGACCAGCTTCTGCCGGTCTGCAGCTTGACCGCATCTAAAGCATCTCCGTTTTCGGTGGAATCCCAATAATGGAATTCATGTGTGCGGATTTTTTCCCCGGCGCGGAACAGCATGCTGTCGGATTTTGCCGTGAGTTCGGCGTAACCAAATCGAACGAGCCGTCCGCGCGGGATGCCGCGACCGTTCAAAAAGCCCGCCATGTCATACGAGTTTCCCGCCGAATCCACCAAACTGTCACCCAGATATAAGAATCCGCCGCATTCTGCAATGGTCGGCAGTCCATTCCCGCATGCCATACGGATGCTCTCGCGCATGCTCCGATTCTCCGACAGCTGTTTGGCATACAGTTCGGGATATCCCCCAGGCAGGTACAGCGCGTGAACAGGATCCGGGAGCCTGTTGTCGTGAATCGGAGAGAATTCGACAAGCTCGGCTCCCCGAGCACGCAATTCTTCTTTGTTTTCTTCGTAAGTAAAGCAGAATGCCTCGTCGTTTGCCAATGCAATCCGGATGGTTGGCTTCGGAAGCGATTTTGGCATTTTGTGTTCGATTCCGCTGGAATGGCACAGGGACAGGAGATGCGAAACATCTACCGTCTGCTCCATTTGATCCGCAATCTGCTGGATTTTCCAATCCAGATCGGTGATTTCCTGTGCGGTATACAGTCCGAGATGACGGCTTTCGAACTGTGCATCCGCCATGTGAGGCAGAAATCCCAGAACAGCCAGACCGGTCTCGCGCTCCAGCATCGGAGAGAGAGTACGGTACAGCATCTCGGAGCAGTCATTGAGAATGACACCGGCAATGTGACTGGGCTGACGGAACCGGCACAGCCCCTGAATCTGTGCCGCGAGCGTCAGGCTGTTTCCCTTTGGACGCACAACCAGAACAACCGGAAAATCCAGTATGTCCGCCGCTTCCCAGGCGCTTGCCTGTGTCGTGACACCGCCTACACCGTCGTAAAAGCCCATCGCACCTTCGCAGACCACTGCGTCATGACCGGACGAAGAATGCGCAAACAGTGCACGCATCTGGTCGGAGGACGAAAGATAGCTGTCTAAATTGTGGCTTTCGACACTGAGGACCGAACGGTGGAACATAGGGTCAATGTAATCCGGTCCGCATTTCAGTGCACACGGATGGTATCCGCGGCGATGCAATAGGTTGAGCAGACCGCAGACAATGGCGGTCTTTCCGCTTCCGGAATTCGGAGCGGAGATCATCACGCGGATCACTGCGGTACCCCTGTGATCAGAAAGACGGGATTATTCGCGGTCAGCAGATGCAGAGAACCGGCTTTTTTACTCCGACTGACCGAAATCTGAACGGTCTCAGTCCGGAATCCGCGTGTGGTCAAGACAGCGACCGCTTTTCCCAATGTTTCAATTGCGATTGCCGAGATGCAGATCCGTGCAGACAGATTTTTTTGGAGAACACAGTCGACGATTTCTTCGAGCTTTCCCTTTGTCCCGCCGATGAAAACGGCATCCGGCGGTGGGAGCGTCTCCAATACCTCCGGTGCGCTTCCCTCCGCCACGGACAGATTCCACGCACCGAATTTCTCCCGATTGCGGCGAATGAGGTCACAAGCCTCCGGATTGCATTCGACGGAATAAACATGTCCGCGCGACGCCGCAAGTGCCAGCTCCACAGAGACACTGCCGGTACCGCCGCCGATATCCCAAACCGTCTCCTGCGGACGGACCGCCAGTTTTCCCAGCAGGACCGCACGAACCTCCTGTTTGGTCATCGGAACGTTACCGCGGATAAACGCATCATCTGCAATTCCATTCGTTCTTCGAACCGTGTTCGGTGCCGGCTCACACAGCATGACCGAAAGCGGAGAGAAGGTCTGCTCGGCAAACTGCGCGGCTGTGCCTGATTGAATGTTCTCATCCGGATAAGAGAGATTCTCCCCGACAGTGACCGAAAGATCTCCCAATCCTGCCGCGGTCAGCTGCTGACACAGCTCGCGCGGCGTGAGTTTTCCGCCGGTCAGGAAGAACACCGGAGCCCCTTGCAGGACTTCCGAGACCGCGTCGCAGGACACTCCGTGTGCCGAGACCAAACGCCACGACTGCCACGGCTGACCCAGACGGGCGGCAAAAATCTGTACACTGGAGATACCGGGAAGAACACGCGCCGGAATCTTCCGCTCCCGCAGAAGCTCGAGCAGACCGCGCGCACCCGAATAGAATCCGCTGTCTCCACTGTACAGCACACAGCTGGGTTCACAGTTCCGCTCCAAAATAATATCACAGATGACATCCGGACGGTACTCCGTGATACATTTTGCCGAACAGTCGTCCGGAAGCAGAGCGAGCAGACGGGAAGCGCCGATGACAAGATCCGCCGAACGGAGTGCGTCGCGCGCTTCTCCGGTCAGCAGACTGTTGTTTCCGCATCCCATTCCAATGATGGTTACCTGCATGTGAACGTCTCCTTACACTCTTCAAAAATCTGATCCATGGAACAGCCGTCCTGTTCTTCCGGTCTTGCAATTACAATCAGCTGAGCGCCGGTGCGCTGTGCCGCTTCGCGCTTCTGCTCAAATCCGCCGACTGTTCCGCCGTCTTTGGTAACCAGATAGCGGATGTTGTACTCCCGAAGGAGCATTTCATTGAATGCGGCCGAAAACGGTCCCTGTACAGCGATGATGTGCCGCCGCGGGATTCCCGCCTGTTCACAGGCGGTCAGGCTCGCATGCATGGGAAGAACACGAACAAACAGCCGCTCCGGTGCAATGCACTTGTAAGCGGCGAGCTCCTTTGCCCCCGTTGTCAGCAGAATATTTCCCTCCTGTGCGGCGAGATAGGCGGCGGCATCCGAAGCGTCGGATACCACAACATTTGCGGCGTCTGTTTGACTTTTCGGGCGAAGCAGGCGGCGATACGGGACTGCACATTGCCTGCATGCCGCGCGGATATTTGCCGTCACCTTTTCCGCGTAGGGATGGGTGGCATCAATACAAAGATCTGCACCGCAGATGGTATCGCACATTTCCGCAACAGTCTGATACCCGCACTGCACGGTGATATTCGGCGCAGTTCCCTGCTCCTCCCGCCCGTATTCCGTTGCCACACAGACGGTGATTTTGAGTCCGAGCTCAGCCAGACGATGAGAAAGCAGGCGGCCTTCCGTCGTGCCGCTGTATAACACAATCTTCATGGCCTGCGGTATCCTCTCGGGGTGACCATGTTTCCGGAACAGATCGTCGTGGACGAAGAACCGATAAACACCGTCGTAAACATATCCAGTGTTTCATCCGCCAGTTCCTTCAGAGAAAGAATGCGTGATTCCTGACCATCCCGGCCGATATTTCTGACCCATCCGCAGACGGTATCCGGCGATTTGTGCTCCATCAGCACCGCGCAGGCGCGCCGAAGCGTATCCGTACGTTTTTTGGAGCACGGATTGTAAATACAGACGACAAAATCACCCTCCGCCGCACAGCAGAGCCGTGTTTCAATGCGATCCCACGGCGTCAGCAGGTCGGACAACGAAATGACGCAGAAATCGTGCCCGAGCGGTGCACCCAAAACCGCCGCACCGGACAGTGCCGCCGTCACACCGGGGACAATCTCGATTGCAACATCGGGGCAGTCCGCTCCCAGTTCCAGTATCAGTCCCGCCATGCCGTAAACACCGGCATCTCCGCTGCACACCATGGCAACGGTCTTTCCGCACTGTGCGGTTTCCAGCGCCCAACGGCATCGGTCGACTTCTTTTTTCATCGGCGTGCTGTAGGTTTCCTTTTCCGGAAACAGCGGGGCGACCAGATCAATATAAACGGTATAACCGCAGAGCACATCGGCCTGCTCCATGGCAGACCGTGCTTGCTGTGTCAAAAACACCGCATCGCCCGGTCCGATGCCGACTACAAATATGTTACTCATGTTTCCATCTCCAATCCGGATGATACGGTGCGCACGCCAGTGCAAATGTCGCACCGTGAGAGATCCATTTTGTCTGCATCAAACTGCCGCCGGATACAAATACCGCACTGCGCTCGCAGACATTGTCGACACCGGTGACGGTTTGAACAAACGGCGATGCGGTAAACGTTCCATCTGTCTGTGCGAGCGCATCTGCAAACACTGTATGCAGGGGCCATCCGTGTGCAGTGCAGAACTCCTGAAGTCCTGTTTCGTTCTGTTTGAGCGTGATGGTCGCAACGCCGCATATCGCCTGTTCCAGCACACCGGTCTGTTCACAGAATTCCACGAATCCCGTTTCCAATGCCGCGCAGGAAATTCCCTTCCGGCATCCGATACCGAGAGTCAGAACACGCGGTGCAAGCAGAAGCGCATCGGCACTCTCCCGCTTTGCAGACAGACAAACCATCGCCTGACTCGGATCATCCACAAGCGAAATACAGGCGGGATGCGCCCCCGCGATCTTCCAGTGACTGTATACGGGAATACTCTCCCCGCGCAGGACAGCCGCAGAGACCCGTTTGATCTGTTTCGGATTGACGACCGCGCAGTTTTGACGTTTTGCCCATTCATCCACAGCGAAAACGCCGCGGACATCGGTCGCGGTAGTGAGCACCGGCTGTGCACCGCAGGCGGCATGAATTGCCTGTGCCAGATCGTTTGCCCCTCCCAGATGACCGGACAGAATCGGAATGACATAGTTTCCGCACTCATCCATCACCAGAACAGCGGGGTCGGTCGTCTTGCTGACCACGTGCGGTGCAATCGCGCGCACGGCAATTCCGGCGGCACCGACAAAGATCAGCGCATCGGCGGTGGAAAACTGCTGTGCCGTCCAATCGCGCAGAGAGAGTTCTGCGCCGCATCGGGCTACACTGCCGCCGACAACGGATGCCGCGTGCTGTGCAAACCGGAATCCATTTTCGGTAAATGTCATCCATGCAATCGTCATTCAGGCGTCCCCTTTCGAAACTCCGTCGTAAACTGCGGATGATACAGGAGGCTTCTCTCGTAATGCTCTCCGAGAAAATCGCCGACCAGAATCAGTGCAGTCTTGGAAATCCCTTCGCGAGCCGCACTCTCTGCCAGTGTGCCGACCGTACATCGGATCACTTTCTGATCCGGCCATGTCGCTTTATAGACAATTGCCGCGGGCGTCTGCTCCGTATATGCACCCTGAAGAAGTTCCTCCTGCACGCGGTCCAGCAGACCGGCCGATAGGAACAGCACCATTGTTGCGCCGTGTGAGGAAAGCTCCGAGAGACGCTCACGCGGTGGGACCGGTGTTCGTCCTTCCATTCGCGTAATAATGACACTTTGACTGACGCCGGGAAGCGTGTATTCCGCACACAGCGCCGCAGCGGCACCGCAGAAGCTGGAGACCCCCGGGGTGTCGTCGTAGGGAATCCCGTCCTTGTCCAGCCGGTCCATCTGTTCCCGGACCGCGCCGTAGAGACTCATATCGCCGGTATGCAGACGCACCGTTGTCTTGCCGTCTGCCTCCGCCCCGCGCATCACATCCAGAACCTCTTCCAGCGTCATTTTTGCGCTGTTGTAGATTTCACATTCCGGTTTTGCACGCTCGAGCAGTGCCGGATTGACCAGACTGCCGGCGTAGATGATGACGTCCGCCGATTCCAGCAGGGCGGCGCCGCGCACGGTGATTAAATCCGGTGCACCGGGTCCGGCTCCAACAAAATGTACCATGATCTATTCCTTCCTCCAGCGTTTGAGTATCTCTTTCGCGTAATCAGTGCTTCCCAGCAATCCAAATTCGTTGGAAAACAAAACCGCACCGACCTCATAGGCATCAGCGGCACGGTGTGTGAGATGAGACTGCACCGCATTCAGAATTCGTTCCATGACCGGACCACGCAGGCCAGATGCGTCCAGAATGGACAGACACGCATCGGTTGTCGCCGCATCCATCAGTGCGGTGCAAATTGATTGCGATGCGCCGCACACGGCCGCATGGGCACAGAACAATTCCGTCCGGCAGTCAGCACATTTGGAATGGGTATTCATGATGCCGCCGGCAAGTTTAATCATTTTTCCGATATGACCGACGAGCAGAACTCGTTCAAACTGCTGTTCCGCCGCAATATCCAGCGCGTCTCCGATAAAATTTGAAACCGTCACAATCGGTATGCCGAGCGTATCCAGCCCGGACTGATGCAAAAAGCTCTGGCCGTAGTTTCCGGGAGTCAAAATGACATCGGCGGATCCAAGCCGCGCCTGATGCAGTTCCAGCTGGATGGTATTTACAATTGCCCTCTCGCTCATCGGCTCCACAATGCCGGAGGTTCCCAGAATCGAAATGCCGCCGATGATGCCGATTTTCGGATTAAACGTACGGGATGCAATCGCTTCCCCTCCCGGAACGGAGATCGTGACAGCAATTCCGCCGGTGTAGGCAGACTGCCGGCAGACCGCCTCAACCGCCTCGGTGATCATCTGCCGCGGAACGCGGTTGATCGCCGCCGCTCCGACCGGCTGATCCAATCCGGGTTTTGTCACCCGTCCCACGCCGGGTCCTCCTTCGATCGAAACACCGGTTTTTTCTATGCGTGCAGCCGCTACGATTTCCATGCCGTCCGTGACATCAGCATCGTCTCCGGCGTCTTTGATGACTGTGCACCATGCCGTCTGTCCGTCCCACCCCGAGCGGGTGACAGGAACCTCCACAGGAATCCCTTTTGCTGTGATCAGAGAAACCGATTTCGGGGCAGATCCGGAAAGCAGCAGAGAGGCAGCTGCGGATGCCGCCAGTGCGGCGCAGGTGCCGGTCGTATAACCACATCGCAGCTGTTTCTGACCGCTTCGAATATAGTGGGAAAAAGCCATTGTGTCATCCTCTCAAACAAAAAAGCCTTTCTCGTCAGCAAACGAGGAAGGCATACAAAGAAGAATCCGCAGTCAGCCGCTGTGACCGCAGAGTTCACCAATCCGCATCGGCGTTTTGTCCGTCCGCCATACGGCTTTCTGCCTGAATATCCTCAGCAGATCTGAACAGAACGGCAGGTCTTCCGGCTCAGGCATCACTGCCCCGGCCCTGCCTTCCCAAAGTTCGATCTTTAGTGGCATAACTGGCCGGAACTCCTCCTCAACGGCGGCGGTCCCGCATGGTTTTTCACCATTTCCCTATTCTCCCGCCGCAACCGGCAGGCACCGTACTGTACTTTGTCCTTATAGTAGCACATCAATCTCTGAAAAGCAAGCAGAGACGCAAAAACGGGCACCGTTACAATGAACGATGCCCGTATCAGTGACAAATCAGTTGCTTTCGATCAGGCCATAGCCTCCCGCAGCACGCTTATAGATTACAGCCGGTGCGTCATCCTCCTCAGCATTCAGGAAGAAGAAGAACTGGTGATCCAGCAGATTCATCTGAAGGATCGCTTCTTCGACCGACATCGGAACTACGTCAAACTTCTTGCGGCGGACAACATCGTAATTGTCCTCGACATACTCGGAAATGCCCGCTTCGTTTGCGGTTGCCTTTTCGAATGCACCTTCACGCAGACGCTTTTCCAATCTCGTTTTGTTCTTACGAATCTGACGCTCAATGCTGCTGATCATACCATCAACAGAAGCAAACATATCAGTCGTGGTTTCCTCGGCACGGAATACCATACCGCCGTGACGAACGGTAATCTCAGCCGTCTGACGACCCTTGATTTCGCTGAACGTCACAACAGCGGAAGTGTCTTTATGGAAATAGCGCTCCAGCTTGGAAACCTTCTTCGTGGTGTAATCACGAAGCTCTTCGCTTGCATGAATTTTTCTTTCAACGATGGTGATCTTCATAACATCAGCTCCTTACGGTGAACACCCAAAATAACGATATGAAGTTGTATCCGACGATAATCCACACGGATCCTGGAATCATTTTGTATTCTATCTTGTCGGCTTTATGTTACTGTTAGTATAACACCAGCGCGGATAATTTGCAATAGTATTGTGCAAGATTTCCATCGTAATTTATTTGTATGTCTTTCGATTTGTCAGAATGCACAATTTGTTTCAATTTGTCCAGAAAAAACAAATAAAAAAGCATCCTGCCATACAGACAGGATGCAGATGGATGGTTTGTTATCAGATTGTACCTTCGGCGTGACGGGTGACGTGGCAGCCGATATTGACGACGCACGGCAGACCGGCAATATGTGTCGGGAACGGCTCAATCGCGGCCATAAGCGCAGTGACCGATCCGCCGAGTCCCTGCGGTCCGATGCCGAGCTTGTTGACACGGTCGATGATCTCTTTCTCCATCTCCGCATAGAACGGGTTCTCGTTGAACTTGCCGACTTCGCGCATCAGACCGCGCTTAGCGAGATAAGCCGCCTTATCGGAGGTTCCGCCCAGTCCGACACCGATGATGATCGGCGGGCACGGATTGGAGCCTGCGCGATCACAGCAGTCGACAACAAACTGAATAATGTCCTCGCGGGTTGCAGCCGGGGTGAACATCTTCATCGCGGACATGTTTTCGCTGCCGAATCCCTTCGGCGCGACCGTGATGTGAATCTGATCTCCCTCAACAATGCGGGTATACAAAATCGGCGGGGTATTATCATTGGTGTTGACGCGGTCGAGCGGATCGCGTACGACGGAGAGGCGCAGATAGCCCTCGACATATCCCTGACGGACACCTTCTTCTACGGCGTCTTCCAGCAGACCGCCGGTGATATGAACGTCCTGACCGACCTCAACAAAAACGACTGCCATACCGGTATCCTGACAGATCGGCACACGGTTTGCGGCGGCGATATCACAGTTCTCGACCATTTTGCTGAAGATTTCACAGCCGACAGGAGATTTTTCTTTTTTCTGTCCGTCAATGTAGGACTGACGAACATCGGCCGGCAAAACATAGTTTGCATCCATGCAAAGATCACGAACCAGTTTGGTGATGTCTTTCGCTTTAATTGTACGCATTTATTGTTCCTCCTGTAATACAAGTTCCATCGGCAAAAACTGCCGTAATTGTTGAGCGGTATTCCAGCGGATCACCGCTGAATACAACCAGATCCGCGTCTTTTCCGGTTTTGATGGAACCTACGCGGTCGGCAATGCCGGCAATCTCGGCCGGTACAATGGTGATGGCGCGCAGAGCCTGCATCGGTTCCATGCCGGCTTTCACCGCTGACAGCGCACAGTGCAGAATATGCTTGAGCGGCGTCTCGGGATGGTCGGTGATCAGCGCGGTCGGAATGCCTGCGTCCGTCAGCAGTTTGGGAGATGCCTCCGAGAGATTGGCAAGTTCCGGCTTGGAGCGGTCGGTCAGGCACGGTCCGGCGCAGATGCGGATGCCGGGTTCCTCAGTCAGAATATCCGCGACCAAATGCGCTTCCGTACCGTGTATAATTACAGCGTCCAGCTGAAATTCCTTTGCGATGCGCAGGGCGGTAAAAATATCATCCGCGCGATGCGCGTGAAAATGCGCTTGACAGCTGCGGTCAAGCACCGGAATGAGCGCTTCAAATTTGCTGTCATAATCCGGCGCATCGGATGGGTCTTCGGCATGCTGTTTGCGGGTTTTGTATTCCTGCGCCCGCATCAGTGTGTCCCGGATCAGAGAGGCGGTCGCCATCCGTGTGACCGGAGATTCTTCTTTTTCATTGTAGCAGGATTTTGGATTCTCGCCGAGGGCAAATTTGACGGCGCACGGCGCGCGCAGAATCATATCGTCAATGCGGCGGCCGCAGGTTTTGATGGCGGCGATCTGTCCGCCGATCGGATTGCAGCTGCCCGGAGAGACCAGACAGGCAGTGACGCCCGCACAAAGGGCTTCGCGGAAGCTCCGTTCCATCGGATTGATGCCGTCGATGACACGGAGCTGCGGGAGAATCGGATCGGTATCCTCGTTCCCGTCCTCCCCTTCAAATCCGAGCGCATCCTCAAACAATCCCAGATGGGTGTGCGCATCGACAAAGCCGGGCAGAATCCATCCGCCGCCGGCATCCCATACCGTGTCCTCAGGCGTTCCCGGGAACTCCTCCATGGGACCGATGCGTCCGATTTTCTTATCCGTGATTTCGACAAATCCGCACGAAATGGGATCGGATTCCATCGAAACAACACGACCATTGCAGATAAACATAGTTTTTCCCCGTTCAATTCTATTTGACAGTAATTGGATGTCGTGGTACGATAAATACGGTGATAGACTTCTATCATCTATGCACCGTTCATATCTTTATCCCCACAATCCAATCTGCTCTTCGGCACTGCGTCGGAGAGCACTTTTTTGCTGTCACACCAGCGCTTAAAAATGCCGCCAAAAACGGCGGCATTTGAGTATTCTCATTTCCGGCGTCTCGAGCCACTTTTTCTGTCCATATTGTGACGAATATCGGACATACGGCTTTCGCTGTCCTGCATAAAGTGCTTGAGCTTATCCTCAAACGAAAGAGAGGTATTTGCGGTATCGCTTCTGCTGTCTGCTGCCGCATACGTACCGCGGCGCGGTGCACTGTTTCCTCTCGGACGGCGCGGTGCCGGACGGTCGGACGGCGCAGCGCTGCGGCTGTTTTCCTGCTGCGGAGCGTTTTCGCGCGGCAGCGCCTTTTTGATGGAGAGATTGATTCTTCCATTCTCGTCAATTGCGATAATCTTTACCTTGACATCCTGTCCCTCTGTCAGATGATCGTGGATATCATTGACATACGAACGCGAAACTTCTGAAATATGTACCAGACCGGTCTTTTTGGAATCCAGTGCGACGAACGCACCAAACTTCGTAATGCCGGTTACTTTTCCGGTTACGACTTCACCTACGGTTAACCCCATACTATTTGTATTTACTCCTCCATGATAATGTGAAACAAGTGTGCTCACTGTTTTGAGCTGTCGATATATACCTTCTCGCCGGGAGAAGCGTATCCCAGCACATCGCGGGCAATTTTGGCAATGGCCTCATCCGAGTCGCTGTCCAGCTGTGACTCCTCGAGTTCCTTGTTCGCCAGCTGTTTTCTGGAAATTTCATCATCCAGCTTTTCGCTCTGTACACGAAGATCGGTAACCTGAAGATGAAGGGAAATCAGCTGTGCACCGAAAAGCAGGCAGAAAACAATGATTGCAATCCGCATCAGAACTACCGGACGTATTCTGCGTCTTCTTTCCATAGATCCCCCTCCTTCATTACCAAACTTAAATTTATTTTAACCGATTTGCAAAAAAAATGGAAGTGCTTTTTCCCGCTTTCTTGTTTTTTTTCCGTAAATTTTCTTTTGCACGGGATAAGCGGTGTGCTTTGAGCCATGCCAGTGATTGATGCAGAAGCCGTGCGGCGGCATGAATTACACGGGCGGAAATCCGAAGAACAGCGCGGAGGAGCCGCCGCAGGATGCGTCCTGCCGTCTGTTCCCACAGCACGGCGCCGAACAGGAACATGATAAGCATGTACCCGCGCAGGGTATCCTGAACAACACTGACCGATGTGAGAAACAGGAGGAGCGAACAGACTGCCAGCAGAAAGAAGTCGCAAAAGAATCGAACCGACCGTCGATTCGACAGGGTGCATACGGAAAGAAGATCGGAAACGAGCGCCCCGATCATCCCGGCGGTTAGAAAGCAGGCGCTGCTCCACAGCTGAGGGATCAATTCCGTATTCATCGGAACAGCCGTCCCAAAAAGCTCCCGCGAACCACATCATCATATTCGATCGCCTCAATCTGTCCGGTCAGACTGAGATCGCCGGTGTCCAGACTGAGCTGATCCACATGCATCCGTTCGCCGCGTATGGTCAGCGTCCCCAGATCGGTATTCAGGATGACCTGAGAATCGTCAAACGTGACGACATCCTTGATGCCGGAAAGTGACATCCGGCTCCGATCCTGCAGGGTGAGTCCGTGCGGCATTGCCGGACTTTCCTTTTTGCTCTGGCTCTCTCGTCCCATACGCACTTTTGTCCCCTTTCCGCCAAACACAAACACCGAAACGCCTGGTTACACTCTATGCGCTCCGGTGCAGTGTTATGCAGATTTTAGAGTTCCCGGTACAGGGCGGAAGCATCATTTTTTAGAACATGCTCGGCGATTGCAAGGACTTCCACCTTCAGGGTGCGGCTTCCAAAGGAGATCTCAATGATATCTCCGTCTTTGACCTGATAGGACGCCTTTGCCGGCTTCCCATTGACCGTGATGCGGTCGTTGTCACAGGCCTCATTGGCAATGGTTCTGCGCTTGATCAGGCGCGATACCTTTAAATACTTATCCAGTCTCATCGTTGATTCACCTTTTCCTTTAATTGTTTTCCCGGACGGAATGCCGGAACGCAGGCGGCAGGCATGGTCTCCGTCGTGCCCGTTCGGAGCGAGTGCACGCGGCGTGCGCTGCGCTCCCTTGTCTCAAACACGCCGAATCCGACAAAATTCAGCTTATCACCCTCGGCCAGCACATCTCCGATGCCGCCCAGAATCGCATTCAGCATTTCTTCCGTATGTTTTTTGGTATTTCCGGTCTGTTCCGCAATACGTGCGACAAATTCCGCTTTTTTCATGCGTTGGTTTTCCCCTCGTTCCACAGTGCGGTCATTTCATCCAGACTCATCTCCGAAAGCGGTCTTCCCTGTTCCTCTGCTTTGGACTCCACATAGGAAAACCGACGGATGAATTTCTCACATGTCAGCTCCAGTGCGCGCTCGGCGTCCACCTCGGCAAAGCGTGCGACCTTGGCAGTGGCAAACAGCAGGTCGCCGATCTCCTCTGAGATGTCGCCGTCTCCGTCCATGGCACGCTCGACCTCATCCAGTTCCTCATGTACCTTTTGGATGGCATCTTTGACGTCAGCCCATTCAAATCCGCTTTTTGCGGCTTTTTTCTGGATTTTCTGCGCACGGATCAGCGACGGCAGTGTCCGCGCAACGCTGTTGAGCGTATCGGTCACGGATTCCTGATGCTTTTCCGTCATTTTCAGATCGTCCCAGTTGTTCAGTATTTCATCCGTCTCCGAAACCTCGACATTGCCGAATACATGCGGATGCCGATAGATCATTTTTTTGCAGATGCCGTCGATCACATCGTCAATCTCAAACACGCCGCGCTCTTTTTCGATCTGCGCATGGAATACCACCTGAAACAGCACATCGCCCAGTTCTTCCTTGAGCAGGTCGGTATCCTCCGTGTCAATTGCCTCACAGACCTCGTAGGTCTCCTCAATGAAGCTCTGACGGATGGATTTGTGGTCCTGCGCACGATCCCACAGACAGCCGTTTTCCGAGCGGAGGATTTCCATCACACGGAGCAGATCCTCAAAGGTATACTTGTTTTTAAACGTAAAATCCATTTTGATTTCCTTTCTGATTATGGTAAGCGCAGAAGCAGCGCCAGTCGTTCGCCTCCCGGCAGCATGAGAACATCCTCCCGATGCAGCGCATGAAGGAGAAGCAGGGCGAGCAGATATAAAAAGACCATCCAAACTGCGCTCAAAACCAGAGAGATGAGCAGAGAATTGTTCTGCATCACAATCCGAAATACATGCATTCCCGACGCACACATCATGCAGGCGGCAAGAGAAATGCGCAGAGCCGGACGAATCACTGCCGGAACCCATTTCATTTTAGTATAAATTGCGAGAAGATTCAACAAGAGAATCACGCCAAAACAGATCAGTGTGCTCATCGGCGCCGCAAGAATGCCGATTTCCGGCTGTGCTGTCCAGTAATAGGACACGGCGAATTTGACCGCACATCCTGCCGCAGTTGTGCTCACCGTGATATCCGGACGGCCGATGGACTGCAGAACGGCAGTTGTCACCGAGGAGAGTCCCACCACCGCTTCACAGAAACCGAGGCAGACCAGAAGCGGGCAGGCGGCTGCAATGCCGGATGGCTGAGAAGAAAACAGCAGCATGAGAAGCGGCTCGGCGAACACGGAGAGAACGGCACCGCAGGGGATGCAGACGAGCAGGGTCAGACGTACGGCGGAAGCCGCCAGACGACGGCAGGCCGCTTGCTGGTTTTTCGTCCACGCAGAGGCGATAGCGGGAAGAATACTGACCGAAACCGCACCCGAAAACGCCTGCGGAAGATGATACAGCGTCAGCGCCATGCCGGTATAGGCGCCATACTGTGCCGTCACCTCCGCCGTGCTTAAGCCGGTCAGCGGAAGGCGGCGGTACAGCAGTGCCATGTCCAGAAAACCGGATACGGTCATGACTGCCGCACCGAGCGTAACCGGAAAAAGATAGGAAAAAAAGCGCGAAAAGGTTTTCGGAACCCAAGGCTCCCGGTGAAACAGCGTTGCTATGATGCTGTGACGGACACTCCACACCAGATACAGCACGGCGATCAGTTCGCCGATTGTCACGCCGAGAACCGCACCGGCGGCCGCGCCGGAGATCCCCCATCCGAATTCCAACGCCCGTCGCGCAAACAGCAGACCGAACAGCAGTTTTCCGACCGCCTCCAGCACCTGCGATACCGACGTCGGTTCCATATTTCCCGTTCCCTGATACCACCCGCGCAGTCCGGCCTCCATGGTAACCAAAACGACGGCCGGTGCAATGGCAGTCAGACACAGTCCTGCCTCCGGTTCTCCGAACAAAACCGAGAGACGGTCCGACCCGATCGCCAGACCGAATGCAAGAACCATGGAAAACAGCGTGAACACCATCGTGATCCTGCATACCATCCGTCTGGCCTGATTGGATTTTCCGCGGGCGAGTGACTCGGATACCAGATAGGATTCTGCCACCGGGATTCCTGCCGCACAAATGACAAACAGAATGGAAAAAAACTGCATGGCAAAGGAGAACATCCCCATCCCGCGGTCTCCGATCAGATTGGTCAGCGGAATTTTGAACAGCGCACCCAGTATTTTGACGATACAGCCGGAGATCAAAAGCAGGATTGCTCCATGCATGTACCCTTTTTTGTCCTGCATACCGCACCTCCCCTTTTCCTTTTCAACAGCATATGAATCAGAAAAAAGGTTTAGACGCCGCGGTATCGGAGAAAAAGAAACGACACCGCTCTGTGGATCGAGTTCTCACAGAATGGTGTCGTTTTTCGTTAGTGTATCACAGGATTACAGTTTTGCACCGCATTCGCTGCAGAACGTGTCGCCCGCCTTGCATTCCTTTCCGCAGACCGGACATTTTGCGGCGGCTTTCAGATCGTTCAGCTTCTCACGCAGTTCCTCGATCTCCCGATGTTTCTCATCCAGCTTCTCGAGTTTTTCCTGCACGAGCTCCTGATCTGCCATCTCGCCGAGATGAGTATCATAGAGCATCTTGCCGATTTCACGATACAAGCGGTCAACATCCGCGTTTAAATCGTAGATTTTCATGTTGATGCGGGTGGATTCCACCATGTCGGTTGCCTTTTTCCCCGCCGCATCCACTGCACGGGATGTGACTTCCTCCGTGCGGTCTGCCAGTCTCTCCGCAGAGGCGCGCATTCGGTGGAACAAGTCATTTACTCTCTGATCCATACATATTCTCCTCTCTGATTCTTGATTATCCGATGAACTCATGCATGATTGTGTGCTCCGGAAGAAGCGAATAGTCGGTCAGCGGCTCAAACAGATCGAGTGCGCGGACGATGTCCTCCAGTCCGGCGTCCTGCATCTCCGTCAGATGGGAATCCGCCAGTTCGCGCAGCTGATTCATCAGAATACAGTCCTCATACGGCAGATACGTATTGATAATCCGTGCCGCATGCGGTACATACGGATGAATATACAGCTTTTCACCGCGGCGGACCGAACGCCACAGGGAGATGGTCTCCGCGATGGGTGCATCACGGAAATTCCGGTCGCGGATCGCACGGCGGACAAAGCGCAGTTTATGCGGCGCGAGCTGAAAGTGCTCATTGACCACGACCTGTGTGCCGACCGCCATGTAGACACCGACTGCACGGTCCTCCAGCGGACGCATAATGACATCATTGAGTGCGTGGATGCCTTCGATCACGGCGACTTCGTCTTTCTTCAGGCGGATGGACTGCGTCAGCTCGGTTCGGCGCCGCTGTGCAAAATCATACTGCGGAACCTGAATCTCCTCACCCTCCGCCAGCGCGGTGAGATGTTTGCTCAGCATCGGGAGATCCATGCAGAGCGGCGATTCCAGATCAATGTTGCCTTCTTCATCGAGCGGCATGGGATAGCTGCCGCGGGTCTGATAGTAATCATCCATGGAGATGGCATGTGAATGCACGCCCATGCGCTCCATTTCATCGCGCAGACAGCGCGCGGTAGTCGTTTTGCCGCTGGAGGAAGGGCCGTTGAGCAGGACAATCGGACGCTCTGCATGAGATGCACAGACCATCTCCGCCACCGCATGAATGGTATCCTGATACCCTTGTTCACATTCTGCAACAAACTCCGCCGGATCTCTCCGGCATCGTTCGTTGATTTCCTTCAGCTGTAACTTTACCATAAGTATCCCTCACAATGCAGCCGCCCAGTCAATCAACGCCTGTTTTCCGGCATTGATTTTTTCCAGAGCGTTGTTATATTCGTATGGATATTTCGGGTTGCTGATGCGTTTGATTTTATGAGAGTCTGCGCCGATCAGCTTTGTCACACCGCCTGCGCCGAGCGACAGAATCGTCTGCAGTTCCTCCATCATATAGATGTTGTAGTCGCATTCAAATCCCTGCCGCGTCCAGCCGACATTTTCATATCCACCCGCCATGAACTTCTGACGATAGAGATAGTACGGCGAATATCCCGCTTCCGTGAGCAGCTTGGTCGAATACTCCAGCATCTGCCGGACGGAATCGTGCCGGCTGACCGCACGCATACGGTCGTTCTGGCTGGCGCCGCGCTTGACTGCGAGTGTGTGAACCGTGATATTCTCCGGATTTAAATCAATCAGCGTCCGGATCGTCTTTGCAAAGCTCTCCGGCGTATCGCCGTCCAGACCGGCAATCGTGTCCATGTTGATGGCGCGGAATCCAACACGGCGCGCCATCTGATAGGTGTGGATGACATCCTGTGCGCTGTGCCGTCTGCCGATCGCGGCGAGCACCTCGTCGTTCATCGACTGCGGATTGATGGAAATACGATCCACCCCGTGCTGAGCCAGTACGCGGAGTTTCTCCTCCGTGATGGTATCCGGACGGCCGGCCTCTACGGTGAATTCCGAACAGGACGACAGATCAAACGACCGGAACACCGTGTCCAGCAGTCTGTCGAGCTGAGAGGCGGACAGCGTCGTCGGTGTACCGCCGCCGATGTAGGCGGAGACGATACGAAGTCCTGCCTGACGGACAACCTCTCCGGCATGCTCGATCTCCGCACACAGGGTGTCCAGATACGGTGCCATCAGCGCTCCCGCCTTCTCAATCGAATGACTGACGAACGAGCAGTAGCTGCACCGAGACGGGCAGAACGGGATTCCGATATAGATCGAAATATCCTTAGGTTTCAGTTTTTTCTTTCGACCCCATGCGATACCGGCCGAGCGGATGGCCAGTGCGCGGCGCGCCGGAGAAACCTTGTATTCCTCCGTCATGATGCGGGCGACCTCAGCCGGAGAGTACCCTTTCTCCAGAAATCCACGTGCGAACTTCGCCGGACGCACGCCGGTCAGCGATCCCCATTCCGGAACATAGTCCAGATACGGCGTCACCGCATCGTAAACCGCCATCTTGACGGCATGGGACTCCGCACGCTTGTTCTCCTCCGGCGAATCGGTCAGCGGAACGGTTTTCTCACAGCAGAGCTGTCTGCCGTCTCTCCGGCAGCATGCGCGGATGCGGAGCTCGTTTCCGAGCGGTTCCACCGTAACGCCGAGTGCGTTCTGTTCGTCATCACCGAGAGATTCCACGCGCTGCGGGATCTCTGTCGGAAGCAGATTGAGCAGCATATCGCGGATCGGATGATCGTTCTCCAATCCAGTCACAGTATATGTCATTGCGATACAGCCTGCTTCATGTACGGATTGTGCTTACGTTCAAAATCCAGCGTCGAAACCATCATATGTCCCGGATAGACATTGTAATTGCCCTCCATATCGTGCAGACGTTTGAGCGAACGCAGCATCGCGGAAAAGTCTCCGCCTGCGAGGTCACATCGGCCGCATTCCTGACAGAACAGCGTATCGCCGGTAAACAGATTCTCGCCGATTTGGATCGTGCAAGAGCCGAGCGTATGTCCCGGCGTATGGTAATAGTGCGCCGTCATTCCGCCGAACGTGACCTCCGTTCCCTCCTGCGCTTCAATATCCGCACCGGGGAAGTTGTAGCGGTTTTTAATCTGACGTCCATATGCACCGAATGCATCCAGTCCGGCATCCGCCTGATACAGATACTTCTCCTCTGCATGGACAACGACCAATGCGCCGGTCTGACGCTTGATCTCCGCAACCGCGAGAATATGGTCAAAATGAGCATGGGTCAGAAGGATATACTTCAGATCAACCTGATTGTCGCGGATCATCTTCATCAACTGTGGGGCGTTGTCGCCCGGGTCGATGATCGCGCCTTCCTTGCTGGCCTCATCAAAAATCAGATAACAGTTTGTGCCGACATCACCGACACAGGTTTTTAACAGCTTCAAAGGGGTTTCCTCCTTATTGTTTCATCATTTGGTCGGTGTCCATTAAAATGGTCACCGGTCCGTCGTTGAGCAGTTCCACCTTCATATCCGCACCGAACACGCCGGTCTGCACCGTGACGCCCAGTTCACGGCAGCAGTCCACAAAGTATTTGTACAGCCGGTTTGCCTGCTCACCTTTTGCCGCTCCCATGAAGTTCGGCCGTTTTCCCTTGCGGCAGTCGCCGTACAGCGTGAACTGGCTGACCACCAGCAGACTGCCGCCGATATCGGATAACTCCCGGTTCATACGGCCTTCTTCATCCGAAAACACGCGGAGTCCGACACATTTTCCCGCCAGATACTGCGCTTGTTTTTCAGTATCCTCCGGTGCCACACCGAGCAGGATGAGAAATCCGGGTCCGATTTCTCCGGTTGTCTCTCCATCAACACTGACCTTCGCGTGCGTCACGCGCTGCAATACCGCCCTCATCCGACCATCCTCAATTGGACTGACGGGTGACGTTGATGACACCCTTGACCGAACGAAGCTTGCTGATCAGCATCTCCAGCTGAGGAATGCCGGTGACATCGACGACCGCATTGATGATGGCAAAGCCTTCCGAAAGAGTTTTACCGTTGAAATCGCGGACGTTGATCCGGTTGTTGGACAGAATCATCAGCACATCGCTCATGACGCCGACACGGTCGGTCGTCGAAATCTGAAGTGCGGTGCTGAACCGCTCCTTCGCCTCGATGTTGCTCTCGTCCCAGCGGACATCAATCCAGCGGTCCTGATCTTCCTCGCTGCTGTTCTTGAAGTTGACACAGTCGCGGCGGTGGACAGAGACGCCGTAGCCGCGCGTGATATAGCCGACAATGTCATCGCCCGGAATCGGCGTACAACATCGGGCGAATTTGACCAGACAGTTGCCGATGCCCTCGACAATGACACCGGAATCCGACTTCGGGTTTTTATCACCGGTGAGCGGCTGCTTGGCGGATTCCGCCTTGCGCGCGCGGATGACCTCATCGCGCACCTTGTTGAGCACCTTGGTGATCGTGATGCCGCCGTATCCGAGGCTCGCATACAGCTCCTCCAGCGAATTATAGTTGAACTTGCGCAGCACATTCTGCTGGATTTCTTCCTTCTCCATGAAGTGGCTGTACAGCAGATTGGCCTTCAGCTCGCGCTCCAGATCCTCCTTGCCGCGGACGATATTTTCCTCGCGGCACTCCTTCTTGAACCACTGCTTGATCTTGTTGCGCGCCTCCGAAGTCTTGATCATCTTGAGCCAGTCGCGCTTCGGACCGTGAGTCTCCTTGGAGGTGATGATTTCGACAATATCGCCGTTCTGCAGATTGTAGTCAATCGGTGCGATTCTGCCGTTGATCTTACATCCGGTCATGCGGTTGCCGACAGCGGAATGAATGCCATAGGCAAAGTCAATCGGCGTCGCGCCGGCCGGCAGGTTGACGACATCGCCCTTCGGGGTAAATACGAATACCTCGTCCGAAAACAGGTCAACCTTGATCGCTTTGATGAAGTCCTCTGCTTCGGTGTCCTGCTGAGCCTCCAGCAGCTGACGAATCCAGGCATAGGTGTCCTCGTCGCCTTTGTTTGTGACACCCTCTTTGTATTTCCAATGCGCTGCAACGCCGTATTCCGCCATCTTGTGCATCTCTTCCGTGCGGATCTGCACCTCAAACGGGATGCCTGCACGGCCGATGACCGTCGTGTGCAGGGAACGGTATCCGTTCGGCTTCGGCGTCGAGATATAGTCCTTGAATCGTCCCGGAATCGGCTTGTACAGATCGTGTACATAGCCCAGTACGTTGTAGCAGTCGGCTACCGATTCTACAATGACGCGCACCGCGCAGATGTCATAGATCTCACTCATGTTCTTGTTCTGTGAGTACATCTTGCGGTAGATGCTGTAAATATGCTTGACACGGGCGGAAATCGTGTTATGAATGCCGCTCTCGTTGAGCTTTTTGCTGATGGTCTGTTTGATGCGCTCCAGGAACTTCTCGTGCTCGCTGCTCTGTCTTGCCAGACCGTCGACAATCTCCTGATATCCGATCGGATCCAGATGCTTGAGCGAGAGATCCTCGAGTTCCCACTTGATTCGCTGCATGCCCAGACGATGCGCAATCGGCGCATAGATTTCCATCGTCTCCAGCGATTTGGAACGCTGTTTTGCCTCGCTCATGAACTGGATCGTCCGCATGTTGTGCAGACGGTCGGCCAGCTTGATCAGGATGACGCGGATGTCCTTCGCCATCGCGATGAGCATCTTGCGCAGATCCTCCATCTGCTCCTGTTCTTTGGAATACCGGATCTGACCCAGTCGGGTGACGCCGTCTACCAGATCGGCTACGGTTGTTCCGAACTTCTGTGCAATCTCGTCGTAGCCGAACGAGGTATCTTCAATACAATCGTGCAGAAGTCCGGCACAGATTGAATCGGTGTCCAATCCCATCTCGACAATGATTTCCGCAACGGACAGCGGATGGATGATATACGGGTCGCCGTTCTTCCGTTTTTGACCCTCATGAGCTGCTGCGGCGCATTCATAAGCAGAACGAATCTTCTCCACATTGGCAGAGGGGTTCTGCTTTTGTACTCGCTCGATTATAAAATCAGCTTTGGTTTTCATATCCATAAGTCATTACTCCCCAGGCGAGTTACGTCGCCGATGTATTCTGATGCTTCATCCGCCGCAGCGTACCCAATACGACGGATTTGCTGATATCTGCTTTTCCCTTATACGGAAGCAGACGGACATTGACCAGTCCGTTTTTAAAATGATAGCTGAGCAGACGGCTCTCGGAAAAGACATCCAGACAGACAAAGAGCTTGCCGATGTTGATATCCCGTTTGCTCTCCCATTCGATGCGGCGCGACAGCGTATTATACGGTGCACTCAGGCGCTGATTCTCCGAGCGGGAGTTCAGATGGCGCCAAACCGCAACCAGATCTCTGCGGTCCGGATACAGTCGGTCCACCTCCTGCGGTGTGATGGCCTGTCCGTCGATGAAGGTCGAATAGCTCTTCATCAGCGCATGATCCGCTTTCAGCTCACAGGTGCTCAGGCGGATGTCCTTGAGCATGAGCTGAATGGTGCTCTGACCACGGAAATGGTTGATATCCAGACTGAATGCCGCATCCACGATGTTGCCCTGCACGACCGGGCATCCGCCCGAGCCGGTGCCGAACAGCATCGCCGTAAAGAAAATGCCGTTTTTGCTGAGCCGCATCTTCAAATGCCGGTCGCTGGAAATCGGTGTGATCTCCTCAACCACGAGTTCCCGCATTCCGAAAACCGGTTCGGGATTGCCCATACCATATGGCTCGAGCATCCGCAGACCGCGGATGGAATCCAGAGAAACATGCTCCGGACGAATCATACAGTCCACTTCCAGAACGGGAACCGTATCTTCTTCCTGAATATTCTCTCTGGCGTATTCACAAATGCATTCTTTGAAAGCCGGCAGATTATCCCGCTCAATGGTCAGTCCGGCCGCCAGCGCGTGTCCGCCGAACTTTTCCAGATATGCCGAACTGTGCTCCAGTGCTTCAAACAGGTTGAATCCGCGCACCGAGCGTCCCGAGCCTTTTCCCCGGTCGCCTTCCAGCGAAATCAGGACAGTCGGGCATCCATAGCGGTCGGAAATGCGCGAGGAGACGATGCCGATGACACCGTGATGCCATTCCTCGCCCCACAAAACGATCATCCGGTCTTCCTCCGGATCGTATTCTTTCTGCAGTATCGCGTAGGCCTGCTCCAGAATCGCGTTTTCCGCATTCTGCCGCTCTTTGTTCTGCCGACAGAGGGTCGCCGCAATTTCGGATGCACGCGACAGGCTGTTTGTCAGGAACAGTTCCGCCGCGAGCAGCGCACAGCCCATGCGTCCCGCGGCATTGATGCGCGGCGCCAAAGTAAAACTGACCACGCTCGCCGTCATCCGTTTGTCTTCTACCCCGGATTCCCGCATCAGCATCCGTAAGCCGGGATTGTCCGTGTGGACAAGATATTGCAGACCGTTTGCCACAATCGCACGGTTTTCCCCGTACAGCGGCATGACGTCGGCAATCGTTCCGACGGCAACCAGATCCAGATAATTGTCCAGCACCTCTGCGAGATGATCCGGTCCGGCGAGCGCGCAGATTAACTTGAATGCCACGCCGACACCGGCAAGCTCCTGAAACGGATAGGTACTGTCCGGTCGCTTGGGATTGACGATCGCAAGTGCGTCTGGGAGCTGATCCATACACTCATGATGGTCGGTAATGACCATTTTTAATCCGATTTCTTTGGCAAAAGCGGCTTCCTCGATCGCAGTGATGCCGGAATCGACGGTAATGACCAGAGAGACGCCGTCATCGCGCAGTTTCTGCAGGGCGCCGCAGTTTAAGCCATATCCCTCTGTCAGACGGTCGGGTATGTAAAAGGTGCAGTCGGCATATTGGCTTCGCAGATAGCGGACCAAAACGCAGGTCGAGGTGATGCCGTCGACATCATAGTCTCCGAATACGGCAATCCGCTCTCCCGCGTCAACGGCGTCCCGGATGATGCGCACCGCCTTCTCCATGTCCGGCAGGAGCAAAGGATCGTTCAGCTGTGAAAAATCCGAAGCTAAAAAGGCTGACGCTTTTTCCGGCGTGTCCATACCGCGTGAGCACAAGACCGCGGCGGTCAGCAGCGGATATCCTCCCTCCTGAGAGAGAGCACGCACGGCATTGCCATCTAATCTGGCAATATTCCATTGTTTCGTTCTCATTGCTACTCCTCGTTGATATATTTTTATTCGATGCTATTATAGCAGAAAAAAATGATTCTAACAACGGATATGTGCAAAATAACCATAAAACAACCGACAAAATCGGTGATTTTTTCGTTGAATTCCGAAAAAACAGCCAGAAAAAGGAAAAGAAGGGCGGCCAACAGCATACGAATCTGTCAGCCGCCCCGCGGTATTGCATTATTCCAGATACTTTTTCAAGTACTGGCCGGTGTAGGATTCCGGGCATGCCGCAATCTGCTCCGGTGTTCCGGTGCAGACGATCGTGCCGCCCTCGTCTCCGCCCTCCGGACCGAGGTCGATGATGTGATCGGCAATCTTGATCACATCCAGATTGTGTTCGATGACGACGACGGTGTTCCCGCTGTCCACGAGCTTCTGCAGTACCGTGGTCAGACGGTGGACGTCGGCGATGTGCAGTCCGGTCGTCGGCTCGTCCAGAATATAGATGGTCTTTCCGGTTGCCCGTTTGGACAGTTCGGTCGCCAGCTTGACGCGCTGAGACTCGCCGCCGGAGAGCGTCGTGGAGGACTGTCCGAGCTTGACATATCCGAGACCGACTTCCTGCAGGGTACGGATTTTTCGCGCAATCTTCGGCTGGTTTTCAAAGAAAACCACCGCTTCGTCAATCGTCATATCCAGAACTTCGCTGATATTCTTGCCCTTATATCGAACCTCGAGCGTTTCACGGTTATAGCGTGATCCGCCGCAGACCTCGCACGGAACATAGATATCCGGCAGGAAGTTCATCTCGATTTTCTTCAGACCGTCTCCCAGACACGCCTCGCATCGTCCGCCCTTCACATTGAACGAAAAGCGTCCCGGACCATAGGCACGCATCTTGGCGTCATGCGTCGCGGCATAGAGAGAGCGGATGTCATTAAACACGCCGGTATATGTCGCCGGATTGGAGCGCGGGGTCCGTCCGATCGGAGACTGGTCGATGGCAATGACCTTGTCCAGATGCTCCATTCCCAAGACTTCGTCAAACGGTCCGGCCTTGGTCTTTGCGCGGTTTAAATCCGTCGCAAGCTTTTTATACAGGATTTCGTTGACAAATGAGGACTTGCCGCTTCCGGATACACCGGTGATACAGGTCATAGTTCCGAGCGGAATCGAAAAGGTTTGATTTTTCAGATTATTCACCCGGCAACCTGTAAAGGTTAAAACCTTGCTATTCCCGGTTTTTCGCTCTTCCGGCACCGGAATCCGGCGTTTTTTACTCAGATATTGGCCAGTGATGGAATCCTCGCACTCGAGCAGTTCAGCTACAGTTCCCTCAAAGATGATATTGCCGCCGTTGACACCGGCCCCCGGTCCCACATCGATAATGTGATCTGCCGCATACATGGTGTCCTCGTCATGCTCGACGACAATCAGCGTGTTTCCCATATCGCGCAGGTTTTTCAGTGTCGCGAGCAGCTTGTCGTTATCGCGCTGATGCAGGCCGATGGACGGCTCGTCCAGAATATACAGAACACCCATCAGCGAGGATCCGATCTGAGTCGCCAAACGGATACGCTGACTCTCTCCGCCCGACAGGGTGCCGGAGGCACGGGAGAGGGTAAGATAGTTCAGTCCTACGCTGTTCAGGAAGCCGAGACGGCTGGTAATCTCCTTGAGGACGCGGTCGGCGATCTGCATTTTCTGCGGAGACAGCTCGAGATGTTCGATAAATGCCAGTTCATCCGTCACAGACATCTCGCAGAATTCCATGATGTTCAATCCGCCGAGTGTAACCGCGAGCAGTTCTTTGCGCAGGCGGCGTCCTTTGCAGGTCGGACACGGAACCGAGCTCATGCTTTCTTCAATCTCCGCCCGCATATAATCCGAGCTGGTTTCCTTGTGCCGGCGTTCCAGATTGGAGATCACGCCCTCGAATGTATGCTCCATCTTTCCGCCGGAATACCGCGCGACGCGCAGGAGCAGTTTTTCCTCTCCGGTGCCGTAAAGCAGTGCATGCACCGCTTGGTCACTCATTTTTTCAATCGGTGTGTCCAGATCGAATCCAAACTTCTTCCCGAGCGCATCGTAATACATCCGTGAAATGCTTCCCGGATCGCAGTTGGTCCATCCGCTCGCCTGAATGGCACCCTTCCGGATGGAGAGTTTGGGGTTGGGGATAATCTGATCCGGGTCAATCTGCATCAGCGTCCCCAGTCCCGAGCAGGTCGGGCAGGCGCCGTATGGATTGTTGAACGCACACATGCGCGGCGCCATTTCCTCAAGCGAAATGCCGCAGTCTTCACCCGCATAATTCTGTGAGAACGACAGCTCTTTTCCGCCGATGACGTCCGCAATGATCAGTCCGCCGGACTGCGCGCAAGCGGTCTCCACCGACTCGGTCAGCCGGCTGCGGATGTCCGGTTTGACCACAAGACGGTCGACGACAATCTCAATGCTGTGTTTTTTGTTCTTTTCCAGGTCAATCTTCTCAGAGAGATCATACAGGATGCCGTCGACGCGGACGCGGACATAGCCGCTCTTTTTCGCGCTTTCCAGCACCTTGACATGCTGTCCTTTTTTCTGCCGGATAACCGGTGCGAGAATCTGCAGCTTGGTGCGCTCCGGCAGACTCATCAGCTGGCCGACAATCTGATCAATGGTTTGC
This sequence comes from Clostridiales bacterium, assembly GCA_022775385.1. Taxonomy (GTDB): domain Bacteria; phylum Bacillota; class Clostridia; order Oscillospirales; family Butyricicoccaceae; genus Butyricicoccus_A. The sequence continues at coordinate 35,477 of JALFIV010000005.1, forward strand.
TGTCGGATCTCCTTGCCGCAGTTCGGGCAGTGCGGCGTGCCCACTCTCGACCAGAGCAGACGGAGATAGTCATAGATCTCCGTCACGGTTCCGACCGTCGAACGGGGGTTTTTACTGGTGGTCTTCTGATCAATGGAAATTGCCGGAGACAGACCTTCGATGTAATCCACATCCGGCTTGTCCATCTGCCCCAAGAACTGACGGGCATAGGAGGACAGCGACTCCACATAGCGGCGCTGTCCCTCCGCATAAATGGTATCAAATGCGAGCGAGGATTTTCCGCTTCCGGACAAACCGGTCAGGACAACCAGTTTGTCGCGCGGAATCCACACCTCTACATCCTTCAAATTGTGCTCTCGGGCACCTTTTACATGAATAAACTCCTGCATTTATCTATTAGCTCTCAATCTTCCTGATTTTCCAGCTCACGGATCCGATCTCGCAGTTCCGCGGCAATTTCGAATTCCAGCATCTTTGCCGCCTCACGCATCTGCTGGGTAAGCTTTTTGATAGCAGCCTCACGCTGTGCGCGGTTCAGTTTTTTCTGATTCATCGCCGCACCGACACCCGGCGTCGCGGAGATTTCGATGACCTCTCGGACATCCTTGATGATGGTTCTCGGCACTATCCCGTGTTCTCTGTTGTAGGCCTGCTGAATCGAGCGGCGGCGCTCGGTCTCCTGAATTGCGCGGTCCATCGACGGTGTGACGGTGTCCGCATACAGAATAACCTGACCGGATGCGTTTCTTGCCGCGCGGCCGATGGTCTGAACGAGCGAGGTCTCCGAGCGCAGAAAGCCTTCTTTATCGGCGTCCAGAATCGCAATCAGCGAAACCTCCGGAATGTCCAGCCCCTCTCGAAGCAGGTTGATACCGACCAGTACATCAAATACACCCAGACGCAGATCGCGGATGAGCTCCATACGCTCGATGGTTTTGACGTCGTGGTGCATATAGCGGACGCGGATATCGACGCCTTCCAGATAGCTGGTCAGATCCTCCGCCATCTTTTTGGTCAGCGTTGTGACGAGCACGCGTTCCTTTTTCGCGGTGCGCGCGTTGATTTCACCGATTAAATCGTCGATCTGTCCCTCCACCGGATGGATTTCAATCTCCGGATCGACGAGACCGGTCGGACGGATGACCTGTTCAACGACCTGACCGGCGCGGGAGCGCTCATACTCCGCCGGCGTCGCGCTGACATAGATCGCCTGATGAATGCGCTCCTGAAACTCCGGGAAGGTCAAGGGGCGGTTGTCATATGCCGACGGCAGACGGAATCCGTTGTCAATCAGGCTCTTTTTTCTTGCCGCGTCGCCGTGGTACATCGCGCGGACCTGCGGCAGTGTCGCGTGGGATTCATCCACAAACAGCAGGAAATCGTCCGGGAAATAGTCCAGCAGCGTATACGGCGCAGACCCGGGCTTTCTTCCCGACATGATGCGCGAATAGTTCTCAATCCCGCTGCAAAATCCGATTTCCTGCAGCATTTCCATATCGTAGTTGGTCCGCTGTGCGATCCGCTGTGCCTCGACCAGTTTTCCGTTGTCTTCAAACCATTTGACGCGCTCGTCCATCTCCCGTCGGATTTCCTCGATCGCCTGTTCCATTTTATCCTTCGGCGTGACATAGTGGGACGCCGGATAAATCGCCACATGCTGGAGATCGCAGGTGCGTTCGCCGGTCAACGGGTTGATCTCGCTGATGCGGTCAATTTCATCGCCGAAGAATTCAACACGAACCGCGTAGGAATCCGTATAAACCGGCCAAATCTCCACGGTGTCGCCGCGGACGCGGAATCGGTTGCGCTCAAATGCGATGTCATTGCGCTCGTACTGAATTTCGATCAGCTTTCGGATCAGATCATCCCGCTCGCGTTCCATACCGGGGCGGAGGGAAATCACCATGTTTTTGTAGTCGATCGGATCACCGAGCGAATAGATACAGGAAACCGATGCGACGATAATCACATCGCGCCGCTCAAACAGTGCAGAGGTCGCAGAGTGACGCAGGCGCTCAATCTCGTCGTTGATCGCAGAATCCTTTTCGATATAGGTGTCAGTTGATGCGATATACGCCTCCGGCTGATAGTAGTCATAATAGGATACGAAGTATTCCACTGCATTATCCGGAAAGAACTCCCGGAATTCGCTACAGAGCTGTGCCGCCAGCGTCTTGTTGTGAGCGAGCACCAATGTCGGCCGATTGACCTGAGCGATGACGTTGGCCATGGTAAACGTCTTGCCCGATCCGGTGACACCGAGCAGAACCTGATCGTCCAAACCGGCATTCAGTCCGTTGACCAGTTTTTCAATTGCCTGCGGCTGGTCGCCGGTCGGCTGATACGGCGATTTCAGATGAAAGTGATCCATCATGTTCTCCTTCCCTGTACTGCTGGATAATGCCTTGATTATACCACGGATTACACGAAAGCTCAAGAGAAGAATAGCACAAATGTTCGATTGCTTTCAGAAAAGAAAAAGGCGGTTTTTCTCCCGCCTCTCTTGTTTTTTCTGTGTTTACAGTCCGGTTCCGGCGACTGAGGTCCACTCGTCTCCTGCGACGATGATATGATCGGCCAGACGGACACCGATACGCCGCAGCTGGTCGCGGATCTGCCGGGTCTCGATAAAGTCCTCACGTGACGGAACACAGATTCCGCCGGGATGATTGTGCGCCAGAATAACGCTTGTTGCATTCCAACGAAGCACCTCACGGAGCATCGTACGGTAGTCCACCTGCACGGAGGACGGATTTCCCTCCGCCAGCGCCTTGACGGCGAGCAGACGGCAGCTGTTGTCCAGCATCATGATTGTAATCAGCTCATTGACATGACCGATATAATAATCTGTCAGATAATTCCCCGCCTTTTCCGAACAGTCGAAGATGGTCTCGGTATGACCGGACAGGCGGTATCGGCGGAACAGCGGCGGAATCAGGTGGATCAGTCCGGCGGTCTTTTCTCCCACACCGGAGATCTTTTGCAGATCCGAAGGGTCGGCGTCGAAAACAGCGCGCAGCGATCCGTAGTGATCCAGCAGGCGGTGTGCGAGCGGATTGACATCTCCGCGCGGGATGACATAGTACAGAAGAAGCTCCAGCACCTCGTGGTCGCTGAAATTATCCAGTCCGTGTTCCAAAAACCGTTGTTTCATCCGATCCCGATGTCCATCATGTACTGACATGCCGTCTCCTCTCCCGTGTTTTGCATTACCAAATTTCACTCAGCCGCCGAATCGCCGGCGCGATATCCTGTTCCGAAATACCCGCGCTGGAGAGATAGAAATCCGTTGTCGCACCGATCTGATGTCCCATCCGATAGGATGACATCGGAACAATGCGGATTCCCTCCTCTTCCGCCCGATCCCGGAGTTCTTTTGCGTCGTACACGCCGTGCAGAGAGAGAATGACATGCATACCGGTGTCATTCGGACGGATCGCAGCGCGGGTTCCAAAGTAGCGCTCGACCGAATCCTCGATGCAGGCATTCTTCCGTGCGTAGATGCGGCGCAGGCGGCGCACCTGACGTTCCAATCGTCCCTCTTCCATAAACCGCGCCATAGTCAGCTGTTCGATCGTGCTGGAGGTCTGGTTATACTGGTCTGCAATCGCCTGATACAGCGGGAGCAGACGATCCGGCAGAACGGCATAGCTGATGCGGATGGAGGGCGGCAGGAGCTTGGAAAACGTGCCGAGATAAATCACCCGGCCGTCCTCATCCAGACCGGACAATGTCGCAAGCGGTTTTCCGGTATAGCGCAGTTCGCCGTCGTAGTCGTCTTCAAAGACGATGGCATTGCGCCGTTTGGCCCACTGCATGAGCTGAATACGCTTCCGGTGCGGGATGGTTGCGCCGTATGGGAACGAATGAGAGGGAGACAGATACACCATGTTGGCTTTGGATTCTTCCAGTTCCTCCAGATTGATTCCCGTACTGCTTCCCGCCACAAAAACCGTTTCATATCCATGATCGGCAAAAATCCGATGACCTTTTCGGAATCCCGGATCTTCAAATGCAATGCGCATCTGCGTCTTGTCAAACATCTCGCACAGAATACTGAGCAGGCTTTGAATACCGGCGCTCACCACGATGTTCTGCGGCTGTGCGTAGACACCACGTCCGGCAGATAAATACTTGGAAATCTGCTCGCGCAGGGCATATTCCCCCTGCGTCTCGCCATAGCGCAGAAAATAATTCTGCTCACTCATCGCCGCGCGCGACAGGCGGCGCCAGATCGTAAAGTCAAACGAACCGGCATCCAATGTCTTGCCGGAAAAATCATATCGGATTTCCGGCGTCTGCGGCGCACAGGGCGATGGCGCTTGTTCGGTGCGTGACGGCCGTTTGGGCAGACTGTTGACATAGTATCCGCTCTGCGGAACACAGGTGACCAGTCCGTCGGCACAGAGCTGCTCGTATGCGGTCTCCACTGTAGTCCGGCTGACAGAGTAGTCCCGCGTCATCTGCCGGATGGACGGGAGACGCATGCCGTCGGAAATCCGTCCGGACAGGATTTCATCCCGCACCTGAAGATATAGATTCTGATACAGCGGCTGTTTCATGCTTTTGCTCCATGAATCCGGGAGGCGTAGAATTCCAGAACGCCCTGACAGAATGCCGGGTCCGGAATCTGCGGATACGGGATGATCGGCCGCGGCACGCCCTGATGCTGACGGAGCGATTTTCCCATCCAGATGACATCGCGCCATTCTCCGAATTTGAACATGCTGTTGCGGTACACACCCATGTATTCAAAGCCCATGGATTTATGAAAGGACATGCTCCGCTCATTCGGACAGGTGATGCCGACATAAATGCTGTAATACCCCTGATAGGTCAGCAGTTCGTCCAATGCGCCGTACAGCGCGGAGGCAATTCCCATTCGGTGAAAGCCTTTTTTCGTGTAAATCGATGTCTCACACGACCACTGATATCCCGCGCGGGTGCGGTGCGGAGAGGCATAGGCATAACCGACAATCTCATCGCCGCGCTCACAGCACAGCCACGGTGTCAGTTTGGTAAATGTCTCTATCCGTCCGCGGAATTCCTCCAGTGTCGGCGGTACATATTCACTTGATACCGTCGTGTCGGTCACATAGGGAGCATACAGCGCAAGCATCTGCGGCGCATCCCGCTTTGTGACCGGACGAATGATAAACTCACTCACGATATTCCAAATCCTTACTGTCGTTCAATTCCTCTTTTCCGAGGTCTTCCCGTAAATTGTACCATTCGCAATCCGGATGGTCAACCGGACTTTTGCGATTCGGGAGACCCGGCAATCGTTTCCCCCAGCGCAATCAGCCGCTGATTCAGGCAGGTGTGCCGATCATCCACCGTTCGGTCCTCATGAAAATGCCCGAAATACCAATGGCGAAAGCGCAGTGTGTCGTTTAACCAGTCGAGATATCCGCACAGCTCCTGATCCCGGATGTCCGGAGAGTATCCCATTTGACGGATAATACGCTGCGGGGCAGTATGAGTGAGAACATAATCCATAGAGTACCCGCAGTGTTCCAGTGTTTTCCCTGCAGTCCGGTAATCATCCGCTGTCGGAAGTTCCTGTTTCCACCAGATCTGATGACCATACATGGTCTGATACGTGAGACGAAAGGCACGATCCGTACTGGCGGCGCCGCCCATGACGAAAAAAGAGTGCCCCTCGATCTCATACATCTGTCCGCGCATCAGATGCAGAATATTGTGACGCACTGCATGAACCGAACCGCCGTGCCACTGCTGCACCGGGAGGGAATCCAGATAGTCAAAATTCTCGTGGTTTCCGTCACAAAACGCGATGGCAACCGGCAGTTTTGCGATTTCATCCAACAGAGCGTGTTCTGTTCTATCATTCAACATGACATATCCGAAATCTCCGCAGACCAGAAGCAGTGCATCCTGTTCTGACCGATTCCGTAGCTCCGTTATTGTCGATTTCATCCGTTCTGCACTCCCGTGCATGTCGCCGGTGACAAAAATCATACCGGAATCGCCTCCCTCATTCTTTCCTATTCTTTTTCAATTTTACCACAAACAGGTGTTTTTGCAAATGGAAACGCCGTACCGGAGATGGTACGGCGAATTTGCTTCCTTTTACGCAGTATAGTATGTTACGGTATGATCTCGCTGTCATAGTCGATAATAGCCTGTTCCCCGTCGACCACACCGGTGTACAGCACCGAACCATCGGTTGCAACGAAGATATAACGCAGAGTTTTTGCTCCCGCCTCTGCGTCTTCTTCATCCTCCGCCCAGCTCTGACGGTAAATATAATAGGACTGTCCGTCGATCTCATCCGCGCGCACCAGCGTATAGGCATAGGCATACCCGCTGCCGGCATCCTCGGTATCAAAGTGGTCGATGATCATCTGAAGCGCATCATCCTGTGTGATTTCGGTCCGTGCCTCGCCGTCCTGCGCTTCCGCATCTTCTATGGTTTCTTCCCCGGTATCCGCCGGACTTTGTTCAATTTCCGGCAGATCGTCCTCCGGTTCCCCGGAGCCGCTCCCCTCCGACAGCTCGTCCTCATCCGGTGCCGTGGAATCGGTGTCTGAATCATCCGGCTGTCCGGCCGCTGTCTCCGGCAATTCAGACTGTGAAGCAGAAGAACCCTCCTGTTCCGTCTGTCCGCCGGCGGGGTCCGCCGATTGAGGTTTTGATCCGCAGGCCGTCAGACCTGCGAACAGACAGGCGCACAGCGTCAGCGCCAAGAATCGTTTCCAAAGTTTCACGAGATATCCTCCTAAAAAATTTCCGGCTCTGCGCGGCGCGCAAAACCCTCTTCCAGTTCATGCTGATGATAGAGATACTTTTCATCGTCATAGTATTTCGCCTGTTTGGGACATTTCTTGACACAAGCGCCGCATTTGATGCAGATTCCGGAAATGACAGCCGGATCGCCTCGGTCAATCGATCCCATCGGGCAGACAGATGCACAGATGCCGCAGTGGTCACAGTCCGGTTTGGTCTTAGGCTTGACCTTCAGAATATTGACCGGATTGCCCGCTCTGTCGCGGGGCGTGTAGTACGGACGCACGGGTGTATGTCCCCGAACCGGAACCGGACGCTCCGGCATCGGCTCTGCACCGGTCACACGGGCAACAACAAGGTCTGCCAGTTCATCTGCGTGAGACAGGTCCTCCGCATCCGGACGGCCTGCCGCCAGTGAATAAGAAAACGAATGCTCCCCGATAAAGGCACCTGCCGCGACGGTACGGAATCCGTTGCCCTCCAAAACGTCGCGCAGTTCAATCAGCGCATCGTCATAGTTTCTGTTTCCATACAGAACAACCGGTACTGCCGGGGTATTCTTGCCGGAAAATCCGGACTGAACAAACGGCAGCAGCAGATTGGGAATGCGGCCGGCATACACCGGAACACCGAAAATCACCAGTTCGTTTTCCGCAAATGCGGTCATGCTTTTTCTCGCCCCGGGCAGAGTAAAATCAACCGTCCGAACCGGAGCATCCAGCAGATCAGCTGCACGCTGTGCAATGCGTGAGACTACGGTTTTGGTTGTGTCAGTTGCGCTGAAATATACTGCCGCAACAGAGTGTATGTTCACAGCAGCGCCTCCTTTCCATGAAAAACAGAACGTATCTGCGCCTCTCGTTCCTGTGATTAACATATCATTCCAGCCGCACGACGTCAATAACCCGTTCTTAAATTTTTTGTATCTTTTTCCTTTTCCCGCGCAAAATCTCAGGAAATCTGGGAGAATCTTTCCTGAACTGCCGTTTCATGGCGGAAATCGGTTGACTTTTTTCATCAATTGTGTTACGGTAAATGTACTTTGCTTGGTAAAAGTTTTAAAGAGCTAAAGTTACCAGATGAAGTGATCATTTCAGTTAAGAAAGAGGGAAACTCTCCATGCCAATTACCGAATTACTGGAGAAAAACTGTCAGCTGTACGGCGATGAAGTCTGCCTGGTCGAGCTGAATCCGGAAATCAAAGAAATCCGCCGCGTCACATGGAAGGAATACGATCTGATGGAGCCGACACCGGCCTCCTCCTTCCGCCGTGAAATCACGTGGAATGTTTTTAACGAAAAGGCAAACCGGTTTGCGAACCTTCTGCTCAGCCGCGGCATCGGCAAGGGCGACAAGGTTGCAATTCTGATGATGAACTGTCTGGAATGGCTGCCGATTTACTTCGGTGTCCTCAAGACCGGTGCGCTTGCCGTTCCGTTCAACTTCCGTTATGATACCGATGAAATCAAGTATTGTGCCGATCTCGCCGAGGTCAAGGTCATTGTCTTCGGCTCCAACTTCATCGGACGAATCGAGCCGATTGCCGATGAGCTGAGCGCAAACCGCCTGCTGTTCTATGTCGGCGACGGCATATGTCCGTCGTTTGCCGAGGACTATTCCGAACTGTCCGCCAACTGCTCCAGCCAGTCTCCGAACATCCCGCTGTCGGATGAGGATGATGCCGCGATCTACTTCTCGTCCGGCACCACCGGTTTCCCAAAGGCGATTCTCCACAATCACGAGAGCCTGATGCATTCCGCACGCGTCGAGCAGGCACACCACGGACAGACTCACGAGGATGTCTTCCTCTGCATTCCGCCGCTGTACCACACGGGCGCGAAAATGCACTGGTTCGGCAGTCTGATTTCCGGCAGCAAGGCGGTTCTGCTCAAGGGCACCAAACCGAAATATGTCCTCGAAGCGGTCTCCAAGGAAAAGTGCACGATTGTCTGGCTGCTTGTTCCGTGGGCACAGGATATTCTGGATGCCATCGACCGCGGCGACATCAACCTGGACGATTATACACTGGATCAGTGGCGTCTGATGCACATCGGTGCACAGCCGGTTCCGCCGAGCCTGATCAAGCGCTGGAAGGCGATCTTCCCGAACCATCAGTACGACACGAACTACGGTCTGAGCGAATCCATCGGACCGGGCTGTGTTCATCTGGGTGTGGAGAATATCCACAAGGTCGGCTCCATCGGTCTGCCGGGCTATGGCTGGGAGGCAAAGATCGTGGACGAAAACGGCAATGAGATCGAACAGGGCACGGTCGGCGAACTGTGCGTCAAGGGTCCGGGTGTCATGACCTGCTACTACCGCAACCCGGAGGCAACCGCCGAGGTTCTCAAGGACGGATGGCTGTTTACCGGCGATATGGCGCGTCAGGATGAAGACGGCTTCTACTTCCTCGTTGACCGCAAGAAGGATGTCATTATCTCCGGCGGTGAGAACATCTATCCGGTACAGATCGAGGATGTTCTGCGGCAGATGTCTGCGGTCAAGGATGCCGCTGTCATCGGTATGCCAGATCCCCGTCTGGGAGAAATCACTGCGGCGATCATTGAAGTCAAGGAGGGCTATACCCTCACTGAGGATGAGGTCAATGAGTTCTGCAAGAAGATGCCGCGTTACAAGCGTCCGAGAAAGGTCATCTTCGCCGATATTCCGCGCAATCCGACCGGAAAGATCGAAAAGCCGACGCTGAGAAAGATTTACTGTGTCGACAACCTGGTTGCCAAGGAAAACGAAGCATAATTACACCGTTCAATCCCGCTCTGCATGATCAGGGCGGGATTTTTTTTGCATTATTCTTGCGGTTTTCTGCATTATTTAAAAAAGTTTTGTATTTACTGTTCCGGTTTTTTGTGGTAAACTGTTAAAGATAGAATGAAATGAGCGGTTTGCCGTGAGGCAAACCATTTTCGTGTCAATTTATCCGCGGTACAGCCGTACTGCAAATACTATCAGCAAAAGGAATGATTTCACCTATGAAACAGCTCATGCTGGGCAACAAGGCAGTTGCCCGCGGTCTGTATGAGGCCGGCTGCTGTGTAGCTTCCAGCTATCCGGGTACGCCGAGCACTGAGATTACAGAAGAAGCCGCAAAATACAATGAGATCTACTGCGAATGGGCGCCGAACGAAAAGGTTGCCATGGAAGTTGCATTCGGCGCCGCAATGGCCGGTAAGCGCAGCTTCTGCGGTATGAAGCACGTCGGTTTGAACGTCGCCTGCGATCCTCTGTTTACGGCATCCTACACCGGTATCAACGCCGGCATGGTCATCGTCGTTGCCGATGATGCAGGTATGCACTCCTCTCAGAACGAGCAGGATTCCCGTCATCATGCGATCGCATCCAAGATCCCGATGCTCGAGCCGTCGGATTCCGCCGAGGCACTGGCGTATACCAAGCTCGCATACGAGCTCTCGGAAGAGTACGATACCCCGGTTATCCTGAAGATGTGCACCCGCGTTGCGCACTCTCAGAGCATTGTCGAAGTCGGTGAGCGTCAGGAATACAGCAAGCCGTATGTCAAGAACATCAGCAAGTATGTTATGACGCCGGCCAATGCGATCCGCCGCCATCCGCTGGTGGAAGAGCGCACGCGCAAGCTGATTGAATATGCGGAGACCAACGAGATCAACCGCGTGGAGATGGGCTCCACCAAGCTGGGTATCATCACCTCCAGCACCTGTTATCAGTATGCCAAGGAAGTATTCGGCGAGGATGCCAGTGTGCTCAAGCTCGGCATGATCAATCCGCTTCCGGTGAAGCTGATTCTGGATTTCGCCGCCAAGGTTGACCAGCTTGTCGTCATCGAAGAGCTGGATCCGATTATCGAAACGCACTGCAAGCAGCTCGGTCTGACCGTGACCGGCAAGGATGTTCTGCCGATCACCGGAGAGTTCTCCCAGAATCTGATTGCAGAAAAGCTCGGTCAGGAGGCAAAGCCGTCCTGTCATCTGGATGAGCAGCTCCCGATGCGTCCGCCGGCAATGTGCTCCGGATGTCCGCACCGCGGCCTGTTCTACACGCTCAAGAAGAACAACTGCACGGTGCTCGGCGACATCGGATGCTACACCCTCGGTGCGGCTCCCCCGCTGAACTCTATCGAGATGACGCTGTGCATGGGTGCTTCGGTCTCCGCTACCCACGGTTTTAACAAGGCGCTTGGCGCTGAGGCGGAAAAGAAGACCGTTGCTGTCATCGGCGATTCGACCTTCATGCACTCCGGCATGACCGGTCTGGCAAACATTGCATACAATCAGAGCAACTCCACCGTCATCATCGTGGACAACTCGATCACCGGTATGACCGGTCATCAGCAGAATCCGACGACCGGCTATAACATCAAGGGTGATCCGGCTGGAAAGATTGATCTGGAGGCGCTCTGCCGTGCGATGGGCTTTGACCGCGTCCGCATTGTGGATCCGTACAACCTCAAGGAATGTGACACCGTCCTCAAGGAGGAACTGGCTGCCAACGAGCCGTCTGTCATCATCAGCCGCCGTCCGTGCGTCCTGCTGAAGTATGTCAAGACGAACCCGGCACTCAAGGTCGACACCGACAAGTGCCGCGGATGTCAGGCCTGCATGCGCCTCGGCTGTCCGTCCATCAGCTTCCGTGACGGCAAGGCCAAGATTGACAACACGCTGTGTGTCGGCTGCGGTGTTTGCCAGCAGCTGTGTGCTTTCGGCGCATTACAGTGAGGAGGGGAAAACAATGACAAAGAATATTATGATTGTCGGTGTCGGCGGACAGGGTTCCCTGCTCGCAAGCAAGCTGCTCGGCCAGATTCTGCTGTCCGAGGGCTATGATGTCAAGGTATCCGAGGTTCACGGTATGAGTCAGCGCGGCGGCAGCGTCGTCACCTATGTTCGCTTCGGCGAAAAGGTCTACTCCCCGATCATCGACAAGGGAGAAGCAGATTACATCGTATCTTTCGAGCTGCTGGAGGCAGCCCGTTACATGGAATACCTCAAGCCGGGCGGACATATCGTTGTCAACACCCAGCAGATTGACCCGATGCCAGTTATCACCGGTGCCGCATCCTACCCGACCGATCTGATCGAGAAGATGGAACAGGGCGGCGCTGTCGTCAACGCCATGGATGCGCTTTCGATTGCAACCGAGGCCGGTTCGTCCAAGGCGGTCAATATCGCTCTGATGGGACGTCTGTCCAAGCTGTTTGATTTCAGCGAGCAGGCATGGATGGATGCACTCGAGGCCTGTGTCCCTCCGAAGTTCCTGGAGCTCAACAAAAAAGCGTTCGCACTCGGACGCGCGGAGTAATTCTCCTTATGAATCAATTGAATCATATCCAGATGATATGATTTTTCAGGAGTAATCCCTCTCACGTATGAAGTCACGAGGAATGACTTCCGAGAGCCGTCTATTCCCCCTTTCAAATAGGACAAAGTTCCTGCCCGCTTGCTTTGCGGAAAAGTTGAGGAGCAGGAAAGCGCCTATGCGAGCACGAAAGTTAAAAACAAGGAGAATTTCCCAAATGGAACACTATTATCAGCCAGAAATCGAGACCATGCCGGTAGAACAGCTCAAAGCACTGCAGAGCGAAAGACTGGTCAAGCAGATCAAGCACGTATACGACAACGTCGAGTTTTATCGCAACCGCATGGATGAGGCCGGCATCAAGCCGGAGGATATCCACGGCATCGAAGATCTCCATAAGTTGCCGTTCATCACGAAGGATGACCTGCGCGATCAGTATCCCTATGGTCTGCTTGCAAAGCCGCTGAGCGACTGCGTCCGCATTCAGTCCACTTCCGGTACTACCGGACGCCGTGTTGTATCGTTCTACACCCAGCACGACCTCGATCTCTGGGAGGACTGCTGTGCCCGCGCAATCTGCGCAGCCGGCGGTACTAAGGATGATGTCTGCCATATATCCTATGGCTACGGCCTGTTCACCGGCGGCCCCGGTCTGAACGGCGGTTCCCATAAGGTCGGCTGTCTGACGCTCCCGATGTCCTCGGGCAACACCGATCGTCAGCTTCAGTTCATGACAGACCTCGGCTCCACGATTATCTGCTGCACCCCGTCGTATGCGGCATATCTCGCCGAGTCCATCCACGAGCGCGGTCTCAGCGACCAGATCAAGCTCAAGGCCGGTATCTTCGGCGCGGAGGCGTGGACGGAGGAAATGCGTCACGACATTGAGCAGTCCCTCGGCATCAAGGCATACGACATCTACGGTCTGACCGAGATCTCCGGACCGGGCGTTTCGTTCGAGTGTTCGGAGCAGAAGGGCATGCACATCAACGAAGACCACTTCATCGCGGAGATCATCAATCCGCAGACCGGTGAGGTTCTGCCGGAGGGCGAAAAGGGCGAGCTGGTATTCACCTGCCTCACAAAGGAAGCATTCCCGCTTATCCGCTACCGCACCAGAGATATCTGCATCCTGACCCGTAAGCCGTGCTCCTGCGGCCGTACGCACATCCGTATGACCAAGCCGCTCGGACGTTCGGACGACATGATGGTTGTCAAGGGTGTCAACGTATTCCCGTCTCAGATTGAGACCGTTCTGCTGAACATGGGCTATCCGGCAAACTACGAGATCATCGTCGACCGCGTCAAGAACAACGATACGATCGAGGTCAATGCCGAGATGACTGCCGAGATGATGGAAGACACGAGCGTTTCTGTTGCACAGCGCGAGAAGTCCATTGTCACGGGTCTGAAATCCATGCTCGGTATCAAGGTTGACGTCCATGTCGTACCGCCGAAGACCATTCCGCGTTCGGAAGGCAAGGCTGTCCGTATCATTGACAAGCGCAACCTGTATCAGGGCTGAGATTGATTAAAATGAATAGAGCAATCCCCCGATGATTATCATCGGGGGATTCTTGTTTTCGTATTACATTCGTTCTGTCAGTCCGAGCAGACGCTGTGCGTTTCCTCCGAGGATTTTTTCCTTCTCCTCCCCGCTCAGCGGGAGCGCCTGAATCTGCTGCAGACTGGTCTGCTGGTCGCTCCACGGACTGTCTGTCGCAAAGAGGATACGGTCTGCTCCATGTTTTTTTGCGATGCGGACAAACGCATCCTCCGACAGCATCCACGAGTCGCCCGGCTTCCGCTGCATTCCGTCGGGCGGAAGAATTGTACCGAGCACAAAGGCGGTGTCCAGATAGACCGGCAGTCCTGCCACCTTCTGTTCCACCTCATCCCACCGTCTCCAGCCGCCGAAGTGCGCGAGAATCATCTTATCCGGTCCGACTTCCTGCATGACATGCACAACATGGTCCGGTGAACTGAAATCATGTCCGGGGATTCCGATATCAAAGCCGGCATGGACCGTGACAAACAGTCCCAATTCCGATGCACGGTCGAGTATACGCAGGAAGCGGATATCATCCAGATCGCACGCCTGATAGGCCGGATGGATCTTGATGCCCTTGAGTCCGAGCGACTGCACACGGGAAAGCTCCGCACGATAATCGCCGTAATCCGGATGCATGCCGCCAAACGAGAGAATACCCGTCTCCACTGCGCGTGCGTTTGTCTCCGCCGCCAGCGAATTCAGCTTTTCGACCTGCTTCGGGCTTGTCATAACCGGCAGAACAACAGAATAATCAACCCCTGCTTCTCGCATGGAGCGCTGAAGATCACGGTTGGTCGCGCGGGTATACGGGCGCGCGCAGGCCATCGCCTGCAGTTTTTCCAAAACGCCATCTGCTATTTTTTCGGGGAACGTATGGGTATGAAAATCGACAATCATTCGATATGCCTCCTAAAACAAACAAAAATGTGGTATACTGCGCAGTTAGTATACCACATTTCGTTTTCTTTGTGAATTTACTTTCCGAGTGCAGTCTTCTGCGGAACCGTGGTTTCCTTGTTATAGCAGTCGAAGATTTCCTCAACGTATGCTTCATCCGGCTTGCGGGTCAGCCAGCTTACAACCGGAACGATGACCAGACCGGCGAGCATCGCAAACGCACCGCAGTTGATCGGGGACTGAAGCAGAACCGGGAATGCCGGACGTACTACCATGTTCGCGATCATGAGAATCGAACCGAATAGGAAGCAGACCCAGCAGGACGCCTTGGTCGTCTTCTTCCAGTACAGGCTGTACAGGAACGGCGCGAGGAACGCACCGGCAAGTGCACCCCAGGAGATGCCCATCAGCTGTGCGATGAAGGTGACATTGCTCTTGTACTGAATCAACGCGATGATCGCAGAGATTGCGACAAAGACAATGATCAGGAAACGGATCCACAGCAGCTGCTGCTTGTTGTCCATCTTCTTGCCGACGGTCTCCTTGATGAAGTCCAGCGTCAGCGTGGAGCTCGAGGTAATGACGAGCGAGGACAGCGTGGACATGGACGCGGAGAGTACCAGAACGACAACCAGTGCAATCAGAATCGGAGACAGATTGGAGAGCATGGTCGGGATGACCGAGTCAAATCCGTTTGCCTCAATATCAATCTGATCGGAAAACAGGCGGCCGAATCCGCCGAGGAAGTAGCATCCGCCGGCAACAACGAGTGCAAACAGCGTCGAAATAATCGTACCCTTCTTGATTGCGGACTCATCCGTGATGGCGTAGAACTTCTGAACCATCTGCGGGAGGCCCCATGTGCCGAGGGAGGTCAGGATGACAACGCCGAGCAGATTGACCGGATCCGGTCCAAGGAACGAAGCAAAGATACCCGGAGTGTCCGTGACAGCGGTATCCGTAACGCGTGCCAGACCATCCAGTGCGGTCATCAGACCACCTTTGCTGGAGAGAACCGCGGCAATGACAACCACGATGCCGAACAGCATGATAATGCCCTGAATAAAGTCATTGATTGCCGTCGCCATATAGCCGCCGACGGTGACATAGATACAGGTCAGAACTGCCATCAAAATGATGCAGACCGAGTAGTCAATGTTGAATGCCATGCCGAACAGACGGGACAGACCGTTGTACAGCGAAGCGGTGTACGGAATCAGGAATACAAAGATGATGACCGAAGCTCCGATTTTCAGCGAACGGCTTTCAAAGCGCTTGCCGAAGAAGGTCGGCATGGTTGCCGAATCCAGATGCTGGGTCATAATACGGGTGCGTCGTCCGAGAATCGCCCACGCCATCAGCGAACCGATGATCGCGTTGCCGATACCCGCCCATGTCGCGGCAATACCATACTTCCATCCAAACTGTCCGGCGTATCCAACGAACACAACCGCCGAGAAATAGGAGGTGCCGTAGGCAAACGCCGTCAGCCACGGGCCGACCGAACGTCCGCCGAGGACGAAGCCATTGACATCCGTTGCATGGCGGCGGCAGTAGAAGCCGATGCCGACCAAAACAGCGAAGTAAACAACCAACAGTAATAGTTTCACATCATTCACTCTTTTCTTTTGTAGTTTTTACTGTTACAGTTTAATGCATCAAAGAAGAAAAGTCAATCCCTTTTCCTATATTATTCCCTTTTGTGAAAAGAAACTGTGAAACTGTATTCTTTTCCATTTTCTTCTGATCCTGATGCTTGACAAATGCGTGTTCGGTGATTATGATACGGTCATAACCTACGAAAAGGATCTGATTTTCTTGATGCAATTCCCCATTCAATCTGAACGATTGGTGTCTCTGTTCGGACAACTGGTTGAAACGGACAGCCCTTCGCGCGGTGAGCGTGCAGTCTGTGACCGGATTATCGGAAAACTCCGCGCGTTCGGTATCACTCCGGTTGAAGATGATGCGGCGGAGCGCATCGGCGGCAATGCCGGAAATCTCTACGCCTATATCGACGGCACGCTCCCGCTTCCTCCCCTTCTTCTGTGCGCGCATATGGATACGGTAGAGCCTTCGCGCGGAAAAACCATGGTTTTGTCGCCGGATGGAATAATCACCTCCGACGGAACAACGGTGCTCGGTGCGGACGATGCCGCGGCGATTGCGGCGATTCTGGAAGCATTGGCGGTTTTGATGCAATCCGGTGTTCCGCATCGTCCGATTGAACTGCTGGTCACCGCCGCGGAGGAACCCTATTGTGTCGGTATTCAGGCATTTGATTTCTCCCGCCTCCAATCCAAACAGGCTTATGTCTTCGATCTGACCGGAAGTATGGGGAGCGCTGCCATTCAGGCACCGACCATTCTCTCTTTCCGTGCAGAATTCAGCGGACGGGCGGCTCATGCCGGTTTTTCTTCGGAATCCGGCATTCATGCGATTCGAGCCACTTCGCTTGCGGTTACCCGGTTCCCGCACGGCCGAATCGGCGATTCGACCGTCAACGTCGGCACGATCTCCGGCGGTACCGCGGACAACATCGTACCGGACGGCTGTACGGTGAGCGGAGAAATCCGCAGCTACACCGATGCGCACGCCACAGACCTCATGAAACAGATCCGGCAGTGTGCGGAACAGGCCGCCGAACAAATCGGGGCGTCAGTCACCGTGCACACACAGCGTCATGTCACGGCGTATCACGTGCCGGCGGATGCTCCGGTTGTCACCCGCTATCTCCGGGTCTGCACCGAGCTGGGACTCTCCCCCGCGCTCTGTTCCACCTTCGGCGGAAGCGACAACAACCATCTGGTACAGCATGGTATTCAGGGAATTGTTCCGGCGACCGCGATGTTCCGCTGTCACACCTGTCAGGAATATACGACGGTAACCGACCTCACCACCGCCGCACAGATCGCTTACGGGATAATGATCTCACGGGATTAACCTAAAAAAACCACCGTTTTTACAGACGGTGGTTTTTTGTTATGTCTTTTTCCGGATCACTGCACCGCACTTGGGACAGGTGATCTCAACCATGCCGCGTCCCTTTGGAACACGCAGGACAGCCTTACAGCCCGAGCAATGGAAGTAGCGATGTGTCTTTCGGTCGCGCCAGCGGTTCTGCTGCAATCCAAACCAGCTTTTCGGCTTGTGCACCAACCGCAGAAACGTGTCGTTTTCCTGCCGCCGTTTGGGAATGTTCTTGGAATAGCTTCTCCAGCAGGCCCAGACCATGATAACAAATGCCGCAGTATTTAGCCATCGGAGTGAAAACCATATCGAGATCAGCCACAGCAGCAGGCTGATAAGAACCGCTGTGCTTGTCAACTCATCCATGCCGTACCGGCCATACATGAAACGCTGTATCTTCCATTTCCAGTTTTCCAAGAATCTTCTCATGTCGTTGGTTTCCTTTCTGTCAACGCTTGCTTTCTGAGAATGCGCTGATTGGCGTCCTCGCGCACCAGAGTATAGATGACAGCCATCAGGGGAATAAACAAAATCATTCCGGTGAGGCCAAACAGTTTGCCGCCGAGAATAATGGCAATCATCGTCCAGAATGCGCTCAATCCGACGGATTTTCCGACTACGTGCGGATAGATAAAGCGGTTTTCAATCTGCTGAACAAGCTGGAAGACGATAATGCTGATAATTGCCTTGGTCGGATTTTGGATAACAATAATGAGCGCGCCGACTGCACATGCCAAAAACGCACCGATATACGGGATAAGAGAGGTAACCGCAGTCAGCACCGCAATCAGGCTGGCATATGGCAGTCTCGCCACGGCAAAGGCGAAAAACATCAGAATTCCCAGAATCACCGCTTCCGCAAGCTGTCCGGTGAAAAATTTGGAAAACTTCTCACTCATCAGCGCGGCAAACCGATCGATTCTCTTCTCAAACGAATGGGGAAAGTAAGCGTGCAGCACTTTCCGGTACTGACGCTTCAGCGTCTCCTGATTCATCAGCAGATAGCACGCAATGACAATTCCCAACAGGATATTGCCCAGTGTTCCGAAAACAGAGGTAACCGCGTTCCCTAATGCAGATAGCAGTCCTTTCTGCTGGGTAACGGAACCAAACAGAAGCGACAGCAGGTCGGTATTGTTCTGCCATTCCAACAGCAGGCCGCTGTTTTGGATGCTTTCATACAGCGCCGGCGAGATGCTCTCCAGATGAGCCGGTGTCAGAAGAGCTATTTCCTTGACTGCGGACACCAGATTCGGAATCACAAGTACAATAACCAGCGCCAGAATCAGAAGGATGCCGACAATAGTCACCAGAAGACTGAGGAACCGCAACAGAACAGGTTTTTGCGAGAGCGGTTTGACGCGGCTGAGCAGGGACTCCATCCGAACAAGCGGGATATGCAGGATAAATGCGATGGCCGCGCCGATCAGTATCGGCTCCAGTACCTGAAACAAATACCGGAGTGCCACAAACAGCACATCCAAATGTGTCAACAGCGCGTATACTGCCACGCCGAATGCAACCAGCGAGGCGTACTGCAGCCATTTTCCCTTAAAACTCATAGGTCACCTTTACTTTCGGAGAGATTACGTTGATGTGAGGAAATGTTTTTTTCATATGCTCTTCAAACGGTCCCGTATCGATATGCTGACTGAGCGGCGGAAAAGCGTTGTCAAAATGGTCGAGGAAGATCGTTTTCGGCTGAACGCGCGCGACAATTTCACTTGCCTGACAGATCAGATTGCTCATTCCCTGATAGGGCAGAATCAGCAGATCGACGTCGACCGGATACATGTCAATACCCATGCTTCCGAGCAGGAGGATTCTTCTTCCCTCGGTTTCGATCAGATAGGAGACGGTTTCATGCTTCTCCGGGCACTGCCGGTTCTGCAAGTACAGATAGGGAATATTATAGGCATACCGAAGGAAACGCGGACAAAGCAGTGTTTCCAATACCAGCTTTTTATCAAACACGACATGTTTTCCCGGGAGCACCGTGAGACGAATGCCTCCTGCCTGAATGGTTCTTCCCGGTTTTATTGTATGCAGCTTTTCCGGACTTACCCCTTTTCGCCGCAGTGTACCCGCCGGCACCGGCGTACAGTAAATCTTCGTGTTCCGCTTCTTGACAATCTGCGGGATGCTCGCCAGATGATCCAAATGTCCGTGTGTGAGGAAGATTGTCCGATAGTTGGAAAAATCGTGTACACTTGTCTTATTCTCCGCGCCGCGCAGGGTGATAAACGGATCGAAAAGAATCTTTTCTCTGCCGGCCTGCAGTCCAATCGATGCGGTTCCGTACCATGTAATCTTCATTCTGATTCCTGCCTTTTCTCTCTCTTTGACCTGTAATCGTATTATAGCGCACCGGAATACCACTGAAATTGAACTATTTGTAAATATAACAAGAATTTTTTATACAATGGTACACAATTTGAAAGAATTGTCCCATAACTCTATTGCTCCGTCAGACACCGCACGTCTGTCCTGCATGGTTCCGACAGCATGTTTTGTCACACTTTGTCTGAAATCGCAAGATATTGAAGAAAAACTCCGTACATACAACAGAAATGTATTCATACCCCTCCCTAGTCAAACGGAATCCAGCACAGAATATGTTACAATTAATATTATTTTGTTGATGAATTTCGCTGAATTTTTCTCTATATTTCCTATTATTTTTATTGATCTTCTATTATTACTGCGATATTTTGATAAAAAATATCGTGTTTCAAGTTGTATCGGATTTGAAATGTTATTCAATAATTATTTTCGCAAAATATCAATGGAGAATTAATATTATTTTTACTATCATATTCTTGTCATAAAACAGCGCCGGCCATTGTTTCATGATATATCATTTCGCAGCTTTTTATTGGAAAGAAAGGGTTATTATGTTTATTATTATCTCCTTCATCCTGTTTACTGTTCTTGTAGCAATTATCTCGTGGTATAAAACACGCGACGAACAATTGGATACACAAGACGGTTACTTTTTGGCAGGACGAAGTCTGACCGGTCCGGTCATCGCCGGTTCACTTATGATGACAAATCTGTCCACCGAACAGCTTGTCGGTCAGGCAGGTCAAAGTTATTCTACCAACATGGGTCCGATGGCTTGGGAAGCCACCTCATGCGTCGCACTGATTATTCTGGCATTTGTTTTGCTTCCAAAATACCTGAAAATGGGTATGACAACAATTCCGGAATTTCTGGAGCAGCGATTCGACGCAACCCTTCGTCGGTTGATCTGCGTCCTGCTCCTGCTTGGATATCTTCTCACCTACCTCCCGACAGTACTTTACTCCGGCGCGCTGGTATTCAATCAGATCTTCGGAATCAGCGATCTTCTTCATGTTCCGCAGCTGATGGGTGTCACGCTCACCGCAACCGCAATCGGTATTATCGGCGCAATCTATGCTATCTTCGGCGGACTGAAGGCGGTTGCAGTATCGGACACCGTCAACGGCATCGGTCTGATTGTCGGCGGAATTGCGCTACCTCTCATTGCTCTCACCGTATTCGGCCACGGCAATCCGATCGAGGGCATTCAGAATTTTGTCAGCGGCATTCCTGCCGAGAAATTTAACGCCATCAATCCGGCAAACGCACAGGCGCCCATGATTCCATGGCCGGTTCTGTTTACTGGAATGGTTGTGAATAACCTGTTCTACTGGTCCACCAACCAAGCAATCATTCAGCGCACGCTGGGTGCAAAGAATCTGAAAGAAGCACAGAAGGGCGCACTTTATGCCGGCTTCCTCAAGTGTTGTACACCACTGTTTATCGCAATTTGTGGTCCGATGGTGTACTACATGCAGAACCATGATTTCCTCTCTCCGGCACAGCTCGCCCGTCTGGCAGAGACCTCGGATATGGCGTACCCAACTATGGTTGTCACCATGATGCCGAAACCGGTTCTCGGTTTCTTCGCCGCCGTTTTGTTTGGTGCAATCCTCTCCTCATTTAACTCTGCACTGAACTCTTCGGTAACGATGTATACGCTCGACCTGCACAGACCGATGTTCAACCCGACCTGCTC
>JALFIV010000011.1 GCA_022775385.1 Clostridiales bacterium
GCATGATTTGGACCTCTCAGGTCGCCATGGGACACGAAACCGAGCTTCTGGTGCGGATTTTCGGTGAGAAGGGCTCGATTGAGTGGAGCCATCTCAAACCGTGGGAGCTGCGCGTCACGCGCATCAACCAGCCGCCGCAGACCTACACCACCAACCGCGACTACTTATATCCGGCAGCCAAGGAGCTGTGCCGTCTGCCGTCCGGCCACATTGAGGGCTTCTATGAGGCATTCGGCAACATCTACCACGGCTTCTGCGTCAATTTGATCGCCAAGAAAACTGGCGGCGACCCGGGCACCTTCCGCTATCCGACGGTTTCTGACGGCGTCAAGGGCATCGAGTTCGTCGATGCGTGCCTGGAATCCAACCGAAACAACAATGTCTGGGTAACGGTTGGACGGTAATACAGAAGAAAAAATTGTCATCTATGTCTCCTCAATCCTTGTAAGGGAATGCCGATTCCAAGCGATCGGCATTCCCTTTTTCACTGGATGTTGTGATTGGAAGCCTTATGAAAAAGTGAATGATGTGACATAATAATAATTTAGGTCACTCTATGTCATTTCGCACTCCGCTTTTTAACCAAAGTGTAAAAAACAATATTCTGAGAGACCTTGAAGGAGAAATCCTTCGGGGTCTCTTTTGGTTAGGGCACCAATGAGATTCTGCAGATTAAAAGAATGATTTGCATGGTGACGAAAATCTTCGGCAGTTCAACAATGTTTTTTGGAGATATTTATCAAAAAACACTGCTTTTTTATTGCATGATATACATCTTTTGTGGTAGGATAACCTTACAGAGTATTATTTTTTCAGGAGGCTTTTATGAAACAGGACATGATTCTGATTTTGGATCTGGGCAGTGAGGAGAATCCGAAAATTGCGCGGGAAATTCGAGCAATGGGAGTCTACACAGAGATTCATCCCCACGATATCACCGCCGGCCAGCTGGCGGCCCTGCCCGGTGTGAAAGGCATTATCCTCAACGGCGGCCCCAATCGTGTGATTGATGGCGTTGAGATTGACGCCGGCGAAGCGGTATATGGCTCCGGTCTGCCAATTCTGTGCGCCGATCATAAGGGTGAGCCCGCTCTGCCCGCTGATGACGCCGACAGAGAGGCTGTTCTGCGGGATTTTGTGTTTGGTCAGTGCCATGCCGAGGCCAACTGGAACATGGATAATTTCATCGCCGATCAGATTGAGCTGATCCGCCGTCAGGTGGGGGACAAGAAGGTCCTGCTGGCCCTCAGCGGCGGTGTGGACTCTTCTGTGGTCGCGGCTCTGCTCATCAAGGCGATTGGCAAGCAGCTGACCTGTGTACATGTCAATCACGGACTGCTGCGCAAAGGAGAGCCGGAGCAGGTCGTACAGGTATTCCGTGACGAGATGGATGCGAACCTCATCTATGTAGATGCGGTCGACCGTTTCCTCGATAAGCTGGCCGGTGTGGCTGATCCCGAGCGCAAGCGGAAGATCATCGGCGCCGAGTTTATCCGCGTATTCGAGGAAGAGGCTCGGAAGTTGGAAGGAATCGACTTCCTGGCGCAGGGCACGATCTACCCCGACATCATCGAGTCCGGCACCAAGACTGTGAAAGCGGTAAAGAGCCATCACAATGTGGGCGGTCTGCCGGAAGACCTGAACTTTGAACTGGTGGAGCCGCTGAAGATGCTGTTCAAGGACGAGGTTCGTGCCTGCGGAAAGGCCCTTGGCCTGCCGGATAACATGGTTTACCGCCAGCCGTTCCCGGGTCCCGGTCTGGGTGTACGCTGTCTGGGCGCCATCACGCGAGATCGTTTGGAAGCGGTTCGGGAGTCTGACGCCATCCTTCGGGAGGAGTTTGCGAAGAATGGTCTGGAGGGTAAGGTGTGGCAGTACTTTACTGCGATCCCGGACCTGAAGAGCGTCGGCGTTCGCGATAACAAGCGGGCGGATGAATGGTGTGTCATTATCCGTGCAGTCAATACCGTGGATGCCATGACTGCCACCGTAGAGAATGTTCCCTTCGACCTGCTGCAGCACATCACCGCCCGCATCACCGGCGAGGTGGCAGGTGTCAACCGCGTGCTGTTTGACCTGACGCCGAAGCCGACCGGTACGATTGAGTGGGAATAATTTGAAATTTTTAATCGTAAATAACCTTCCCTTTATTTTCCTTTCCTAAATGTATAATATAATAAAGGGGCAGATAGACGTAGGAAATCTATCTGCCCCTTATATGCCCGTCTCTGGTGTTGGCGCACCGGAGGCGGGTTTTATTTTGATTAGCTTATTCGGAATGGAATTTTTGTTAATGCTCCAAAACTTCACACAGTTGATTTAAACGGTCTCTATCCCACAGCAAAACTCCGTTGTTTTCCGCCAGTTCTTTCGCAGAGGAAGTGAAATACCTATTGGTGAGAACAGCTGCTACATGGCAACGATAGAACGATCTTCCGGAAAATGCTTCTTGAACAGCAGAGTTTCCAATATCGTTAGTGTAACATTTACATTGAATTCCGTATTTGATTCCATCTTTGAACGCGATAATATCAATCCCTTGATCTCCACTTCCTTTCGTCACTTCCACTTTATCAAACCCATTCTTTCTCAAAAGATCAGCGCAGAAGTATTCGAAATCATGACCATCCATCGTGTTTATGGCTTCACGAAGTAATCTGATTTCACATAATTGTGATTCCGAATACAGCTTGGCTCCCGGGAGAAGCTTACCGGATTGTATCTGATTCTTTATCCACTGTGCGAGAGAGAGGTATTTCAGCATAGATATCACCAGATGTCCTTGTATTTTAGAATTAGTATTGTTTCTTGTGAATTAGTATTGAGTTCGTCGATGCCTGTCTGGAATCCAGCCGCAATAATAATATCTGGGTAAAAGTCGGGCGGTAATAAAAAATTGTCATCTAAGTCTCCTCAATCCTCATAAGGGAATGCCGATTCCAAGCGATCGGCATTTCCTTTTTTGTGCGATGCAGAGTGAAACAGCTGCAAAAAAAGACCGAAACAGCGGTATCCTGCTTCGGTCCTGTCGTTTTTGGGGATGGTTCCCGGTGTGAATTGCTTCCCACGCAGATGTTGTTTCTCAGTTTTCTATTTCCGACTGAACCAACTCCAACAGCGCGTCCAGTTTTCTGTTTCTGACGGTTTCATCCGTCTCATTTCGGATTTCCGTCAATTGGTTTTGCAGGAATTTAAAAAGAAGCCGGTTTAGTTTCTCAAACTGCTTGTCTGTCATACCCTGTACTTCCTGCAGTGCCAATTCATCCATACTGCCTGCCGCCTTTCTCATTGATCGAACTATTCTATCACAAAATGGAAGTAAATGAACTACAATCTGAAAACATCCATTGAATGCAGGAGTTTCTGATACCATAATGGAATTCACTCTTCGTTTTGATAACATGATTCTGGTGCAGAATCATGAAAAGCATCTGCTGATTTTGGTTCAGCAGGGGATGAGACTGCATACAGGAATACTGCGATGCCGATGGAAAGAATACCGCCGACAATAGTGATTGCTTTTACCGCAAGCATGCCGGCAATTCTGCCGCCGACCAGCGAAGCCCCGATGATAAAATTGTAAGCATCTCCGCCTACGTACTCTTCGACAACCGAAGACTCGCCATCTAATATTTGATATAATGTCAATTCATCGGAAGGCACCTGCAAGACGATTCCGGCAAGGATCAGCAGGATACCGAGAAAAAGAGGAATCAGATAGAGATTTGATTTTGATAATTTCATTTCCTTTTCACCTCCTCTGATAATATAGCATTCATCCATAATTTAGTCAATTGTAATAATTGATGGAATTTTGGGAAATCGTACGACATTTCACTGAATGCAATTGGCCTGGAATGCTGGAAAATGAGAAACGAAAGAGTTTGAGAAAGACGTCGATATGGAGTTAGGTCATTATTTTTCAAAGCATTCAATAGCCCAAGCGGTTGCTTTCACCGATCCGGTATGATATAGTAATAAAAAATGGCAAGGTGCCCGAATGCATTCCTGCATTTGGGAGAATAGGGAAATGGTGAAAGACCATGCGGGACCGCCGCCGTTGAGGAGGAGTTCTGCTTCACACACATCCACTGTGGGGGTACACACGGGAAGGAGAAGCAGAGCGGAGATGCCTGAGCCGGAAGACCTGCCTTTCCATTCATATCTGCCGAAGGAATTTTGGTAGAAACTGTGCTGCGGACGGACAAAACGCGTGCACAGGAAAAAACAGCACCACAGGACGGGTGCTTTCCTGCCGAGCCTTCCTCTGTCATGAGAAAGGCTTTTTCTGTGGTGAAACTATTTTTTTCAGGAGGAAAAACTATGACAAAGCGTGAACGAATGTTATTCGCCTTTTCGGTTGTCATCAGTGCGGCCCTCTGCGTACCCAAGAGAGCCTGTGCGATGCACATCATGGAAGGCTATCTGCCGCCCGCCTACTGTATTGTGTGGGGCGCCGTCTGCATCCCGTTTCTGGCAGCCGGCGTGATTGCAATCCGGCATCTTGTGGAGGAAAAACGCAGATCTCTTCTCATTCTGGCGATGGCAGGTGCCTTTGTATTTGTCATCTCGTCGCTCAAGATCCCGTCTGTCACCGGCTCGTGCAGTCATATGACCGGTACCGGTCTGGCGGCGATTCTGTTCGGCGTACCGGCGACGGCGATTCTCGGCATCATTGTCCTGATCTTTCAGGCCATTCTGCTGGCGCACGGTGGTCTGACGACACTTGGAGCCAACACCTTCAGTATGGCGATCGCCGGACCGATTGTCAGTGTTCTGCTGTACAAACTGCTCCGAAAGACCAAGCTTTCGCAGAATATCTGTGTCTTTGCGGCGGCATTTCTGGGGGATCTGTTTACCTATTGCGTCACGAGCGTACAGCTTGCGCTCGCGTATCCCAGCCCGACCGGCGGCATTGCGGCAAGTGCGCTGGAATTTCTCGGTGTGTTTGCACCGACCCAGCTCCCGCTCGCCGTCATCGAGGGACTGCTGACCATGGTCATCGTGATCGGTTTGCAGACCTATGCCAAGCCCGAGCTTCGGGAAATCGGTTTTCTGAAGGGAGATGCATGAGATGAAAAAGTCAAAAGTTGTATTGCTCTCTCTTATTCTCGTTGTTTTGATTGCGCTTGTCCCGCTGTTTGCGCTCAAGGGTGCAGAGTTTGGCGGCAGTGACGACGCGGGAAGTCAGAAGATTTCTCAGATCACCGGAGAGGAGCATGAGCCGTGGTTTGAGCCGGTGCTCGAGCAGGCAATCGGCGGCGAACTGCCGGGAGAGGTGGAGAGCCTGTTCTTCTGCATTCAGACCGGCATCGGTGTCGGCATTCTCTCGTTCGGCTTCGGCTATCTGGTCGCGCGCAAAAAGTATTCCAAGGACGAAGACCAATAAAAGAACGGAAAAGTGCAGGAATTCTGACGGAATAAAGCGATTTCCTGCACTTTTTTTGAAAGGAAATCATGTATGTATCTCACAGTGATTCTGACAGTTTTCGTGCTGTGGAGCCTGTTTACCGGCCTGTGTCCGACGCCGCTCCTCGCGGTGATCTGTCTCGCCGGCGCAGGTTTTCTTCTGCTGTTCGGACATCATTCCCACGGTTCGATTCTGCCGATCGACCGATATGCCCAGCAGTCGCATCTGGCGGCGTACAATCCGGCGGGAAAAGCCGCACTCAGTGTGATTCTGCTGGTTCTCTGTCTGTGCTCCCGCCATCCGCTCCCGCCGTTTCTGCTGTTTTTGACGCTGTCCTGTGTGACGGTGCTGATCGGCGGACTGCATCTGCATGAATATTTCTCTCTGCTCAGTCTGCCCGCCGTGTTTGTCCTGCTCTCCGGCCTTGCGCTCGTGTGGGATGCCGGCACCTCGGCGGATGCGGTGGTATCGTTCGGCTGGTTTGTCATCACGGAGGCGGGACAGCGCACCGCCCGTCTGGTCATCGCCCGGGCGCTCGGCGCGGTGAGCTGTCTGTTTTTTCTCAGCCTGTCGACGCCGATGCCGGAGATTCTGTCCGTCCTGCGCCGACTCCATGTGCCGAAGGTTGTCATCGAGCTTGCGGTGCTGATCTATCGGTATCTGTTTGTTCTGCTGTCTGTGTATGGAAATATGAACCATGCGGCGGCGAGCCGGCTGGGCTACGACGGCGTGCGCCGGAGCATCCGAACCACGGGACAGGTCTATGGCAATCTGCTCGCCTCCAGCCTGCGGCGGGCGGGCGCCTATCTCGACGCGATGGAGAGCCGGTGCTATGACGGAGAGATCCGCTTTTTGGAGGAGCACAAGCCGCTGTGTCCGATGCAGGTGCTGTTTTCCGTTCTGATCACCGGGGCGATGGCTGCGTCGGTCGCACTGACGGCCGCATAACGAAGGAGGAAATAATGCAGGAGATTCTTCAACTCGAGCAGGTGTGCTATTCGTATGACGAGCACACGGATGCGCTGACCGATTGCACGGTCGGGATCGGCGCGGGCGAGCGCATCGCGGTGCTCGGCAGCAACGGTGCGGGAAAATCCACATTTTTTCTGCTGGCAAACGGCGTTCTGACCCCAAAACGCGGAAAAATCCTGCTGGACGGACAGCCGGTGGGCGCGTCCGGCAAAGAGAGAAACCGCCTGCGCCGCAGTGTCGGACTGGTCTTTCAGGAGCCGGATGTCCAGATTCTCGCGGGAACCGTCCGGCAGGAGATCAGCTTCGGTCCGATGAACCTCGGACTGTCCAAACAGGAGGCCGCCGAGCGGGTCGACCGGACGATGGAACAGCTGGATCTGACCGAATACCGCAATCGCGCGCCGCAGTATCTGTCCGGCGGAGAGAAAAAGCGCGTGACGCTGGCGGATGTCCTCGCGATGCAGCCGCGGATCATGCTGCTCGACGAGCCGACCGCGTCGCTCGATCCGGCAAACACCCGGCTGCTCGAACAGACGCTCGGACAGCTGGAACGGCAGGGGATCGCGCTCGTAATCTCGACGCACGATGTGGAGTTTGCCTGGCGATGGGCGAAGCGGATTCTGGTGTTCCACGAGGGACATCTGGTGTGCGACGCCGCTCCGGAGCAGGTGTTTGCCGATGCCGAACTGCTTGCGCGGTGCGGACTGCGGCGGCCGATGCTCTGTGAGGTGTGTGAGATTTTGAATATGGAGCCGCGGCGGACGATGGAAGAATTCCGCGCGGCCTGTCAGCAAGCAACGGAGGAAATCAAATGAAACAAGCACTGCTTCTCGTCAGCTTCGGCACGAGTGTTCCGCATGCGCGGGAGAGCATTGATGCGGTCGAGCGGGCGATGTGCCGCACGGCGCCCGATTGGACATTCTGCCGCGCCTTTACCAGCCCGACCATCCGCCGCATCCTGAAACAACGCGGTGAGACCGTCCTGTCGCTGGAGGAGGCGCTGGATGGGCTCGCGTCGCGCGGGTATCAGACCGTCGCCGTCCAGCCGACCCACCTGCTGTGCGGCATCGAATACGACAAAATCTGCCGGATCGCGGCAGAAAAGCGGGAATTGTTCGACTCTCTGCTTGTGGGAGAGCCGCTGCTCTCGGACACGGCATCGCTGCGGTATATCGCCCGTCTGCTGTCCGACCGCTACCCCGCAGAGCATCAGCGTGCGGTAGTCTTTATGGGGCATGGCACCGCACATTTTTCCAACATGGTCTATCCGGCGCTCCAGACGGCGTTCTCTCTGCTGGGACGGCCGGACATGTTGGTCGGCACGGTGGAAGGATGGCCGGAGCTCACGGACATCCGCAAGAGGCTCTGCGAGAGAGATGTCCACAGCGTCACGCTCGTGCCGCTCATGCTCGTCGCCGGCGACCATGCGGTCAACGACATGGCGGGCGACCAGCCGGACAGCTGGAAGAGCCGGCTGGAGCAGGACGGCATCGCGGTGTACTGTGTCCGAAGCGGTCTGGGTACCCTTCCGGGCATTCAATCGCTATACTGCGACCATCTGAAAACCCTGCTCAATCTGGAATGAAACAGAAAATGCACCCTTCGAACCGGAGCACTTTCCGGATCGGAGGGTGTTTTTCACAGAGGGAGGAACGACACAGGAGTGGTACGATTTGTCTTTTTTCGGATTATTGCATCCTTTTGAGTGATTGACAAGTTGGGAAAAACAGATAGAATGATATCAGGTAAAGGAGGAAAACCCATGAATCTGTTTGATATCGTCGGTCCGGTGATGGTCGGTCCATCCAGCTCCCACACAGCCGGTGCGGTGAAAATCGGATATGTCGCGCGCAAGCTGCTGGCGGAGCCGCTCAAAAAGGCGGAAATCCTGCTGCACGGCTCGTTTCTGCTGACGGGAAAGGGTCACGGCACCCATCTGGCGCTGACCGCCGGACTGCTCGGCATGAAACCGGACGACGTCCGGATACCGGACAGCCTGTCTGTCGCACGGGAGCAGGGGATCGAGCTGTCGTTCGGCGAGGCGGACCTGCGCGAGGCGCACCCCAATTCCGTCCTGCTCATTCTGACCGGCGTCAATGGCAGAGAGCTGCGCGTCGTCGGCGAATCCATCGGCGGATCACGCATCAATATTGCGAGCATCGACGACCTGTCTGCCAACTTTTCCGGCGAGTATCCGACGCTGATCGTCCACAATCAGGATCAGCCGGGTCATATCGCGGAGGTCACCAGTATGCTGGCCCACAAGTCGGTCAATATTGCCGAGATGCGTCTGTATCGTGCGAGCCGCGGCGGCAATGCGGTCATGGTCATCGAGTGTGATCAGGAAGTGCCGAAGGAGTCCATCGCCTGGCTCCGCCATCTGGAGGGAATCCACAAAGTGACCTATTACAGTCTGGAGGAGGAATAAACCATGGCTTTTTTGACCTTGCAGGAGATTGCCGCCCGCGCAGAGCAGGAGCATCTCCCTTTCTGGAAGATCGTGATGCAGAGCGACCAGCGGGAGAGAAACGTCTCCGAGGCAGATTCATTTGATACCATGCGCGAGATGTACCGCGCGATGAAGCAGGCGGACGCGGGATATTCCGCCGAACTGCGCTCTGCCAGCGGTATGGCGGGCGGAGACGGCGCGAAGCTGGAGCAGTACCGCAGAGAGGGAAACCATCTGGCGGGGGAGTACCTGTCGGAGGTGATGGAGAAGGCCGTGAAAATGGCGGAGTCTAACGCCTGTATGAAGCGGATTGTCGCCGCGCCGACCGCAGGCTCCTGCGGTGTCATCCCTGCCGTCCTGCTCACCTATGAATCGCAGAAGCAGGTGGACGAGGATCGGATGACCGAGGCACTGTTTACGGCGGCAGGAATCGGTGAGGTTCTCGCGGCGAGTGCAAGTATCTCGGGGGCGGAGGGCGGCTGTCAGGCGGAAATCGGTTCGGCGAGCGCGATGGCGGCCGGTGCCGTGACCTATCTGGAGGGCGGTACGGACGAGGAGATCCTCCACGCCGCGGCGCTCGCGCTCAAGAATATGCTGGGACTGACCTGTGATCCGGTCGCCGGTCTGGTCGAGGTGCCTTGCGTCAAGCGCAACGTGTCCGGTGCGGTCAACGCCGTCGTCTCCGCACAGATGGCGCTGGCGGGCGTCCGCAGTGTGATTCCGCCGGACGAGGTAATCGATTCGATGCGCCGGATCGGCCGTTTGCTGCCGGGATGCCTGCGCGAGACCAGTCAGGACGGATTGGCAGTCACGCCGACGGCACAGAAAATCGCCAGACAGCTGGCACAGCAGGCCTGAACGGCCGGGAAAACAAAGAAAGCTCTGAGACATCAGCCGATGCCTCGGAGCTTTTTGGTCTGTGAAATTGTTATGCGGCGTTGATTTCTCCCGCGAGTTCGAAGCCTTTCTTTGCCGCGAGCACGGCGATGATCTCGTTGATCACGGCCGCCGCCGCAATCGTACCCTTAACGATGACGGTGAGGTCCGGCTCCGGTCCGGTCAGAACCGAACAGACGATGCCGGTAAAGACGAGCGAGACGCCGGAGTGCGGCAGAAGAATCATGACCGGAATCATATAGAGCGGCACCGCGCCGCCGGAGACGGTCTTTGCAATGAAGGAATTGACCGTGAAGAAAACGACGATGGCAACGATGTCATCCAGAACGGCCATGGGAAGCAGGGCGCGGGTCACCGGACCTTTGGTGTGGAATTCCTGCACAATGGAGAGCGCCGGTGCCGGTGCGGTCGCCAGTGCAATGCCGCCGAACGCCAGCGCGAGATACAGCGGCGGCATCACCACTGCCTCGCAGAACAGCGAGCGACGCGCCCTGATATCCATTCTGTGCAAATTCGCAGAGGGCATGGGTGAGAATTCTCTGCCGCGTCTGCTGGTTTTTTTCCTCTCGTTTCATAAGGACACTCCTTTTTTGACCAACCGGTCACTTTTGGAATTCTAACACAAATCGACCGTGCGGTTAATCATCAGGTGTGCAGTACAAAGAGGGAATTCCGTCAAAATCCGCCGGATGCTCTTTGCCTGAGACGTTCCCTGTGGTATACTCGAGAGGTAGCGGCAGGAGTATTCCGCTCTCAGGCTGTTTTCTGTTTTGACGGATAGAACCGTTGTACGAGGAGTGACAAGATGAAATCAGGCGCGATTTTTGATATGGATGGACTGCTGTTTGATACCGAGAAGATTTACCGCTTCGTGTGGAATCATCTGCCGGAGGAATTCGGGATGACAAACGACCCGACGCTTGGAGAAGCGGTGTGCGGAACGAGCGGGGAGCATCTGAGAAACATTGTACAGTCCCATTTCCCGGGGCTGGACGCGGACGCGTTTGTCCGGCGGGGGCTTGCGCGGGTGGAGCAGACCGTGATGGAGCGTCAGCCGGAGGAAAAGCCGGGCGTGCATGAAATTCTGGATTATCTGAAATCCCGCGGTCTCTGTCTCGCCGTGGCGAGCGGCAGTCCGCAGGCGGTCATCGAGCGGAATCTGGCGCGCGCAGGTCTGACCGGATATTTTGATGCGGTGGTCAGCGGATTTTCCGTCCCGCACGGCAAGCCCGCCCCCGACATCTTTCTGGAATCCGCACGGCAGGCGAGATGCCGTCCGGAGGACTGCTATGTGTTTGAGGACGGCGCCAACGGAATCCGTGCGGCTGCGTCCGCCGGCTGTACGCCCGTGATGATTCCGGATCTGACCACACCGGACGAACAGCTGCAGGCGCTGTGCGCGGGCATCTTTCCGACCCTCCTCCACGCGATGCAGGCAATTCAGAACGGGGAGCTGTAACCCCTGCTATTTCAACAGATCAATCAGGCGTCCGGTCGTCAGACCGGACGTTTTCTTTTTTCTGGAAACTCTTGTTATTTCTCACGAATGTGCTATACTGTAACCAGAGAAACAGAGCCTGAGGGCAGAAGGAGGGTTCGATATGAAAGTTGGATGTGTAAAGGAAATCAAGAACAATGAATTTCGTGTCGGCATGACGCCGGACAACGTGCGGGCGTATGTCGATGCCGGACATGAAGTATACGTCGAGCGGGATGCCGGCGTGGGATCCGGATTCTCCACGGAGGAATACCGGCTGGCCGGCGCGGTGATTCTGGAGACCGCCAGGGAGGTCTGGGACGTCAGTGAGATGATGATCAAGGTCAAGGAGCCGCTGGAGGAGGAATATCCGTATTTCCATCGGGATCTGATTCTGTTCACCTATTTGCATCTGGCGGCGGACAAGCCGCAGATGGAGGCACTGATGGCGGCGGGCGTCAAGGGCGTGGCGTATGAGACGCTGATGGAGCGCGACGGCAGTCTCCCGCTGCTGGCTCCGATGAGCCAGATTGCCGGACGTCTCAGCATTCAGGAGGGCGCCAAGTATCTCGAGAAGAAATTCGGCGGACGCGGCGTTCTGCTCTCCGGCGTACCGGGCACGCCGAAGGCGAAAATCGTCATTCTGGGCGGCGGCAATGTCGGCACCAATGCGTGCAAGCTCGCGGTCGGCATGGGCGCGGACGTGACGATCATCGATATGAACCTCCGCCGTCTGGCCTATCTGGACGACCTGTTCGGCTCGCGCATCCAGACGCTGTACAGCACGGACGCGGCGATTGAGCAGGCGGTGACCGAGGCGGATCTCGTCATTGGCTGTGTGCTCATCCCCGGAAAGACCGCACCTAAGCTGATGAAGAAGGCATATCTCAAAAAGATGAAGCCGGGAAGCGTCATTGTCGACGTCGCGGTCGATCAGGGCGGCTGCTGTGAGACCACCCGCGTGACCTGCCATGACGACCCGATCTTTACCGTAGACGGCGTCATCCACTACTGTGTCGGCAACATGCCGGGCGCGGTGCCGAGAACCTCGACGATTGCGCTGACCAATGCGACCCTGCAGTACGGTCTCCAGATCGCGGACAAGGGACTCGAGCAGGCGTGCCGCGATAATCCGGCGATCTATTCCGCAGTCAATACCTATGACGGATACTGCACCTGCAAAAACGTCACCGACAGCTTCGGCATGCCGGCGCACGATATCAAATCCATGTTCTGAGCAGAATACGCATCGGAATCCAGACACACCGGACATCTGTCCGGTGTGTTTTTTTCTATGTGCAGATAAAAATAGTTGACTCATGTAAAATAAAAATATTTTATGCAAAATATAATTGACATTTCGAGCGGGGAGGGATATACTATACTCAAGGAGTAGATGCGGCATGAAAAATTTAAAACTGAAATTTGCTAGAATGGAAAAGGGGCTGTCGCAGATCGAGCTGGCCAAGCGGATCGGCGTGACACGCCAGACCATCGGCATGATCGAGGCGGGGGATTACAACCCGACCCTGAAGCTGTGCATCGCCATCTGCAGGGAGCTTGGAAAGACACTGGACGATTTGTTCTGGGAGGAGGATTCTCATGAAGAAGAAAAATAAGCTGGACGAGATGCAGGAGCAGAAACTGCTCCGGATTGAGCACAACGGATGCTGGTTTGCGTTCTGGGCGCTGATCGCCGCCATGCTCATCCAGATGGCGGTTTTCGGGGTGACGGAGTTTCGGACTATCCTCGGCGAATGGATTGTGTTTATGGCGCTGTCGGTGTATCTGGGCATCGCGTGCCTGAAAAACGGCATCTGGGACCGCAGACTGGAGCCCAACAGAAAGACCAATCTGGCTGTAAGCCTGATTGCAGCAGCAGCGTTTTCCGCTGTCTGGTCAGTCATCAGCTACATCCGTTGGGGTGACTTGTATACAGCCGTGCTGACATTTGGAATGATGGCAGTCTTCTTCTTTGTCCTGTGCTTTGCCGGTTTGACCATCGCGGCAAAGATGTATCAAAGACGGTTTGAAAAGCTCGAGCAGGACAGCGGAGACGAGGAAAACTGAACAGAAAAAAACAGCCGGCAGAGCGTTCTGACGGCTGTTTTGTTATTCGTCGTACCAGAAGATCCGATGCTTCTGTTTCCGGTTCGGTGTGACCAGAACCTGTCCCTCGTAGAACAGCGCATAGCAGAAGAAATTGAGCGCCAGTGAGGCGACCACATCGAGAAGCGTGTGCTGTTTAATCAGAACGGTGGAGAGGACGATGAGCACGGTCAGCAGGCGGACGGCGTGACCGGCGGCCGGATGCTTTTGAAACAGTCCGGTCTTGCAAAGTGCAATACAGCAGACGACCGAAGTGAACACATGCATGCTCGGCAGGATGTTGGTCGAGGTATCGATACGGTAGAGAAATCCGACCAGCTGGGTGCACAATCCGCCGCCCTCGAGGACCGGACGGAGCGTGTGTCCGTTGGGGAACAAGAAAGAGATCACAAGAAAGAGCGTATTCCCCAGAATCAGAGATCGAACAAACGGTTCATATTGCTTTTCGCCGCAGAACAGTGTAATCCCCGCAACTGAAAGCGGTATGTACACAAACCACAAAAAATACGGGATGACAAAGACCGGACAGAACGGGATTTTCGCATCCAGACTGCTGTTGAGCAGATAGGGAGTGATCGTGCGATTCTCCAGCAGGACAAACACCAGCAGATAGAGTGCGAAATATGCCAGAATCCGTTTGATTCGAAACTCTCTTTGTTCTTTCGTTACAATGGAGCTGTTCATAACAATACTTCCTCTGTAAACAGTGAGATGAACCGCCGGAGCGATATCGGCAGAATCCTAAATACTTTACAATACAATACCACAACAAACGCAAAGAAAACATAAATAATTGATATTTTACAAAAAATTAAAATATTGGTACACAAAAGGGAATTCCATTTGTTGATTAGCCAATTTTTTTCTGCCGGAACGCAGACGGACGGAAACCCATGCTTTGTGCGGCGGGGGCGGGTGTGGTATACTGGGAGAAAAACAGACGGAAGGTGAGATTCGGATGGGAATCGATATCATGGGATGGATGCGCTATCAGTACTGCCGGCTGAGACAGTATCCGCATTATCAAAAAGAGAGGAAACAGGCGGAGGCGCGCGCAAACGGCGCGTCCTTTGCGGAATTTGAAGCACTGCGCGCACTGCGCGGCACGGAGCGCGGAAACCGATGCTTTGTCATCGGCGACGGCACCGGTCTTTCGGCGGAGGAAATCCGGTTTCTCCAAGCGGAGAAAACTTTCGGCGTCGGTGCGTTTCTGGAACAGGATCTGTTCGTGCCGCGCTATATCGGCATTCAGAATCCGGAACAGCTCAAACGGCTGAAAAACGGCATACTCACGGCGGAAAACGGTACGGTGTTTGCCGGCGACAATCTCGCGGGACAGGACGGACTGCCGGCGGACGCGGTGCTGTATTCCTATCTCGGTGTGTATCAGTATTATCTCAACCGGTACGGCGAGCATCAGACCAAATTCAGCGAGGACGCGTACGCGGTCGTCTACGGCGGCAGCCACGCGGCCTATTCCATGATGCAGATTGCGGCGTATCTCGGATTTACGGAGATCCGCCTGATCGGATGCGGACCGGCGGACGATGTGCGGCTGACCGCGGCGTACCGGACGGCGCAGGTGTTTGCCGAGGTGCACGGCATCCGGATTTTCGACTGCACGGCGGGTGCATCCGGCGGGGTCTTTCCGCATCGGGAGCTGCTGTGACGGCGGACGCAGCCGGAAAACACCGGATTTCCGCCGGAAGAGCGGGGTGTATGGGTGGATTTTGTTGATTTTTGGAACAATTTTACGCCGGGAACAGGATTGTAACTGCAAAGGAAATACCAAAATATGACCAAAACAGCCGGATATTTTGGCGGATATGGGGAACATCCAGAAAAAACACAGAAACGATTTGCAATATCCACTGCAATCATGTAAAATAGAGACAACAAAAAACGTGATTTCTGTCATTGGCTCGAATCACAATTCTCGGAGGAATAGTTGGTATGGATACACCAAAATACAAGCGAGTACTGATCAAGATCAGCGGAGAGGCTCTTGCCGGCGACAAGAAGTTCGGTTTGAACTTTGACGTCATCGGTCCGGTCTGCGATGTTCTGAAGAAGTGCATTGACGCCGGCACGCAGGTGAGCGTGGTTGTCGGCGGAGGAAACTTCTGGCGCGGCGTCAAGGACGGCGGCGGAAGAATGGAGCGTACCCGTGCCGATCACATGGGCATGCTTGCGACCACGATCAACGCGCTGGCACTGGCGGATGCGCTCGAGCAGCGCGGTGTCGATGTCCGCGTTCAGACCGCCATCGAGATGCGTCAGATTGCAGAGCCGTACATCCGCAACAAGGCAACCCGTCATCTGGAAAAGGGCCGCGTCGTCATCTTCGGCTGCGGAACCGGCAACCCGTACTTCTCGACGGATACCGCGGCGGCGCTGCGTGCGGCGGAAATCAATGCGGACATTATCCTGCTGGCAAAAAATATCGACGGCGTTTATGACTCCGA
Organism: Clostridiales bacterium; assembly: GCA_022775385.1. GTDB lineage: Bacteria > Bacillota > Clostridia > Oscillospirales > Butyricicoccaceae > Butyricicoccus_A. The sequence continues at coordinate 15,780 of JALFIV010000011.1, forward strand.
CCCGGCAAAGAATCCGGAGGCAAAGCGCTATGACGAGCTGACCTACATGGACGTCCTGCGTGAGCGCCTCGGCGTCATGGATACCACGGCAACCAGTCTCTCGATGGACAACAGCATTCCGGTTCTGGTATTTGCACTCCGCGATCCGGAAAACATCTACCGCGCTGTCATGGGTGAAGAGGTCGGCACACTCGTCACCACGAACGACTAATTTTTCCCGAAAGGAAGGAGAATTATTTATGGATAACTCGAAATACGAAGCAAAAATGCAGAAGACGCTGGACGTTCTGCAGGACACGCTGGGCGGCATCCGCGCAGGCCGCGCGAACGCAGGCGTACTTCATAAGATCAAGGTAGACTACTACGGCGCACAGACGCCGCTGAGTCAGGTTGCGGCGATCGCGTCTCCGGACCCGCGCACGCTGACCATCCAGCCGTGGGACTCCTCTCTGCTCAAGGCAATTGAAAAGGCAATCCAGACCTCCGATCTGGGCATCAATCCGCAGAACGACGGCAAGCTCATCCGTCTGAACTTCCCGCCGCTCACCGAGGAGCGCAGAAAGGACCTGATCAAGCAGGTTGCCAAGGAGGGCGAGAACAGCAAGGTTGCCCTGCGTAACATCCGCCGCGATGCAATGGATAAGCTCAAGGCTGCCAAGAAGAAGTCCGAGGTCAGCGAGGACGAAATCGCAGATGCAGAGAAGGACATGCAGAAGATGACGGACAAGTACGTCAAGAAGGTTGACGAGATGACCGCCAAGAAGTCCAAGGAGCTCAGCGAGATCTAAACGAAATAGGTACGGCTGCCGGGGACGCTGTCTCCGGCGGTCCGGAAAAAAGGAAATGGGCGGCTGAAGCAGTCGCCCATATCTTGCATTCGCGTCAGAAAGGCAGGGAAACACGTGGCGCTGTTTGATTTGTTTGGAAAAGACGAGGGGAAGGCTGCACAGCAGGTGCCGCAGCATATCGCCGTCATCATGGACGGAAACGGACGGTGGGCGAAAAAGCGCGGTATGCCGCGCAAAGCCGGACACGCCGCCGGAGCGGAGACGTTCCGCCGCATTGCGACATACAGCAAGGATATCGGTGTCAAGTACTTTACCGTGTACGCGTTTTCGACGGAGAACTGGAAGCGTCCGCAGGACGAGGTGGACGCACTGATGAATCTGTTCCGCAGGTACCTCAAAGAAGCGATTGAGGACATGGCGAAGAACAATGTTGCGGTTCAGGTCATCGGCGACCTGCATGTTCTGCCGGAGGATATCCGCGATTTGATCGACGAATGTGATGAGGTGGCGTCCGGACTGGACAATCCCGCCTACGCGACGCTGTGCATCAACTACGGCGGCCGCGACGAGATCAAGAACGCCGTCCGTGCGATCGCACAGCAGGTACAGACCGGTGAGCTCTCTCCGGAGGACATCACGGAGGAGACCGTCTCCCGCCATCTGTACACCGCCGATATGCCGGACCCGGATCTGATCATCCGTCCGAGCGGAGAGATCCGGATTTCGAATTTCCTGCTGTGGCAGTCGGCCTATTCGGAGTACTATTTTACCGACGTTCTCTGGCCGGATTTCAAGCCGGAGCATCTGGATGCGGCGATTGCGTCGTTCAACCAGAGACAGAGAAGATTTGGAGGAGTGTGACAGACATGAAAACACGTGTCATCTTTGGTGTGGTCGGCGCAATTTTTGTGCTTCTCGCACTGTATTTTTTCCCGCCGATTGTGGCGACTGTCGCGATGGTTTTTCTGTCGGTGTGCGCCGCGCAGGAGTTTACCGCGGCGGTTTCGGGCAAGCACAGCGGACCGCTGCAGATGCTCTCGATGCTGATTGCCGCAGTGATGGCGTCGGTGTCCTCATCGATGGTGCCGAATCAGGAGTTCTGGGTCCGCGCCACCGGCTTTATCTCGCTGGCGGTTCTGTTTATTTTCCTGCTGAAAAACCACAAAAAATACGGATTTTCTGACATTTCCGGTGCATTTGTCGCCGGTGTTGTCCTGCCGTATCTGCTCATGTCGCTCATCCGCATCCTGTATATGCCGAGCGGCAGTGTCTACATCCTGCTCCCGCTTCTCGCGGCGTGGGGATCGGATACCTGCGCGCTGTTTGCCGGCATGGCGTTCGGCAGGCACAAGCTCGCGCCGGAGGTCTCCCCGAAGAAAACCATCGAGGGCTCGATCGGCGGTGTGATCGGCGCGGTCGTCCTGTCTCTGATCTACGCCGTCGGCGTACACTTTGTCTGTGACTACTCGCTGAGCACGATTCTGCTGCAGTACACGGTGCTGGGATTCTTCGGCTCGATTCTCGGACAGATCGGCGATCTGTCGTTCTCCGTGGTCAAGCGCGGCAGCGGCATCAAGGATTACGGCAGGATATTCCCGGGACACGGCGGTGTTCTCGACCGGTTCGACAGCGTTATTTTTGTCGCTCCGGCAATTGAGCTGTTAATCCATGCATTTATTCTGGTTGGGTAAATATAATGAAGAAACTATCTATTCTGGGTTCGACCGGCTCGATCGGCACACAGACCATCGACGTGCTCGACAGCATCGACGCGCAGGTCTGCGCCATCACGGTCAACACCAATATCGAACAGGCGGAAAGCCAGGCGCGCCTGCTGCATCCGCAGCTGGTCGGCGTCTATGACGAAATAAAGGCATCCGACCTCCGCGTCCGTCTGGCGGACACGGATATCCGTGTCGTCTCCGGCATGGACGGACTGATCGAGGCGGCGACGCTTCCGGCGGTCGACACGGTTGTGACGGCGGTGGTCGGCATGGTCGGCCTGCTCCCGACCCTCGCGGCGATTGACGCGGGCAAGGACATCGCACTGGCCAACAAGGAGACGCTGGTCTGCGCCGGACAGATTGTCATGCGCCGCGCACGGGAGAAGGGCGTGGCGATTCTGCCGGTGGATTCCGAACACTCGGCGATTTTCCAGTGCCTGCAGGGACGGGCGGACAATGCGATCCGCCGCATCCTGCTGACGGCATCCGGCGGTCCGTTTTTCGGAAAGACACGCGAGGAGATGCGCGGGGTCAAAAAGGAACAGGCGCTCTGCCATCCGAACTGGAGCATGGGCGCCAAGATTACGATCGACTCGGCGACCATGATGAACAAGGGACTTGAGCTGATCGAGGCGATGTGGCTGTATGATGTCGAGCCGGAACAGATCGACATCGTCGTCCACCGCGAGAGCATCGTCCACTCCGCCGTGGAGTATGACGACGGCTCGGTGATCGCGCAGCTGGGCAATCCGGATATGCGTCTGCCGATTCAGTACGCGCTGACCTATCCGAAGCGTGTCCCGTGCAAGATTCCGCCGCTCGATCTGCCGTCTCTCAGCAAGCTGACGTTCTTTGCACCGGACGAGGAGGCGTTTCCGGCGATCACACTCGCGCGGAAGGCGGCGAAGGCGCGCGGCAATTTGGGGGCGGTGCTGAACGGCGCCAACGAAGCCGCGGTGGATCTGTTCCTCCGCGATAAAATCACCTTTACCCAGATCGCAGATCTGGTTGGCAAAGCAGTAGAAGGGGCAAACTACAGAGCAGAGATCACGGTAGACGACGTTTTGGAGAGCGACCGTGCGGCGCGCCGCATGGTGCTCGACTGTGTGAAGTAGGTGTTTCTTTGACTGTTGCAACAGTGATTCTGGCCATTCTGGCCTTTGGTTTTTTGATTATTGCGCATGAGCTGGGACATTTTTTCGCGGCTCGTGCGTCGGGAGTCCGTGTCAACGAGTTCTGGGTTGGCATGGGACCTGCGATTGTGCATCGCAGGATCGGGGAGACGGAGTTCAAGCTCTGTCTCCTGCCGTTTGGCGGCGCCTGCGTGATGGAGGGCGAGGACGAGGAAACCGACGATCCGCGCTGTTTCACCAAGGCATCCGCAGGACGCCGGATTCTCATTTTGGTGGCCGGTGCGCTGATGAATTTTGCCGCCGGATTTCTGATCGTCCTGATTCTCTCCATTCCGGCGAAACAGGCGGTTGTGCCGGTGCTGACGTCGCTGGAGCCGGGCTTCCTTTCGGAGGGTGAGCAGGGGCTGATGGCAGGCGACCGCATCCTCCGCATCGACGGATACCGCGTCTATCAGACCAGTGATGTGACACTGACGCTCAGCCTGTCGCAGGACGATGTCTACGACGTCGAAGTCCTGCGGAACGGACAAAAGATCGAGCGGACGGGTGTCCGCATACCGCTCCAGCACTTTGCGGGAGATGAGGACGGCGTGATGCGCTACGGACTCAACTTCACAATCAAGGATCTGACCATTCCGGAGCGTCTTCAGCAGGCGGTCTATACGTCGTACAACTATGTGCGCGTCGTCTGGGTCAGCCTGCGCGAGCTGGTTTCCGGCCATGTCAGCGTCAAGGAGATGTCCGGTCCGGTCGGTGTCACCGGTGTGCTGGCGGAGAGTGCGCGCAGCAGTCTGGCAGCGTTCTTTATGATGGTGGCGTTTATCTCAATCAACCTCAGCGTGATGAATCTTCTGCCGATTCCGGCGCTGGACGGCGGACGTCTGCTGTTTGTGCTGATTGAACTCATCATCCGCCGCCCGGTTAATCGTCAATACGAAGCATATGTTCACGCCGCCGGCATGGCGCTGCTGATGATGCTGATGGTTTATATCACGTGGCAGGATATCCTCCGCCTCGTGACAGGATAGGAGAACAGACATGAGTACAAAACAGATTATGGTTGGCAATGTGCCGGTCGGCGGCGGTGCGCCGATTTCCGTTCAGTCGATGACCAATACTGATCCGTGTGACGCGGCGCTGACGCTCGTGCAGATCCGCCGTCTGGCGGAGGCCGGCTGTCAGATTATCCGCTGTACCGTCCCGAACATGGAAGCGGCGAAGGCGATGGAAACCGTCTGTGCCGAATCGCCGATTCCGGTGGTTGCGGATATCCATTTCGACTACCGGCTCGCGCTGGCGGCCGCGGAGGCGGGGGTGAGCGCAATCCGCATCAATCCGGGCAACATCGGCTCGGACGACCGCGTCAAGGCGGTGGCGGATATGTGCCGCAGAAAAAACATTCCAATCCGCATCGGCGTCAACTCCGGCTCGATTGAGAAGGAGATTCTGGCGAAATACGGCTCGCCGACGCCGGAGGCGATGGTGGAGAGCGCGCTGTACCATGTCTCTCTGCTCAACCGCTTTGATTTTGACGACATCTCCATCTCGCTCAAATCCTCCAGTGTGCCGAACACCATGCGCGCCTATCAGCTCATGCACGAGCGCACGGACTATCCGCTCCACCTCGGCGTGACCGAGGCGGGCACGGAATACATGGGAACCATCAAGTCTGCCGCCGGCATCGGCGGTTTGCTCGCGCTCGGCATCGGCGACACCATCCGTGTCTCGCTCACGGCGGACCCGGTGGAGGAGGTTCACGCGGGCTTTGCGATTTTGAAGGCGGTCGGACGCAGTGAGAGCGGTGTCAACATCGTCAGCTGTCCGACCTGCGGACGTACCAGGATTGACTTGATCGGTATCGCAAACGAGGTGGAAAAACGTGTCGCCGGCATTCCGGACAAGCTCAAGGTCGCGGTCATGGGATGCGTGGTCAACGGTCCGGGCGAAGCGCGCGAGGCGGACATCGGCATCGCGGGCGGCGACGGCGAGGGACTGATTTTCCGCCGCGGCGAGATCCTGCGCAAGGTGCCGCAGGACAGACTGGTTGATGAACTCATGAAGGAAATCGACGCAATGATAAAGGAGTAATTCGGCTTGAATCTGCTGAAGGAGCTGTTTAACCAATATCAAAATGAGTCTCATAGAGCATACCTTGAATCCGGCGAGGTATGCTCTCTTGCGGTCAGTCATGACCAAAAAGCCGTTCTGTGCCAGGTGCAGTTTGAGGAAATTGTGCCGCGCAGAACGATTCAGGAGATGGAGCACGGAATTGCTGAGGCGTACCATGTGTCGCGCGTCAGCATTTCGCCGCGCTATCAGATGGATTCCCTCACCGAGGAATACATAGACAGCCTCAAGGATTATCTGGTTCTGCGCACCCCGTCGGCGCAGGGCTATCTGGCGGACAGCCAGTGGACGCGGACGGACAAGGGTCTGCAGGTCTCTCTGCTCGATACCGGAACGGAATATCTGTCGCTGTCCTTCCGTCAGCTTCCCGAGCTCATCCGCACGGAGACCGGCATTCAGTGCGCGGTGGAGCTCAAGGACACCGCACAGGAGACTGCACAGAAGCTGGATGAACGCAGTATCAGGGACCGCGAGGAGCGTCTGCGCCGCGTGGCGAAAAAGGCGGCACAGCAGCGGGAGGAAGGGAAAAAGACGGTCAAAGGGGTATCCACCAAAACCGACCGCCGTCCCGCGCGCAAATCCTTTCATGCCAAGAAGGACGACGCCCAGCTGTTCGGCCGTCTGTATGACGAGCCGGTTGTTGCCATCCGCGACGCCGTCCACTCGGTTGACAGCGCAACCATCCGCGGCGAGGTATTCTTTATTGATCACAAGGAGATCAAGAGCAAGAATACCGGTAAAGAGTGGGTAAAAATCGGCTTTGACATCACCGACCTGACCGGTTCGATCCGCGTCAGCAAATTTGTCGCGGCGGAAAAGGCGGGCGAGCTGATCGACCTGATCAAAAACGGCATGTATCTGACCGTGCAGGGAAAGGTCACCTACGACAACTACATGAAGGAAACCGTCATGGAACCGACGGGTATTCTCAAGAGCACGAAGAAGGTGCGTATGGACCACAGCGAGCACAAGCGCGTGGAGCTGCACATGCACACCAATATGTCCACAATGGACGGCATCACGCCGATGAAACAGCTGATGCAGCGCGCGAAGCAGTGGGGGCACACCGCGATTGCGGTCACCGACCACGGCTGTGCGCAGGCGTTTCCGGATGCGATGCACGCGATTGAGCGAAACAAAATCGACATGAAGGTGCTGTATGGTGTCGAGGCGTATTACGTCGACGACAGCGAGGCGGTTTCCGTGGTGCGCGGCGAATATGATGCGCCGCTGTCCGAGACCTTTGTCTGCTTTGACACCGAGACCACCGGTCTGCGTCCGGACAGCGAGGAGATCACGGAAATCGCTGCGGTCAAGGTCCGCGACGGCGAGATCATCGACGAATTTCAGACCTATGTCAATCCGCACAAGCCGATTCCGCCGAACATCACCGAGCTGACCGGCATTTCGGATGAGACCGTGCGCGAGGCGCCCGAGCTGTCCGAAGCGCTTCCGGCGTTCCTGGATTTTGCCGGCGGTCTGCCTCTTGTGGCGCACAACGCCGGATTTGATATGGCGTTCATCCGCAAGGGATGCGACAGTCTGGGAATCCAGCGCGAATTCACCTCGATTGACACGGTGGAGATGTCGCGCATTCTGTTCCCGGACATGGCAAAGGTCAAGCTGAATGTGCTCGCCAAGGCGCTGAAGGTCGGACCGTTTGAGCATCACCGCGCGAGCGAAGATGCCTCGGTTCTCGGACGCATCTTTATCAAGCTGCTTGACAAGCTCAAGGAGGAGCACCACGCGCAGAATATCTCGGACATCAATCCGATTCTGGCGGGTCTCAAGGCCAAGAGCGGCAGTCTCAAGCATCTGAGACGCTATCATTTTATCGTACTTGCAAAAAACCAGACGGGACTCAAGAATCTGTACAAGCTGATCTCGTACTCCCATCTGAAATATTATAACAAAAAGCCGATCATGCCGCGCAGTGAGCTGATTCGTCACCGTGAGGGACTGATCTTCGGCTCCGCGTGCGAGGCGGGCGAGCTGTTCTCCGCGATGATCGCCGGCGCCGACCACAAACAGTTGGTCAAGATCGCTTCGTTCTACGATTATCTGGAGATCCAGCCGATTGCTAACAATGCTTTTATGATCGCAAAGGGCATCGCGAAGGACGAGGAGGATCTGAAAAGCTTCAACCGGCGCATTCTCGCGCTGGCGGATGAGCTGGGCAAACCGTGTGTGGCGACCGGCGACGTCCACTTCCTCGAGCCGGAGGACGAGGCGTTCCGCCGCATCCTGATGGCCGGTATGGGCTTTGCGGATGCGGACAATCAGGCGCCGCTGTATCTCAAGACCACGGACGAAATGCTCGAGGAATTCTCCTATCTGGGAGAGGACCGCGCGTACGAAGTGGTCGTCACGAACACCAACAAAATCGCGGACATGTGCGACACACTCCGTCCGGTTCCGCGTGAAAACTACCCGCCGAAGATCGAAGGCTCCGCGAAGGAGCTGGAGGACATGTGCTATGAGAAAGCCAAGCGCATGTACGGCGATCCGCTGCCGGAGAAAGTTCTCAAGCGTCTGGAGCGTGAGCTCGGCTCGATCATCGGAAACGGCTACGACGTCATGTACATGATCGCGCAGAAGCTCGTTGCAAAATCACTGGAGGACGGCTATCTGGTCGGCTCCCGCGGATCGGTCGGCTCTTCTCTCGTCGCGTTCATGTCGGACATCACGGAGGTAAATTCGCTCGGACCGCACTATCTGTGCCCGAACTGCAAATACCTCGAGTGGCACGACACCGAAGGTATCAGCTGCGGTGTCGATATGCCGCCGAAGAAATGTCCGAACTGCGGCACGGAGCTGCGGCGCGAGGGCTTTGCCATCCCGTTTGAGACCTTCCTCGGCTTCAACGGCGACAAGGTTCCGGATATCGACCTGAACTTCTCCGGTGAGTATCAGCCGCAGATCCACTGGTACACCGGCGAGCTGTTCGGTCACGACCATGTGTTCCGCGCGGGCACAATCGGCACGGTCGCGGAGAAAACCGCGTACGGCTATGTGAAAAAATACATGGACGAGCGCGGCATGGAGGTCGGACGGGCGGAGGAAAACCGCCTGACCGCGGGATGCACAGGCATCAAGCGCACGACCGGACAGCATCCGGGCGGCATGGTTGTCGTCCCGCAGGAGGTCGAGATCTACGATTTCTGTCCGGTTCAGCATCCGGCGGACGATCCGACCTCGGAGATCATCACGACCCACTTTGAGTATCATTCAATCGACGAAAACCTGCTCAAGCTGGACGAGCTCGGACACGATGATCCGACGATCATCAAGCATCTGGAGGAGATGACCGGCGTCAACGCACAGGAAATCCCGCTGAACGATCCGGATGTCATGAGTTTGTTCACCTCCTGCAAGGCGCTCCAATATGTATCGGATGAACCCGACCCGATTCTGGGCGATCTGGGCTGTATCGCGGTGCCGGAGTTCGGAACGAAATTCGTCCGCGGCATGGTGCGCGACACCAAGCCGACCACCTTCGGCGAACTGGTCAGCATCTCCGGTCTGTCGCACGGTACGGACGTATGGCTGGGCAATGCGCAGGTGCTGGTCGAGAGCGGACTGACGCTGAACGACTGTATCTGCTGCCGAGACGATATCATGAACTATCTGATGAACAAGGGCGTCGAACCCAAGCTCTCGTTCACGATCATGGAGGCCGTGCGAAAGGGCAAGGGACTCAAACCCGAGTGGGAAGAGGCGATGAAGGCGCAGAACGTGCCGGACTGGTACATTGACTCGTGTAAAAAGATCAAGTACATGTTCCCGAAGGCACACGCCGTGGCGTATGTCATGATGGCGATGCGCATCGCCTGGTTCAAGGTTCATCGTCCGCTGGCGTTTTACAGCGCCTATTTCTCCATCCGCGCCAAGGGCTTTGACGCCTCGTGCATGGTGCTGGGCGATTCGGTCTGCCTGGACAAAATTCAGGAGCTCAAGCAGAAGGAGCGCGACAAGACCATCTCCGCCGCGGAAAAGGACATGATGACAACGCTCGAGGTTGTCCACGAGTTCTACCACCGCGGATTCGAGTTCGCGCCGATGAACATCTACAAATCGGATGCCAAGACCTTCCTCGTCGAGGACGGCAGGCTGATTCCGCCGTTCACGAGTCTGCCGGGCGTCGGCGAACAGGCTGCGCTGTCGCTGATCGAGGAGCGCAAAAACGGCGAATTCCTTTCGCAGGAGGACATCGTCGTCCGCTGTCCGCGCGTCTCGCAGAGCGTCGTCGACCTGCTCGCCCAGATTGGTGCGCTGGACGGATTGGCAAAAAGCACGCAGGTCAGCCTGTTCTGATGCTTCGTCATTTTGCTGTAAAACATCGGGTGAAAAAATCGGTTTTGATCAGAAATCTGCAAATTATTTGTAAGATTTTAAAAAATTGAAAGAAATTGTTGACTTTATTTTGCACAAATGCTATTATATTAACGCGCTAAAGCGATAAAACAAAAACAGGAATAAATTAGATTTGAGGGAACCATACATGAATCGATACGCTATCTCCACACCGGAGGGAACACGCGACCGCCTGTTCGGCGCGACCCGTCTGTTCCGCCAGAACGAGAGACGCATCCGCCGTCTGTTCGAGGACCGAGGATTTCAGGAAGTCATCACACCGTCGGTAGAGTACTATGATGTATTCTCGCAGGCGAATTCACCGATTGGTCTCGAGCGTATGTTCAAGATGACCGACCGCAACGGCCGTCTGCTCGTCATGCGTCCGGACAACACCATCCCGATCGCGCGCGTCGTCACGACCAAGCTGGATCAGGATGCGCTTCCGCTCCGTCTGTACTACAACCAGAAGGTACACCGCGCCAGCTCGTTCCACCGCGGCCACTCGACCGAGGTCATGCAGGCCGGCGTCGAGCTGATGGGTGCCTCCGGCATGATGGCGGATCTGGATATCCTGACGACGGCGTTTGAGGCGCTGGATGTCGTGGACAGCGGCACGTTCCGCATCGAGCTGGGCCACGCGGGAATCTACCGTGCGCTCATCCGCTCGCTGGACATCGACCGTGAGGAGGCGGAGAACATCCGCGGTCTGATCGAGAACAAGACCTACGCGGCGCTGCGCGATGCACTCGAGCCGTTCAGCGATCAGGAGGCGTATCACGCCCTGCTTGCGATGCCGACGCTGTTCGGCGGAGCGGAGGTTCTCGAAGAGGCGAGACAGCTGACCTCCAATGAGAAGGTTCTGGCGGCCATCGACTATCTGGAACGTCTGATGAGCGCCATCGGCGCCGCCGGATTTGCGGACAATGTGATGATCGACCTCGGTCTGGTACACGGCATGGACTACTACACCGGCATGATGTTCTGCGGCTATGTCGGCGGTTCCGGCTCGACCGTTCTGCAGGGCGGCCGTTATGACCACCTGTGTGCCAAGTTCGGTGAAGATATTCCGGCGACCGGCTTTGCCATTGATCTGGATGCGCTCTCCGGCTCGGTCGAGCTGAAGAATGAGAACAAGGTCGACACGCTGGTGTTCACTGACGCGGCAAACCTGCGCCGGGCGCTGACCTACATCCGCGAGAGCGAGAACACCGCGGAGCTTGCGCCGTGCGACACGCTGGATGAGGCGATGGAGACCGCAAAGAAGAAGGGAATTCCGGCGCTGATCTCCTTTGTCGGCGGCGGCAAAAAGAAAATGGAGGTACAGGCATGACGCCGGAGAATACAATTCGCATTGCCCTGACCAAGGGCAGACTGGAAAAGAAAACTCTGACACTGCTGGAGAAGTCCGGCTACGATGTGAGTGAGCTGCGCGCCGGATCGCGCAAGCTGATTTTTACCCTGCCGGATTCCAACGTCGAGCTGGTGCTGGCGAAGGCGGCGGACGTCATTACCTACGTGGAGCACGGTGTGTGCGACATGGGCGTCGTCGGCAAGGACACGATCATGGAAAAGGGCGGCTCGTTCTACGAGACGCTGGATCTCGGCTTCGGCGCCTGCCGCTTCTGCCTGTGCGGCAAGGCGGGCGACCATTTCTACGAGGGCTATCACACCCGCACGATCGCATCCAAATATCCGGAAGTGACCAGAAAGTTCTTTGCGGAAAAGAACATGGACGTCGATATCATCAAGATCGAAGGAAGTGTCGAGCTTGCTCCGCTGCTCGGTCTGGCGGATGCGATCGTCGATATCGTTGAGACCGGAACCACACTCAAGGAAAACGGTCTGGAGGTCTTTGAGACCGTCGCGCCGATCAGTGCGCGCGTGATCGTCAACCTCGCAAGCATGAAGATGAAAAAACAGAAGATTCAGGAGCTGACAGGACAGCTGGAGGCTGGTCTCTCGGAGGACTGAATCACGGGAAAGGGCTCAATTTATGATTACATTACCGGAAAAGCTGTCAAATATGACACCCTATGATCCGAGTGAGAATATCTACCGCATTAAGCTGGACGCCAACGAAAGCTTTTTTGAGCTTCCGCTCGAGCTGAAGGACGAGATTTCGACGGGCATCATGTCGGTCGATTTCAACCGCTATCCGGACCCGGGCGTCAGCGCAGTGCGCATGCTGGCGGGACGGGAATACGGCGTCGCGGCACAGAACATCATGGTCGGAAACGGCTCGGATGAGATTCTGTCGCTGATTATGAACACGTTTGTCCCGCGCGGCGGCAAGGTGATGGTCGCACTGCCGGACTTTTCGATGTACCAGTTCTATGCGGAGGTCGCGGAGCTGACGGTCGTCAGCGCACTCAAGGACGACGAGTTTGAGCTGGACTATCAGGAGCTGATCGACCGCGCCAATCAGGAAAAGCCGGCGGTTCTGATTTTCTCCAATCCGTGCAATCCGGGCGGCAAGGGCTACACCCACGCCGAGATCCTCAAGATCTGCAACGAGCTGGAGGACACGCTGGTTGTCGTCGACGAGGCGTACATGGATTTCTGGGATCAGAGCATTCTGGATGTCTCCTGTATGTTTGAAAATGTGCTGGTGCTCAAGACCCTGTCCAAGGCATACGGCTGTGCGGCCATCCGCATGGGCTTTGCCATCGGCGACAAGGTGCTGATTGACCAGCTGAATAAAACCCGCTCTCCGTACAACATCAACGCGCTGACCCAGATGGCGGCGATCTGCCTGCTGGAGGACACCGCGTGGGCGAAGGAGCAGACCGCGCAGATCATCGAGCGCAAGAATGAGCTGGAGGAGGCGATGCGCGAGCTGGAGGAGAAATACGGAGTATTCCGCGTCCAGCCGACGCACACCAACTTCGTCGTTCTTCGAACCGAGAAGTGCACCGAGCTGTTTGAGGCGCTCAAGGAGCGCAGTATCTGTGTCCGCTGTTTTGCAAAGTATCAGATGCTCCGCATCACGACGGGCGACGATATGGAAAACAGCGTACTGGTTGAGGAGCTGGAGGACATCCTCAAGGAGGGCGTGTAACATGGGCTATATCGGTATAGTTGACTACGGTGCGGGCAATCTGATGAGCGTCTCCAAGGCGCTGGATTTTCTGGGGCTGGAAAATAAGGTCGTCACATCGGCTGAATTGATGGACAATGCATCCGGTATCATCCTGCCGGGTGTCGGTGCGTTCCCGGACGCCATGCAGGCGCTGGAGGAATCCGGTCTGACCGAATCGCTGATCCGTGCGGCAAAGAGCAAGCCGTTCCTCGGCATCTGTCTGGGTATGCAGATGATGTTTGAGGAGAGCGACGAGGTCCGCCTGTGCAAGGGACTCGGCCTGCTCCCGGGACGGGTGCAGAAGATCGAGACCGACCTCAAGCTCCCGCAGATCGGCTGGAACAGTCTGGACTATCACCGTCAGGACCCGCTCATGGACGGTGTTCCGGAGGGCTCCTACGTCTACTTTGTCCACACGTTCAAGGCTTGTCCGTCACAGCGCAGCGATCTGATCGCGACCTGTGATTATAATGACGAGGTTCCGGCGCTGGTCGGACGCGGTCAGATGTACGGCAGCCAGTTCCACCCGGAGAAGAGCGGCGAGATCGGCATGACGATCCTGCGCAATTTTGCCAAGATGGTAGGAGGTAACGAATGAGAATTCTGCCTGCAATTGATTTAAAGGATCAGATGTGCGTGCGTCTGGTCAAGGGCGACTACGCCACGGCGCACAAGGTCGCGGAGGACGCGGTGGAGACCGCAAAGAAGTTTCTCGACGCCGGTGCCGAGCTGATTCACATGGTTGATCTGGACGGCGCCAAGGACGGCACCCATCCGAACTATCCGGTCGTCCGCCGCGTCATCGAGGAGACCGGCGCATCGGTGGAGCTGGGCGGCGGCATCCGCACGATGGAGGACATCGCGCGCGTGCTCGAACTCGGCGTCAAGCGCGTCATCATCGGCTCGGCGGCAGTCAAAAACCCGCCGCTGGTCAAGGAAGCCTGCGAAAAGTACGGAGACAAGATCGCGGTCGGCATCGACGCCCTGTCCGGAACGGTGCGCACCGAAGGATGGCTGAATGACAGCGGAATGGACTATATTGAGTTTGCAAAGCTCATGGAATCCTATGGTGTAAAGACCATTATCTTTACAGACATTGACAAGGACGGCATGCTGTCCGGACCGAATTTCGAACAGCTTCAGGCGCTGCGCGACGCGGTTTCCTGCGGCATCGTCGCCTCCGGCGGCGTCTCCACTCTGGAGGACATCGCCCGTCTGCGCGATATGAAGATTGACGAGGCGATTGCCGGCAAGGCGGTTTATACCGGCCAGCTGGACGTCCGCGCGGCGATCGAGACGGCGAAGGAGGTAGGCTGATATGCTGGCAAAGCGAATTATCCCGTGTCTGGATGTCAACGACGGACGCGTCGTCAAGGGCGTGAATTTTGTCAATCTGCGCGACGCGGGCGACCCGGTCGAGCTGGCGAAGTTCTACTCCCAGCAGGGCGCGGACGAAATCGTCTTTCTGGACATTACCGCGACCTATGAGGACCGCCACACGATCGTCGACGTCGTGCGCCGCACCGCACAGCAGGTATTTGTCCCGCTGACCGTCGGCGGCGGCATCCGCACGAGCGACGATTTTAAGGAGCTCCTGCGCGCGGGTGCGGACAAGATTTCCGTCAACTCGGCGGCAGTCAAGAACAAGAACATTATCGCGGAGGCGGCGGAGAAGTTCGGCAGCCAGTGTGTTGTCGTCGCGATCGACGCCCGCCACTGTGACGATTTGGAAAAGTGCCCGAGCGGGTTTGAGGTCTATGTCGCCGGCGGACGCATTCCGACCGGACTGGACGCGGTCGCATGGGCGAAGGAAGTATACGAACTGGGCGCAGGCGAGATTCTGCTGACCTCGATGGACCGCGACGGCACCAAGTCCGGCTTTGACAACAAG
>JALFIV010000038.1 GCA_022775385.1 Clostridiales bacterium
GTTGGTTAGAACGCCAGCCTGTCACGCTGGAGGTCGTCAGTTCGAGCCTGATCTGGGTCGCCAATGCTGCTATAGCTCAGTCGGTAGAGCGCATCCTTGGTAAGGATGAGGTCGGCAGTTCAAATCTGCCTAGCAGCTCCACAACAAAAACCCACCTGATGAAGTTCAGGTGGGTTTTTTGTGTATGTATTTATGAAAAAGAGTGAAAAAGAATTTGAATATGCGATGAGCCAAAGAAAAAGTGATTATTTCGCTAGGTCGATTTTTGCTTCCACCAGTGCATCCAGCATTTCAATGATTTTTCCTTTGCGGCTGGGGGCATTGAGGATTCCGCTGGTTCCGCCGCTTCCGTGTGCGCCCTGCATGATGACATGGTAGACATCAGATCCCGTACTGACTCCTGCGGCTTGAATGATGCGGATTTCCGTGCTGACAGACTTGATTGCCGCATTGGTTGCGTTGATGTAATCATCGTTGCTTGTCCGGCCGGTGCCGATCAATCCGGTCGGTTCACAGATCATGACATCAGGATGCAGAGATGCAATGGCTTTTGCCTGTGCCGGCGTGTCAGAGCAGACGATCGTCAGCAGATCCAGCTCCTGTGCACGGCGCATCGCAGCATCCAGAGAGGACATTGTCAGCGGATGTTCGGCATGATTGAGAACGACAGCTTCTGCACCGGCGGCTTTGATGCTCTCCGGCAGGATATGTCCCATGCCGCGGCCCGGAACAATGCCGTCCATGTGCTGTGCGGTCAGAATCAGATGTTCGGTGTGTTCCTTTATCATGCGAAGATCGGTGTGCTGTGCTGTGTAAATGATATCGATATCATACTCATTAGCCAGCCGGTCACAGATCATTCCGAGTTCCAGTGCTTCTTCTCCGTAAATATATGCCTTCGGATTGACAATTAAAAATGGTGTTCTCAGCGTTCGTTTCATGTTATCTGCTCCTTTCATTCTCCGATGATAATGATTTTGCATTTGCGTGTGCGTCCGCGTGTGCGGTCAAAATCTGCAAAGTAGACGTATCCGGTTGTTCCGACACCCAGCGCGCCCTGCTCCACATCGAATACCTGACTGGAGCCGAGCAGAGTCGCCTTCAAATGTGCATCTCCGTTCCACAGGGCGGTGCGGTCGCCGTTGGGGAGATATTCTTCCGCATTGGGCCAGGACGCAACATCGGCATAGTGTTTTTCGCCTGGATAGCGGTAGGTGTCTTCGCTGGTGTGATTCGGAATGATCTTTTCCAGCACATGATTTAAATCTTCCTGCAGAAATTCATCGCCTTCTTCGTTGAAATCGTGAACAAATTCCTCGAAAAAGATGGAACAGGTGGTGTGCGGAGAGATCACAGCACAGATTCCGTTTTGAATGCCACTTTCTGCAATTGCTTCTTTGACATATGGTGTGATGTTGCTGTAAGATGGCGTGCCGCCGTGTGACTGAACGGCGATGGTCTTTTTGTAGACGGACATGATAGCTCCTCCTTATTTTCCGCTGAAAATCTGCATTGCGTGTTTAACATCCTGTTTCATTGCCTTTGTTGCGGCAAGAGACATCTTATCATAGAACAGCGGGAGCTCGGGATTATCCCAGTATGCTTTTGCGGCTTTTCCTCCCGCCGTGTTCATATATGTATAGTAATTGATCTTGCAGATACCGTTTTGAATTGCAGTGCGGTAGTCTGCCTCGGATACACCGGAACCGCCGTGCATGACGAGGGGAATTCCGGCCGCTGACCGAATCTCCGCAACGCGGGGAAGATCCAGTTTGGGTTCGGTCAGATAAACGCCGTGTGTGGTGCCAAACGCAATAGCAAGCGAATCCACCTGCGTTTGTTCGGCAAATCTTTTGGCATCGGCAGGATTGGTGTAGATGGTATTTAAATCTTCGTAATCCGAGCTGCTGTCAGCGGTACACCCTTCTCCTTGTACAATGGACGAAGTGAACACATGTCCGAGTTCCGCTTCTACACTTACTCCTGCGGCGTGTGCGGCACGAACGACTTCCGCTGTGCATGCGATATTTTCCTCGAATGGAGACGAAGAGGCATCAATCATGACAGACGTAAATCCGAGACGAATGGCCTGCATACAGCGCTCAAAGCTCGCGCCGTGATCCAGATGAACGCAGACGGGAACGGATGCCCGCTTTGCGTAGAAAATCAGCAGCGGTCCGATTTCTTCCATGGGCATGAGATCGTCATGAATGTGTGCATGCTGCAGAATAACTGGTGTTTTCAGTTCTTCGGCAGCCTGAATAATGGCGCGAGCCGCCTCCATCGTTGTTGCATTGAATGCGCCGACAGCAGTGCGGGTTTTCATCGCATGCTGCAGCAGCTGTTTTCCAGTGACAAGCATAAGTTCCTCCTATCGAATTTGGTTACGTATGTGCTTTATAATTACTTTTGATACATTCAGTATATCGAGAGGCACATTTGTTGTCAATAGAATTGGCTTAGAACATTTGTACAAGTGTATTGTGGGAAAATTTCAATTGATTTTATGTAAAAATGGCGTATAATAGAAGAATAGAACGATTATATATGTGCCTGAAAGAGAGAGCGTTATGTCGAAAAGAGAGAGTCCGGATGCCATGCTGGATAAAATGGTGCTGGCTGCCACGTTATACTATAAGGAAAAGCTGTCACAGCAGGAGATTGCAAAACGGCTGAATGTATCCCGTCCCTGGGTTTCCAAACTGCTCAGCCGCGCGGAGGATCTTGGAATTGTAAAAATAGAAATCGTCTCGCCGCTTTCGGGAAATTCCGAATTGGAGCGAAACCTGTGTGAAAAATACGGATTACAGCACGCCGGTGTGGCAGAGAAGAAGGATCGGGATTATGTATCACTGGCGGCGGCACAGTATTTTGTATCACAGCTGGAATCCAATGATGTTGTCGGAATCGGGTGGGGGGATGCCATCTCCCGATTCTTGCGGGAGCTCACACCGCTTCATCTGCCGAATGTTCATACGGTGCCTCTGGCAGGAAGCTTTGGTGAAACGAAGGAAACTCTGCCCAATTATCATGCCATTGAGCTTGCGCGCAAGTTGGGAGGACAGCCGCATCTGCTTCATCTGCCTGCCTTTTGCGGTTCACAGGAGGAATATGATCTGCTTTCGGAGAGTCAGATGTGGAATGAACTCCGTCATATGGGGGAACACGCGGATTTGGCTGTCGTCGGTATCGGAACACTGTTTTCCTCTTTTTTAACGCGAAATCAAGTACTCTCTGAAGGCGAGCAGAAGGAACTGGCGGAGGCAGGAGCGGTCGGAGATGTGATTCTCCATTTTCTGAACGAAGAAGGAGAATCCGTGGAAACCGAATTGACAAAACGCCTGCTCCGAGTCGATATTGCTGAGGTAAAAAAACATGCCCGGACGGTAATCGCCATTGCGGAAGGACTGGAAAAGCTTCCGGTGATTCGGGCGGCGCTTCGGTGCGGGCTTGCGGACAGCTTTTTTACAGATACGGAAACGGCAGAAGCGCTGCTGAAAGACTGAGAAGAGCGGGAAAATAGAATCGTCAATTGACAGAAAGAACTGCTTCTGATACAATAAACGGGAAGAAGTGACTGCGCTGGAGATCGAATTCTTTATGGAATTCGGTCTCTTTTCTTTTTTGAAGAAACAGCGCGCGGTGAGTGGAACAGACGGCGAAATCGTATTGCTGAAATGGCATTTGGATGGTATGATTACAGTATATGCAAAGCGTTGTCATTCCCGGATTGGGCGGAAAGGATGGGCATCATGGGGGAAGAATTGGTATTCTGCAAAGGGGGAGGCTGTACGGCAAAGCTGGGAGCCGGTGTGCTGAGCCGCGTGCTGTCCCGCCTGCCGCGGGGAGAACACGATGAGAATCTGTTGGTCGGATACGACAGCCGCGATGATGCCGCTGTCTATCGGGTGGCGGATGATCTGGCGATTGTCCAGACGCTGGATTTCTTTCCGCCGATGATTGACGACCCGTATCTGTTTGGTCAGATTGCGGCGGCCAATGCACTGAGCGATATCTATGCGATGGGCGGAACAGTCAAAACGGCACTCAATATTGTCTGTTTTCCGGAACAGATGGATCTGAATGTCCTCGGAGAGATCATGCGCGGCGGCGCAGAGAAAGTTGCGGAGGCCGGTGCTGTTCTGGCAGGAGGACACTCCATTGCGGACGACGGTGTGAAATACGGTCTCTCGGTCATGGGAACCATCCATCCGGATAAGGTCTATGCAAACAATCGCGGACAGGCGGGAGATGTGCTGATTCTCACGAAAAAGCTGGGTGTCGGCATCCTGTGCACGGCAAACCGTGTGGGGGAAGCGTCACAGGAGGCGATGGATGCGGCGGTTCAGTCCATGACAACGCTGAACAAATATGCATCGGAAATCTGTGCAAACTATACTGTCCACGCCTGCACGGATGTGACGGGATTCGGCTTCCTCGGGCATCTGCATGAAATGCTGGACGGCAAGCTGTCCGCGCGGATCCGCGCACAGAAACTCCCGATCTTTGAGGAAGCCCTGCACCATGCGGATGAGTTTCTGCTGACCGCCGCGGGACAGCGCAACCGGAATCACACGGAGGCGTTTGTCGAGTTCCGGCACATCCCGTTTGCAATGGAGGAGATTTTGTTCGATCCGCAGACCTCGGGCGGACTGCTGATTGCGGTCGAGCCGGTGCAGGCGGAGGCTTTGGAAAAAGAACTGCGGCAGGCGGGACTGCCTGCCCGTATTATCGGAGAAATCACCAATCGGACAGAACCGGAAATTATGGTTGTCTGATTGCACAAGAATAGAAAGGGACCGTGTTATGATGAACAAAACAGTCAATGCCATGGGCGATGTCTGCCCGATTCCGGTTGTAAAAACCAAGAATGCCATCAAGGAGATGGGGAGCGACGGAGGAAGCGTGGAGACGCTGGTCGACAACGAGATTGCCGTTCAGAATCTCACCAAGATGGCAAATCAGAAGGGGTATCCGGTCTGGTCGGAGAAGCTGGAGCAGAACCGCTATCGGGTTGTTATGACCATCGGAGAAGCTCCGGCGGAGGAGACAACGGAAGAAAAAGACGAAGCGGTCTGCATACCGGATCGCCGCACGGGCAACACCGTGGTTGTGATCTCCTCCTCCTGCATGGGTGAGGGAGATGATGCACTGGGTGCGGTGCTCATGAAGGGATTCCTGTACGCGATTTCTCAGCAGGATGAACTGCCGTCAACGATTCTGTTTTACAACGGCGGCGCCAAACTGACCTGTGAGGATGCCCCGACGCTGGAGGATCTCAAATCCATGGAAGCGCAGGGCGTGGAGATTCTGACCTGCGGCACCTGCCTGAATCACTACGGTCTGACGGAAAAACTTCAGGTAGGCACCGTGACCAATATGTATGTCATCGCAGAGAAGATGACGCAGGCGTCGCGGATTGTAAAGCCGTGATCTATCTGGATAGTGCGGCAACCTCGTTTTTGAAACCGCCGCAGGTAGAACAAGCGGTCTGCCGCGCGTTTCACCGCATCGGCAACGCGGGACGGGGCGCACACGACCCGACACTGCAGGCATCCCGAACGGTGTACCGGACGAGGGAAAAGCTGGCGGAATTGTTTCATGCGGAACAGCCTGCATGCATTGCATTCTCGTCCAACGCGACGCAGGCGCTGAACACCGCGGTGGAAGGACTGATTCAGCCGGGCGATCATGTGATCACCACGGTCTGCGAACACAATTCGGTTCTGCGTCCGCTGGTTCGAAAGGAACGCGGGGGCGTGTCGCTCTCGGTTGTGGCGGCGGATGAGAACGGCGTGATCAATCCCGCGAGTCTGGCGGAACAGATACGGGAGAACACGCGGGCGGTTGTCATTCAGCACGCGTCCAATGTGACGGGAAATGTCAATAATCTGACACAGATTTCGGAGATTGCCCGCCGTGCGGGTGCATTGCTGATTGTGGACGCCGCGCAGACGGCAGGAGCGATTCCGATTGATGTTCAGGCGATGGGAATTGATGTGCTGTGCTTCACCGGTCACAAAAGTCTGCTTGGACCGCAGGGAACCGGCGGTCTGTATGTGCGCGAGGGATTGTCTGTCGCGCCGTTTGCCGTCGGCGGAAGCGGTGTACACAGCTTTTCACCGGAGCATCCCACGGATATGCCGACAGCGCTGGAAGCGGGAACGCTGAACGGTCACGGCATTGCCGGACTGGAGGCGGCGCTGGATTTCATTCTGGAGACCGGTGTGGAGACGATCCACAGCAGAGAGACCGCATTGATGAACCGCTTTCTGTGCGGAGTCCGTGAAATTCCGTCTGTGAAATTGTATGGAAATGTGGATGCCGATGAACGGGTGCCGATTGTCACGCTGAATCTCGGAGAGTTGGATGCCGCCGTGGTGAGCGATATCCTGTGGGAGGATTATCAGATCTGTGTTCGGGCGGGCGCGCACTGTGCGCCGCTGATTCATCGGCATTTCGGCACGGAGCGGCAGGGCGCGGTGCGGTTCAGCTTTTCCTATTGGAACACCGAGGCGGAGATTGACTGCGCAGTGCAGGCGCTCCGGGAATTGGCCGCGGAGGAGACCGGCGATGCGTAAACAGAAACCATATTATGTTCTGACATTCCGCACGACCGCCGAAGCGATGGCGATGGAACAGAAATGCGGAGAACAGCATATCCCCGGACGGCTGATCCCGGTACCGCGGGAGATCACCGCCGGATGTGGTCTGGCATGGCGGATCGGTGTGCCGGAGTACGGGGAGCATCAAACCGCGATTGCCGGACTGGGTATTTCCTTTCAGCAGATCGTCCGGCTGAGTTTATAACGACGGGATTCCGGCGAGGGGATTGATGGGATGAGAGAACAGTTTATAGCCATACAAAACGAAACCCGATGCAATCGGACGGCGGAGTTGAAGATTGTCATCGAGGGAACAGAATACACGCGGATTTTCCGCCCGCGCGAGCGGCTGATTTTGCTCGGAGGCGGACACATCGCACAGCCGCTCTGCACGATTGCGTCGATGCTCGGATTCTCGGTCACCGTCGTCGATGACCGGCCGTCGTTTGCGAATCATCCGCGGTTTCCGGAGGCGGAACAGATTGTGTGTGACGAGTTTGTTCATACAGTCGAAAGGCTGAACATTCAGTCAGGGGATTATATCGCGGTCATCACGCGCGGACACCGGTACGATGCGGACTGCCTGCGTGCGGTGCTCAGCGGAACGATGCCGCGCTATCTTGGCCTGCTCGGATCGCGCCGTCGCACGATTGCGTTGCTCGATCTGCTGGCGCAGGAAGGCTTTGCGCGGGAGATGCTGGATGAAATCCACACCCCGATCGGACTGGACATCGGCGCACTTTCGGTGCAGGAGATTGCGGTATCCATCGCGGCGGAGCTGATTCAGTGCCGACGAGCGGGATTTGACCGCCGCTCGAAGTCCTGTATCCTCGCCGAGGAGATGTTTGATGCCTCTGTGGTTGCTGACATCGCGGAAAACGAGGATCCCAAGGCATTGATGCTGGTCTATGAGACGAGCGGCTCGACGCCGGTGAAATCCGGTGCGTTTATGACCGTGAACCGGGATTTTCAGATCAAGGGAACCATCGGCGGCGGATGCAGTGAGAGTGCGGTTTTACGTGATGCGTTCCATCTGATTGGAACGGGAGATCAGCGGTGTGTGACCGTGAATCTGAGTAATGAGATCGCCGCGGAGGAAGGAATGGTCTGCGGCGGACAGATGAAAATCTTGTTGATGGATTTGAACTGACAGGGGGGAATTGCTTGCGTCCCATTCAAATTCTGCTTCCGGACGGCAGTCCGGCGGAGTATATCACGGACGTCATCCGTCCGGCGCCGATTACTTCGTTTGTCGGCGGCGGAGGGAAGACCAGCAGTATGCTCGCGATCGGCACCGAGCTGGCTGAGCAGGGAAACCGTGTGATACTGACGACAACGACGCACATTCGTCCGTTTTCCGAGCCGCTTGTGCGCGGCCTCTCCTGTGTCGGACAGCCGGCGGAGAATGGGAAACTAGGACCGGTATCCGATCCGGACGGCCTCAAAATGCAGTGTGAATATCTGCTGATCGAGGCGGACGGAAGCCGCGGACTGCCGGTCAAGGCACCTGCCGGACACGAGCCGGTGCTCACGGCGGGGACGGAGCTTGTCATCGCCGTACTGGGACTCACCGGAATCGGCAGACCGATTTCAGCGGTCTGCCACCGGCCGGAGCGCGTCTGTGCCCTGCTGGGTGTCTCGACGGATGCCGCGGTGACACCCGAACGCGCGGCGGCGCTGATCCTCAGCCGGGACGGACTGCGGAAGCATACAGACGGCCGGCGTTTTGCCGTCCTGCTCAATCAGGCGGACGGGGCGAAGGAACAGGAGGCAGGGCGGCGCATTGCCTCCCTGTTACCACGCGGAATTGCCTGTGTGATGACATCGTACCGGGAGGTGGACGGATGAAGGTTTTGATACGCGGTGCGGGAGATCTGGCGAGCGGCATTGCCTGCCGTCTGCATCAATGCGGCTTTTCGATCGTGATGACGGATCTCGCCGTTCCAACGGCGGTGCGGCGGACGGTTGCCTTTTCCCGTGCGGTTTATGAACAGACAGCCGAGATCGAAGCAAGCACGGCGGTGCTGTGCCGTACCATCGGCGAGGTGGAGTCGGCACTGCGGCAGGATCAGATCGCGGTTATGGTCGATCCGGAGGCCGAAATTCAGAAAATATGGAAACCGGATGTCGTGGTGGATGCCATTCTGGCAAAGCGAAATCTGGGGACTTCCATGCAGGATGCACCGGTTGTGATCGGAGTCGGTCCCGGATTTACCGCCGGAGAAGACTGCCACTGTGTCATTGAGACCAAACGCGGCCATTATCTGGGACGGTGCATCTATCGGGGCAGTGCGATTCCGAACAGCGGCGTGCCGGGTAATATCGGCGGATATACGACGGAGCGGCTTCTCCGTGCGCCGTGCGCCGGTGTGTTCGAGCCGGCGGTATCCATCGGTGATCTGGTGCAGACCGGAGATGTCTGCGGAACGGTAAACGGCGTGCCGATGCGCAGTCAGATTCCGGGCGTTGTGCGCGGACTGCTGCAGCGCGGCGTCATGGTGACCGAAGAAATGAAATCCGGCGACGTCGATCCGCGGTGCGAGCCGGAGCACTGTCATACCGTGAGCGACAAGGCGAGAGCGATTGGAGGAGGCGTACTGGAAGCGATCCTCCATTTGACAAGAGAAAACCAAAAGAGAGAACAATAATTCGCGGCAAAGGAGCGAAGATGACATGATTACGATTCGAGAGTATCTGAAAGCAGACTCGCTGGAGCAAGCATGGAGCGCCAATCAGAAACGCCCGAACCGTGTCTTAGGCGGCATGGGATGGATGAAGATGAGCGGCGGAACGGTCTCCACGGCGATTGATCTGAGTGGACTGGGACTGGATCAGATTGAGGAGACCGGCGAGGAGTTCGTCATCGGTGCGATGGCAACGCTGAGACAGTTTGAAACGCACGAAGGACTGGAGAAGTACTTCCGCGGTGCGGTGCGGGAGAGTGTGCGCCATATTGTCGGCGTGCAGTTCCGCAACTGTGCCACTGTCGGCGGCTCGGTGTGGCTGAGAGCGGGATTTTCCGATCCGCTGACCCTCCTTCTGGCGCTGGACTGCGCAGTGGAACTGTATCAGGGAGGAGGAAAAACGGTACAGATTCCGATCAAGGAATTCTGTCAGATGAAGCCGGACAACAGCATTCTGACTGCCGTACACATCCGAAAGACCGGACGGCAGGTTGTCTATCAGTCCTTCCGCAACACCGAGACGGATTTTCCGGTTCTGGCGGTCGCGGTCAGCCGGCTGGACGGCATCTATCGTGCCGCGGTCGGCGCACGTCCGGCGAAAGCCATGGCGGTCACGGCGCAGAATGTGGAACAGCTGATAGAACGCGCACAGGCACTGCCGTATCGGGACAATCTGCGCGCGTCGGCGGAGTACCGCACGATGCTGGCAGGCGTACTGATCCGCAGAGCGGCGGAAGAACTGGAGAGGAGATGAGCGCATGGAGATCAAAGTGAAACTGAATGGAAAAATGGTTGCGGATCATATCGAACCGGACATGCTGCTGCTGGATTTCTGCCGTGCGCATCACTGTAAGAGTGTCAAGCGCGGCTGTGAGACCTCCAACTGCGGGCTTTGTACGGTCTGGCTGGACGGCAAGCCGGTGCTGAGCTGCAATGTACTCGCGGCACGGGCGGACGGACACGAGGTCACGACGCTGGAGGGACTGCAGGAGGAAGCGAAGGAGTTCGGCATGTTCCTCGCGCGCGAAGGCGGCGAGCAGTGCGGATTCTGCAATCCGGGATTTATTATGAACGTGCTTGCGATGAAGCGTGAGCTGGTCAATCCGACGGACGACGAAATCAAGGAGTATCTCGCCGGCAATCTGTGCCGGTGCTCCGGATATGCCAGCCACATGCGCGCCATCCATAAGTGGATGGAAAGCAGAAAGGAGGCGGCAGAATGAGACGACCTGATTCCAGAGAGCCGGGAAAATATGTCGGCGCACCGATTGTCAAAAAGGATGCGGAAGCACTGGTCACCGGAAAGCCGGTCTATGCGGATGATCTGGCGCCGGAGAACTGCCTGATTATCAAGATTCTCCGCTCGCCGCACGCCCATGCGATGATCCGGGAGATTGACACATCGAAGGCGAAGCTGGTGCCGGGTGTCGAGTGCGTGCTGACGTACAAGGATGTTCCGCAGCACCGGTTTACGCAGGCGGGTCAGACCTACCTGGAGGCATCGCCGTACGACCGCTATATTCTGGACCGCCATGTCCGTTTCGTCGGCGATGAGGTCGCAATTGTCGCGGCGGACACCGAAAAGGCGGCGAACAAGGCGCTTAAGCTCATCAAGGTGGAGTATGATCTTCTGCCGGCGATTCTGGACTATCGCGAGTCGCTGGACAATGAGATTCTGATCCATCCGGAGGACGACTGGTCGGAGAGCGACTGGAGCCACGGCGACAACAAGCGCAACTCCGTTTACCATGAGGACGTCCACTACGGCGATGTGGATGAAATTTTTTCGGAATGTGACGAAGTGCTCGAGGAGACCTACCACACGATTGAAGACCAGCAGGCGATGATGGAGCCGTTCACCGCCAACTGCTGGATGGATACGTTCGGCCGTCTGGTCATTCAGAGCGCGACCCAGATTCCGTTCCATGTGCGCCGAAACATGGCGACCGCACTGGGCATTCCGAAGAGTAAAATCCGCGTCATCAAGCCGCGCATCGGCGGCGGATTCGGCGCAAAGCAGACCGCGGTTGTCGAACGGTTCCCGGCGGTTGTCACCTGGCTGACCGGCAAGCCGAGTAAGATCTACTACACCCGCGAAGAGACCATGATTGCGGGAAGCGCCCGCCACGAAATGAGCGTCCGCGTCAAGCTGGGCGCGATGCGCGACGGTACCATCCGTGCGATTGAGATGCATGTCCTGTCCAACACGGGTGCCTACGGCGAGCACGGTCCGACGACCATCGGTCTTGCCGGACATAAGTCCATCCCGCTGTACGGCGGCAAGTACGAGGCGTTCCGCTTTGTGGCGGATACGGTGTACAGCAACCATCCGAGTGCGGGCGCGTACCGCGGCTACGGTGCGCCGCAGGGCATCTTTGCGATGGAGAACACGGTCAATCTGATGGCGGCAAAGCTGGGGATTGATCCGACCAGGATCCGTGAGATGAATATGCTGCACGAGGGCGACCTCATGACCGCATACAACAACGAGATTGCAAACTCCTGCGCACTCGATCAGTGTATGGCGCGATGCAAGGAGATGATGAACTGGGACAGCAAGTTCCCGGCAAAGACCCTGCCGAACGGACATATCCGCAGTGTCGGCGTCGCGATGGCGATGCAGGGAAGCTGTATCAACTACATCGACGAGGCCAATGTCACGATCAAGATGAACGACGACGGCTTTTACAGTCTGCTTGTCGGCAGTACCGACATGGGTACCGGCAGTGATACCATTCTGGCGCAGATGGCGGCAGATGTGCTTGAGTGCGATGTGGATGATATTGTCACCTACGGTGTCGACACCGACGTTTCACCGTACGACTCCGGTTCGTATGCGTCCTCCACGACCTATCTGACCGGAAACGCCGTGGTCAAGGCGGCGGAACAGCTGCGTGCAAACATCGCGGAGCAGGCGGCAAAGATTCTGGAATGTCCGAAGGATGAGGTGGAATTTGACGGAAAGACTCTCAGCTGTGTATCCACCGGCGCAAGTATCACGCTGTCGGATCTCGCCAATCAGCTTCAGGGCGGCACAGGCAGCTGGCTCAGCGTGACAGCAGGCGGAAACAGCCCGGTTTCCCCGCCGCCGTACATGGTCGGCATGGTGGAGATCAACCTCGATCCGGAGACCGGAAAGGTCGTCCCCATCAAGTACACCACCTGTGTGGACTGCGGCACGGTCGTCAATCCGAATCTCGCCCGTGTCCAGACCGAGGGCGGTCTGATGCAGGGTCTCGGCATGGCGCTGTACGAGGGACAGAGCTATACCGGCACCGGCGTCAACCGGATGAGAAATTTCCTGCAGTATAAGATTCCGACCCGCATCGACATTCCGGAGATTGAAGTGGACTTCCGCGAGAGCTACGAGCCGACCGGACCGTTCGGCGCAAAGAGCATCGGCGAGATTGTCATCAATACACCATCTCCGGCGATTGCGCATGCGATCTTCAACGCAACCGGCGTGATGCATCACGAACTGCCGATCACGGCGGAACAGGTCTGGAGAGGCATTCGGGAGAAACAGAAGGAACAGGACGCATGATCTGCTGTGTTCTGCTTGCCTCCGGATTCGGACGCCGCTTCGGTTCCAACAAACTGCTGTATGAGGTCGGCGGAAAGCCGATGGCTGCGCACGCGCTGGAGCTGGTGAAGGAACTTTCCACCAGAACTGCCGCAGGACATGAGATCCGCGCGGTTGTGGTCAGTCAGTATCCGGAGATTGAGGCTCAGGCGGAGCGGATGGGGATGCAGGCGGTGCACAACCCGGACGCGGCGGAGGGCATCGCGGCGTCCGTCCGGTATGGCACACGAGCCGCCGGCGATGCGGAATGGATTGCGTTTTTTATGGCGGATCAACCGGATCTGCGTGCGGATACCGTAAGGGAATTCCTGTGCGCGGCGGTCCGGAGCGGACAGCCGATGGCATCGGTCATGTCGCAGGGAGAGCCGGGCAGTCCGACGCTGTTTCACCAAAAATTCCGTGCGGAACTGCTGGGTCTGACCGGCGACACCGGCGGGCGGAAAATCATGAAACGCTGTCCGGAACAGGTGTTTTGGTTTGAAATTCCGGAGTCTGAGCGGCGGGACATCGACGAGCGTCCGCGTCCGAATCCGGTTGACAAATCTGCAGATTTTGGGTAAACTGAAAAGGTAAAGAAGTGACTGCATAAGAACTCGTATTCTTTCACCGGAATGCGGGTTCTTATTTTCAAAGCGAATGTTTTTTGTAAGACATTCGAAAAACGGGAGACAGGAGGCTTGGATGGAGAAAGGATATCGCTTTAACCGCCTGCTCCGTGCCAATCCGCGCGTCCGGCTGTATGCGGGAGATGACCGCTTTTTCGGTCCGGGAACGCGGGAGCTGCTGAGCGGCATCCGCCGCACCGGATCGGTACAGCAGGCGTGCACGGATATGGGGCTGTCCTATTCCAAAGGACGCCACATGATCCGTCACATGGAATCCGCCCTGCAGACCACACTGGTGGATCGAACGCGGGGCGGCGCGGGCGGCGGCAGTGCGAAGCTGACACCGGCGGGGGACTATCTGCTCGATCAGTTTGCCGCATATGAGGCGTGTGTCAAGCGCTTTGCACAGCATCAGCTGTCACAATTCTTCCCGGTCGGACGGGAGACGGAACACGAAGGAGAGACGGTATGAAACTGATGAGGACGGAAGACGCCGTGGGACAGGTTCTGTGCCACGACATCACACAGATAATCAAGGGCGTCACCAAGGATGCCGTATTCCGCAAGGGTCATATCATCCGCGAGGAGGATATCCCGGTTCTCCTGCGCGTCGGCAAGGAGCATGTCTACATCTGGGAAAAGGATGAGACCATGCTGCACGAGAACGAGGCGGCGGAGATTCTGTGCGAGATCTGTCAGGGGGAGTATATGTATCCGTCCGAGGTGAAGGAGGGAAAGATCGAGCTGATTGCGGATATCGACGGACTGCTGATGATCGACCTCGACCATCTGCGCGCGGTCAACAGCCTCGGAGAGATGATGATTGCGGCGCAGTCGTCCGGCACTGTGGTAAAAAAAGGCGCAAAGCTGTGCGGCACGCGGGTGATTCCGCTCGTAATCGAAAAGGAGAAGATGGAGCGGGCAAGGCGGGCGGCAGGGGAAAAGCCGCTTATTCAGCTGATCCCGCTGAAAAAGAAAACCTACGGCGTCGTGACGACGGGAAGCGAGATCGCAAACGGACTCATTGAAGACACATTTACCGATGTGATTGTGGAAAAGATGGGGGAATACGGCTGCGAGATGATCTGCCATACCTGTCCGGGAGACAATCCGGAGGCGATCACAGCGGCAATTCAGACCATGCTGGATCATGGCTGTGAGATGGTGTTCTGCACCGGCGGCATGAGCGTCGACCCGGACGACCGGACGCCGCTCGCCATCCGCAATACCGGAGCGGAGATTGTCTCATATGGCGCACCTGTTCTGCCGGGGGCGATGTTCCTCGCCGCATATATGCCGGACGGGCGGCCGGTCTGCGGTCTGCCGGGTTGTGTGATGTACGCCAGACGGACGATTTTTGATTTGGTTCTGCCCCGGCTGCTCGCCGATGTGCCGGTCACGGCGGAGTGGATGGCGGGACTGGGAAACGGCGGCCTGTGTCTGAACTGTCCGACCTGTCATTTCCCGAACTGCGGATTTGGAAAGGGTGTGTGACGATGGGGGAGCACAGACTGACGCACATCGACCGCGACGGCAACGCCGTGATGGTGGATGTGGGAGAAAAACAAGTGACGCATCGAACGGCATCTGCCTGCGGACGGATTACCATGAATGATGCCGCGTTTGCCGCGGTGCGCGACGGCACGGCGAAAAAAGGGGATGTACTCGGCGTCGCGCAGATCGCCGGCATCATGGCGGCAAAGCGCACACCCGATCTCATCCCGCTGTGCCACCGGCTGAATCTCACCAAATGTACGGTGACATTCGAACTGATTCCCGAGACACAGGAGATTGAAGCGGTCTGCACAGCGGCCTGCGACGGGAAGACCGGGGTGGAGATGGAGGCGCTGACCGGATGCAGTACCGCGCTGCTGACGATTTACGATATGCTGAAAGCACTGGACAGACGGATGATCATCCGGTCGGTGCATCTGGTGGAGAAGCACGGCGGACGGAGCGGAGATTTCTATTTTGAGAATGATGAGGAACCGGAAGAATGATTGACCGATTTGGACGAGAGATCAGCTATCTGCGCATCTCGATTACCGACCGGTGCAATTTGCGGTGTTTTTACTGCATGCCGCCGCATCCGGAGCATCTGTGCCACGCGGACATCCTGACCTATGAGGAAATTGTTCGGACAGCAGAGGCGGCGGCTTCCCTCGGTATCACAAAGATCCGGATCACGGGAGGAGAGCCGCTGGTGCGCAGGGACTGCGCGGAGCTGATTGCGATGCTGAAAGCAATCCCGGGGATTCGGACTGTTGCGATGACGACGAACGGTATTCTGTTGGCGGACTGTCTGCCGGCGCTGTGTCGGGCGGGACTGGACGCGGTCAACATCAGCATCGACACCGTGCAGGAGGCGCGATGGCGTGCGGTCACGCGGTCGGACAGACCGATGCCGGACTGGCAAAGTCTGCTGAACCGGTGTGTTCAATCCGGTCTGCGGACAAAGGTCAATGCGGTGTTGATGAAGGAGACACGGGGAGACTGGATGGTGCTCGCCGCGCTGGCGGAATCTCTGACGGTCGATGTCCGATTTATCGAGCAGATGCCGATCGGACGGGGAGCCGTGAGTGAGAGCGAGTGCGCCGGCGAGGTTCTGCGCACCCTGCGCACACGGTGGCCGGATCTGCATCCTGCATCGGATGAAGAGAAGAGCAGTCCGGCGCGGTATTATGAAAGCGCGGGGTTAACAGGAAGAATCGGTCTGATTGCCCCGATGACCCATCGGTTCTGTGAATCCTGCAACCGCATCCGGCTGACGAGTACCGGACAGCTCAAACCCTGTTTGAGCTACGAAACCGGAACAGATCTGCGGGAACTGCTGCGCGCCGGTGCATCGGACGGCGAACTCAGAGAAGTGATGTGTCGATGTATTGATAAAAAACCGAAACAGCACTGCTTTGCCGACCCGACGGAAGCGGCGGAGCATCGGACGATGAATCGGATCGGAGGGTGAGAAATGGGAACGGTGACAGCGATCTGCATCAGCAGACAGCGCGGAACGCGCAAAGAGCCGATAGAAACGGCGGAACTGAGGGCAGACTACGGAATTGCCGGAGATGCCCATGCCGGAAAATGGCACCGGCAGGTCAGTCTGCTTCAGCAGGAAAAAGTCGATGCGTTCTGCCGGCGCGGCGGCAATGTTACGCCGGGCGCATTCGGAGAAAACCTGCTGGTCAGTGGAATTGATTTTCGCAGTCTGCCGGTGGGAACACGCCTGCGGTGCGGCGAAGTTCTGCTGGAGATGACACAGATCGGCAAGGAGTGCCACACGCACTGTACGATCTATCATCAGACAGGAGAATGTATCATGCCGCGCGAAGGCGTGTTTGCAAGGGTCGTTCACGGCGGCGTGATTTCCGTGGGGGATACGATGGAAATTGAGCCGAGAGAAACGCCGCTCCCATGGCAGGCGGCGGTCATCACACTGAGCGATCAGGGCGCCGCAGGAATGCGGGAGGACAAAAGCGGTCCGGTGATTGCGGAACGGCTGAGACAGAACGGGTATGAGGTAATCGAACAGCTGCTGCTGCCGGATGACCGTGCGCGGCTGGAGAAGGAGCTGATCCGTCTGTGCGACCAGCGTCAGCCCGATCTGATTCTGACGACGGGAGGAACGGGTTTTTCTGCCCGGGACATCACCCCTGAGGCAACCCTCGCGGTCGCGGAGCGGCAGGTTCCGGGAATCGCGGAGGCGATCCGCGCGGCGTCGATGCGCATTACCAGGCGGGCGATGCTGTCGCGTGCGGTCTCCGTGATACGCGGGAAGACGCTGATTATCAATCTGCCGGGAAGTCCAAAGGCGTGTATGGAGAGCATGGATGTTTTTTTGGATACGCTCCCGCATGGGATGGGACTTTTGCGCGGCACGGTACACGACTGCGCACGAGCATAAATACAATCGACGCAGAAAGAAAAAATAAGATGAAGAACCTTGCAAAATCGACAATTGCCGCATTTCTGACGCTGTCTATGGCATCGGGTCTTGCCGGATGCGCCGGAACACCGGCGGCGGAGAGCGCAGGCTCTGCGGAGAATGAGGCGGCGGAGACCGAGGTGGTCGTATTCGCGGCGGCATCCATGACCGAGACGCTGGAGAAGATCAAGGAGGATTATGAGGCGGAAAACGAAGGTGTGATCCTGACGTTCAACTTTGATTCCTCCGGTACACTCAAGACACAGATCGAGGAAGGCGCGGACTGCGATGTCTTCATCTCGGCCGGACAGGAGCAGATGAATCAGCTGGATATCGAGGCGGATCCGGAGGTTAACATGGATGGACTGGACTTTGTGAAAAGCGGCAGCCGCATTGATCTGCTGGAAAACAAAGTCACGCTGGTCGTTCCGGACGACAATGAAAAGGGCATCGAGAGCTTTGACGATCTGAAGGTTGAATTGGAGCGCGGCGATATCATGATGGCGATGGGCAACAGCGATGTACCGGCCGGTCAGTACACGCAGAAAATTCTGGCGCACTACGGACTGGATGAGCAGGAGCTTGCCGATGCCGGTGAGATCACCTACGGTTCCAATGTCAAGGAGGTCACCACGCAGGTGGCCGAGGGCAGTGTGGACTGCGGCGTCATCTACTGCACGGACGCATTCAGCGCGGGACTGACCGTTGTGGACGAGGCGACGGCGGAGATGTGCGGACAGGTCATCTATCCGGCGGCTGTTATGAAGAACAGCAGTGATCCGGATGCGGCACAGGAATTTCTGGACTATCTGACGACCAGAGAGGCGATGGAAGTCTTTGAGAGCGTCGGATTCGCACCGGCAGAATAATTGCGGCTAAGCCGCAGGGAGGCATGTATGGACTGGTATCCTCTGTGGAACTCACTTCGAATTGCAGCGATCAGCTGTGTGCTGGTCTTTTTCACCGGGATTTTTGCGGCGTATTATGCCTCAAAACTGCCGAGAACAATCAAAGGACTGCTGGATGTCGTGCTGACGCTCCCGCTGGTGCTTCCGCCGACTGTGTGCGGATATTTCCTGCTGGTTCTGTTCGGCACGAAGCGGCCGCTCGGCAGATTTCTGGCGGAGTACGGCATTCAGTTTGTCATGACCTGGTACGGCGGCATTCTGGCGGCGGCGGTTGTGGCGTTTCCGCTGATGTACCGGACGGCGCGCAGCGCGTTTGAGAGTTTTGACCACACACTGGCGTATTCCGCCATGACGCTCGGTCTGTCCAACACATATATATTCTGGCGCATCCGCATGCCGGCCTGCCGTCAGGGAATTCTGGCGGGGACCGTCCTTGCGTTCGCCCGGGCTCTGGGAGAATACGGCGCGACCAGTATGCTCATCGGCTACACGCCGGGAAGGACTGCGACGATTTCGACGACAGTCTATCAGCTGTGGCGCACCAATGACTCATCCGGCGCGTTTCGATGGGTTTTGGTCAATCTTGCAATCAGTACCGTGGTTCTCCTTGCAGTCAATCTGCTGGAGGACAGACAGAGAAAGCCGGTGAAAAGAAAATGAGTCTGCTGGTTGATATTCAAAAACAGCTCGGGGATTTCACGTTGAATGTTTTGCTGGAGAGCGATGGCGGAATTGTCGGTCTGCTGGGCGCATCCGGATGCGGAAAGAGTATGACGCTCAAATGCATTGCGGGGATTGAAAAGCCGGACAGCGGACACATTGAACTGGACGGGACGGTTTTATTTGACGCAGAGTCCGGCATCAATCTCTCTCCGCAGGAGCGGCGAGTCGGCTATCTGTTTCAGAATTATGCGCTGTTTCCCAATATGACCGTGCGGCAGAACATTCTGTGTGGTATGCACCGCGAAAAAAACCGCGCGGTGCGGGAGGCAAAACTGCGGGAGATGCTTCGGCTGTTCCAACTGGAAGGGCTGGAACACCATCGTCCGTATCAGCTCTCCGGCGGACAGATGCAGCGCACCGCACTGGCGCGCATTCTGGTCAATGAGCCGCATCTGCTCATGCTGGACGAGCCTTTCTCTGCGCTCGACAGTCATCTGCGCGAGAAGCTTCAGATGGAACTGCGCAGACTGCTTGCGGACTATGGACGCGATGTGCTGATGGTGACGCACAGCCGCGACGAGGCGTATCATATGTGTATGCAGATCGCTGTGATGGACGGAGGACGAGTTCTGACACAGCAGGAATCGCGGACGCTGTTTGCCGACCCGCGTTCGGTCCGTGCGGCGATACTGACCGGATGCAAGAACATTGCGGACGCGCAGAAAACCGGTCCTTATGAGGTGGAGGTGCCGGAATGGGGAATTCGCCTGCGCACACACAAGCCGGTGGAAGATGGTCTGCGGGCGGTCGGCATCCGGGCGCATGTATTCCGTCCGGAGGAGACGCGCAACGCCGCCAATGTCCGATGGGTTGGTGAAATGGAGGAGCCGTTTGACTGGATCGGTGAGTTCCGCTTTGCGGATCAGTCGGAGCAGTCGCCGGCACTGTGGCGGCGGTTTTCCAAAGAGACCGGCGCGGCACGGCATCCGAAGCGGCTGGGCGTTGCACCGGAACAGGTGCTCTTGCTGTACGAATAAAAGATGTTTGGATTTCAGGGTACGTATCCGAAAGGGTGCGTACCCTTTTGTGCTGTGCGGGCAAAAGAACCAAAAACAACGGGACTAAAAGGGGATAATCGTTCAAAACAGAGAAAACGACACAGGATGTAACGAGCGGGGGAAAATCGTAGGAAATCCTCGAAATCTGTGGTATAATATCTTTTATCTTAACAGTTTGTTCATATATTTACCAAACAGGAGGAAAATATGGAAAACGAAAAACAGTATTCATCTCCTTATGAATTTAAGGGACGGATTCCGATTCAGCAGGCGATCCCGCTCGGACTGCAGCACGTGCTGGCGATGTTTGTCGGCAATCTGACGCCGCTGCTGGTCATCATGAATGCCTGTGCCGCGATCGGCGGAGCAGAGGATTTTGCCGCGATTCAGGTATCTCTGCTGCAGAATGCGATGCTGGTAGCGGGTATTGTTACATTGGTCCAGCTGTTTTCGATCGGTCCGATCGGCGGTCAGGTACCGATTATCATGGGTACCAGCTCCGGATTTATCGGCGTGTTCAGCAGTATCGCCAATGTAATGGGCGGCGGTGTGATCGCCTACGGTGCGATGATGGGCGCCTCGATTGTCGGCGGTCTGTTTGAGACCGTTCTGGGTGCATTCCTCAAG
>JALFIV010000058.1 GCA_022775385.1 Clostridiales bacterium
GGCGTACTGTGGGAGTTCTGTGAATGCTTTGCCGATTCCTTCCTGCACATGGATGCACAGAAAGATTTCTTTATCACCGCATTTAACTCCGTCGCACTCAATCCGGACGGCGTCAATGTCCCGATTCACGTGGAAATCGAATCGCTGGTGGTCAACGGTGAGGATTGGATGCAGAAATACGGCGGCTATCTGGATATCGGACTGCTGGACACGATGAAGGATCTGTTTGTCAACTTTATCGGTGCTGTCATATTCTCGGTCATCGGATTCTTCTATGTCAAACAGCGCGGCAGAAACAGCTTTGCCCGCCGGTTTATTCCGCTCGTATTCCGCGGCGATAATCTGGACAGCTTTGGAAACCCAATCCCCGAAGAAACGCTGCAGGAGACGATACAGAACAATCCGGATATTCCGATTCCCATAAATCGGAATACGAAATAAAACAACAGCCACCGGATCTCCGGTGGCTGCCGCTTTGTAATAAGAAATTTCTGAAAGGAATTTATTGCGTCAATGAGAATCAGAATCCTGCTGCCTTCATATCAGCCATCAGCTCGTCATAAACCTGCTGTGCATTTTCGGTCGTAACGATCTGGAACGGGTTGTCGTTCTCCTTCTCGTAGTCCTGACCCTCAAGGATCTTGACTGCCAGCTCAACGCCGCCGTAGCCTTCCTGTACCGGATCCTGTGCTGCACTGCCGGCCAGCTCGCCGTTGATGATGGATTCCAAACCGCCGATGGAGCCGTCGAAACCGTAAACGGTGATTTCCTTTTCCTTGCCTGCAGACTTAACTGCCTCGTAAGCGCCCAGAGCCATCTCGTCGTTGGTTGCCGCGAATGCGGTCAGATCCGGGTTTGCCTGAATGAAGTTCTCCGCTACGGTTACAGCCTTTGCACGATCGGAGTCTGCCGGCTGAACGCCTACAACCTCTGCACCTGCTGCAGCTACGCCATCTTCGATGCCCTTGCAGCGGTTGTCATGGTTGGAGGTACCTACCAGACCGCGGATAACTGCGACCTTTGCACTGCTGTCCTGTGCGCCGATAAAGTCGCCCAGAGCCTTGCCTGCGTCATAGTTGTTCGTGCCGAGGAATGCATCGTATGCGTTCTCATCCGGCAGAGAGGAGTCGATCTCTACCAGCGGCATGCCGTCTGCATGAACGTCAGCTGCGGTGGAAACAACAGTGTCCGGGTTGTTTGCCGAAAGAACGATTGCATCCGTGCCTGCGGATACGGCGTCCAGAATCTGGTTGCACTGCTCCTGTGCGTTGGACTCGTCGTTCGGGCCGAGAACGTTGATCTTATAACCGTACTCCTCACCGGCGAGAATCGCACCTGCCTGTACAGCATGCCAATAGTCGGAGTTCAGTGCCATGGTGATAACCGTGATGGTTCCCTTGCTGCCGGAGCTCGGTGCCGCCGAAGCGGAACCTGCCGCAGAGCCTGCCGGAGCTGCTGTGCCGCTGTCGCCGCCCGAGCCGCCGCATCCTGCGAGGCATCCTACGGTCATAGCACCTGCAAGTGCCATCGCTAAAAATCTCTTGTTCTGTTTCATCTTTGTTTCCTCCTGTCATGTATACTTCTTCCGTTTTTATTCTCACTTCCGCAAAAACCACATCCCGGAGAGTCATATCTCTGGTGGCAAGGCAGAGATAGGGTGCACGTTCTTCCAGAAAGCAATTCAAAGTGATCGTCCTGATGCCATCTTCTGTTTCGGTTTGTCAATCTGCTCTGCGCAGACATTGTCTTCGTACAGCAGACCGTCAAACACTGAATCTTTTGAGAAATTTTGTCCAAGTGTATTGTGCAACAGCCACCGGCCGAGGCCGGTGACTGTCGCGAGTTACAAACATGAAAGTTATCAAAGGAATTCTTTTGAAAATTTAATCAGAAACCTGCTGCCTTCATATCAGCCATCAGATCGTCATAGACTTCCTGTGCATTGTCAGCAGTAACGATCTGGAACGGGTTGTCGTTCTCCTTCTCGTAGTCCTTGCCTTCCAGGATCTTGACTGCCAGCTCAACGCCGCCGTAGCCTTCCTGTACCGGATCCTGTGCTGCAGTACCGGTCATCTCGCCGTTCATGATAGATTCCAGACCGCCGATGGAGCCGTCGAATCCGTAAACAGTGATTTCCTTTTCCTTGCCTGCTGCCTTAACTGCCTCGTAAGCGCCCAGAGCCATCTCGTCGTTGGTTGCTGCGAATGCGGTCAGATCCGGGTTAGCCTGGATGAAGTTCTCCGCTACGGTTACGCCCTTTGCACGGTCAGAGTCTGCCGGCTGAATGCCGATGACTTCTGCGCCTGCTTCGGTAACGCCGTCTTCGATGCCGTCGCAACGGTTATCATGAACTGCAGCACCAACCAGACCGCGGATAATCGCAACCTTTGCACTGCCGTCCTGCTGGCCGATGTAATCGCCCAGAGCCTTGCCTGCATCGTAGTTGTTGGTGCCAAGGAATGCATCGTATGCGTTCTCATCCGGCAGAGAGGAGTCGATTTCTACCAGCGGCATGCCGTCCGCATGAACGTCAGCTGCAGTGGAAACGACGGTGTCCGGGTTGTTTGCGGAAAGAACGATTGCATCGGTACCTGCGGAAACAGCGTCCAGAATCTGGTTGCACTGCTCCTGTGCGTTGGACTCATCGTTCGGGCCGAGAACCTTTACATCATATCCGAAGTCCTTGCCTGCCAGAATGCCGCCTGCCTGTACAGCATGCCAGTAGTCGGAGTTCAGTGCCATGGTGATGACAGTGATGGTTCCCTTGCTGCCGGAATCTGCTGCCGAAGCGGAGCCTGCTGCCGAACCTGCCGGAGCTGCTGCGCCGCTGTCACTGCTCGAACCGCCGCATCCTGCGAGGCATCCTACGGTCATAGCACCTGCGAGTGCCATCGCTAAAAATCTCTTGTTCTGTTTCATCTTTTGTCTTCCTCCAGTTTTTTATTTTTACTCCTGCACATCGGCGCATATCCTGAGGAGAGCAGCATCACTGCCGGCTAAGCAGTGATAGGATCGCGCCGCTGTGCAGAAAGTAATCCGAAATTGTGTTGTTTTTTGAAACATTACATAAATTGTGTTGCTTTTTAAAATATTACATATCTCTGCTCCCTATCACAGATGAATAATGCAATGCTTGTGTTCCTCTCTCCTGCGGGTCTGCAAACCCGCAGGAGTCAGAACAACTAGGGAATCATTATGACAAATAGAGCAAAGGACGTTGATCCAGCTCGATCTGCTCTGTTTTTCCGCTCTTCTGCGAGCGGATGAGTGCATCTGCCGTGACTGCGGCAACATAACCGTCCCACGCGGACGCTCCTTCTATACGTCCGCGTCGGATGCCGTCCAGCCAGGCATTGAGCTCTACATCATAGGAATCGATAAACCGCAGAACCCAGTCGGTCTCCAATGCGACAGAGCGCATGGCATTGCTCCGAATAGTCAGATTGCTCGGTTCAGCCATACGGAGAACACCGTTCTCACATACAACCTCGCACTGAATATCGTATCCGAACTTACAGTTGACGTAGACCTCCAAGTTGATGACCGCGCCGCGCGCCGTCTGCAGCAGAATCATCTGCGGGTCTCTCAGCCCCTCTGCCGCATTGGACGTCTGTGTCGGGAACATCACCTGTGCGCTGACGTAGTCGTCGTCAAGCAGCCAGCGTGTGATGTCAATCTCATGGATGGCCGTCTGTGTGATTGACATCTCCGTGGTGAATTCGCCGTGCGGTGCAATGTTACGGTGTGCGCAGTGCACGATCAGCGGTCTGCCGTATGTTCCGCCGTCAATCGCCTCTTTCAGCTGACGATATCCCTTGTCATACCGGCGCATAAAGCCGACCTGTACCAGCCGTTTTCCCGCCCGAACCTCTGCGTCCACGATCTTACGGCATCCTTCTGCCGTAATCGCCAGCGGTTTTTCGCAGAAAATGTATTTTCCGCATTCAATCGCTGCCAGAACCTGTTCCTCATGGAACTGGCTCGGAGAAGTGATGACAATCGCGTCCACATCCGGTGCGTGCAGCAGGGCTTCGAATTCATCTTCAACCCGTGCTCCGCAGATGGAAGCGGCAGCCTCGGCCGGCGCTCTTCTGCGGGAGGATACGGCGGTAACCCGTGCTCCGCGGCAGTGTTCTGTGATACGTTTGATGTGATCCACACCGATTTGTCCAGTACCTACAACACCAATCTGAATCTCATTCAAACGTATCACCTCTCACCAGTGTTTTCTTAAATCAAATATCGTTTCAATCTCTCTCTGATCCGTGAATTACTGAATCTTAACCCACTTACCGGTGCGGAAAGACTCGGTAGCAGCGAGTGCCAGCTTGATGCCCATCTTGCCGTCGTAAGCGGTTACTTCGGACGGCTTGCCGTTCAGAACGTTGGAAACAAATGCTTCCATCTCGTCCAGGTACGCATCCTTGAAGCGTCCCAGGCACCAGTTGGACATATCATAAGTAATCTCTTCGTCGCCGATCACCTTATACGGTGTCATCTGCTCCTGTCCGGTGAATACCGACTTCTCCAGACCGATGACCTCGGTGCGGGTGTCATAGACGTTGTTTGCGTTGCGGCTGATCTCGATCATGCCGATCGCGCCGTTCTCAAATTTCAGGAGAATCTGGCCGTCGTCGATGTCGTTGAGTTCCTTGAGATACTCATGCTTCAGAACAGCGCCAGTAGCATACAGCTCGGTGATTTCGCTGCCCATCATCCAGCGTGCAACGTCCAGATCGTGGATCGCCATGTCGACGAACAGGCCGCCGGACTGCGGAACGTATGCCGGAGGCGGACCGTTCGGGTCGCGCTGGCAGTCGTGGAAGTAGATCGGCTTGCCGCACTTGCCTTCCGAAATCATCTTCTTTGCTGCAACATGACCCGGATCATAGCGGCGCATGAAGCCGACCTGCAGGTAAATGCCGGTCTCGGCAACAGCTGCCTCAATCTTCTCTGCCTCTTCGGTGGTGAAGGTAAGCGGCTTCTCGCAGAAAATCGGCTTGCCGGTTGCGATGCAGTCCATCAGGATCGGGAAATGCGTCTGAGTCGGTGTAGCGACAACAATTGCATCAATATCCGGGCTGACGATCATCTCTTTATAATCGGCGTATCCTTTTACGTCAAAATCATTGACTGCACGCTCCAGTGCAGCCGGGAAACCGTCTGCTACGGCAGCGAGTACCGCACCCGTGGTCTTGGTTACGTTGAGCGCATGCTGATAGCCCAAACGTCCCAGACCGATAACACCAATATTGCACTTCTTCATGATGAATCTCCTTTTCTTTTAACATTAATTATCTGGATTATTTCCCGCGATTTATCTTGTGATTTAATATTATCACCTTTTCGGATAATTACAACCCCCTTTTGACAACTTTTTATTTTTTTGTGAAAACTACCTATTGGTTTCCAGCATCTTTTAGTAACAATAGCCATCTTTGTTTTGTTTTTGGTATGTTTTCTTTCGTTTTCTTGTCTTTTATTACATATTAACTTCTTGATTTTTGTATGAATTTTATGAAATTTATTTTTTTCGTGAAATTATATTATTTCTGTGATATAATATTTTCACAATCATTATTTATCACATTTTCTTGGGGGATTCGCCATGAAAGTCACATTAAAACAAATCGCCCAGCA
The DNA here is from genome assembly GCA_022775385.1 of Clostridiales bacterium. Taxonomy (GTDB): domain Bacteria; phylum Bacillota; class Clostridia; order Oscillospirales; family Butyricicoccaceae; genus Butyricicoccus_A. The sequence goes on from JALFIV010000058.1 coordinate 5,641, forward strand.
GGCCGGCGTTTCAGTCAACACGGTTTCCCTTGCGCTCCGCAATATGCCAAACGTCAAGAAAGAAACACGCGAGGAAATTCTTCAAATTGCAACCAATCTTGGTTATTTTAACCAGAGCATCCGCAACGAACCGCAGAATATCTGCCTGATTTCGACCGGTGAACGTCTGCAGGATTCTTACTTCTATATGAATTTTTACCAGAAAATTCTGAGCGTCGCCGCGCAGTATCATTACACAACCATCATCTATCAGATCTCCAGCTGCGATATTGATCCGCTTGAACTCCGTCATAATTTTGAGATGAATTCTATTAACGGCGCTATTATTTTAGGAGATTCGGACGAGCGTATTGTCAAGAAAATCCTTCAAACCGGCATTCCGGTCATCGGATTGAGTACCCGTTATTTTGATATTCCGGTCTGCACCTTCGTCGAGGACAATCTTTCCGGCATCGGACTGGCTGTCAACTATTTATATCGGCGCGGATTTACCGACATCGGTTTTATCGGGAATCCTGCCCACAGCACCGGCTTTCTTGATCGATATGCGGGTTTTGTCGCATCCATGCACCGGATCGGTCTCCCGATTCGGGAAGAATTCCAGCTGTTCGACCTCAACGAGGGCGACGAATATGTGACGACCAATCTCGCCAACCAGCTGTCTGCTATGCCGCAGCTGCCGCAGGCTTTCCTCTGCGCCAATGACAATATCGCCATCATCACGCTCAAAGCACTTACCACCATCGGACTCTCCGTACCGGACGACGTCTCTCTGATCGGTTATGACGACAGTATGATGGGCAAAATGGTCACACCCGCAATCACCTCAATTGATGTCCGGTGCGACCAGCAGACCGCCGCGTGTTTGAAAAAACTGACCGAATTCATGCGCACCAACACCTATTCCGTCGAGTGCCATCGTCTCCCGGTACAGCTCGTCGAGGGAGAATCCGTCGGTTTTATCGACACCGGAAAAGCCACACCGCATAACCTTATAACAATATAAGCAAAGAGCAGACTCCCGCCGGATTTCCCACCGGGAGTCTGCTCTTCTATTATATATAGGATAGGATGCTGTCTTTTCTGTTTACGCCTTTGCCAGACTCTCGCCCATTTCACGGCAGGACTGCAGTCCGCCGTCATCCGGTGTCTCACAGCAGATCACACTGCCGCACACCAGAATTGCTCCGGCATCGGCACACCGGCTCTCCCACTCCCTCATCCACTGACCGTCACCCCAGCCAAAGGAGCCGAACAATGCGATTTTCTTTCCCGACAGAGCCGATTCACACGCGGTGAACATCGGCTCAAACGACGATTCCTCCAGCTGTTCGGTTCCCATAGACGGGCAGCCAAACGCAATGGCATCGTACTGTGCGAGCTTCTCGCGGTTAAACTCATCCGCGTACAGCAGTTCAGCCGCTGCCCCGGCATTCTGTGCACCATCACGGACTGCTTCCGCCATCTGCTGCGTGTTTCCTGTTCCGCTCCAAAATACAATTGCAATGCTGTTCATGTTTTTCACACCTCATATCATAAAATTGTCTGTACTCACGCTGTCACTGTCAGCTGCCGCAGCGACGTTCCCTGCAGAAACCACTGACCGTACAGCCGGGTACATAGCCGGAACTGTTCAAACACCTTTCGTGCGGACGGCTCGTCATGGTAGACCTTCCAGTAGCCTGCACAGAGATAATTGTTTCCTTTGTTCTGAATGAATCCTTTGACATCCTCCAGCGGATATCCGAGAAACACCCCGATTTCATGCGGGAATTCCCGATCCCCCTGCAGCCGCGCGGCCATCTGATCAATCATGCCGCACAGCCCCGACATCTGATACCCCTCCGCTGTCAGAAACGTTCTAACCGCCGGATCCGACAGATGCTTCCACAGCTTTTTCGGACGATAAACATAGATCAACGCCGTACCGTCCGCGACGCGGAGCAAACGAAGCCGCACGCCCTTGCTGTTGACACAGCGGCTGCAGCGGTCAAGCTGACCGCGCAGATCATCCATCTCCTCACACCGGCAGGAAAACAGGTTTCCCGTCGATACAGCCGCCAGCGTCGGCGCACAATATGTCACAATCAATTGTTCCAGCATGTCGTTCCTCCTCTCCATACGCTCAGCTTGTCCGCTCCGTTCTTTCTTATACACGGGGGGCGTGGATATCCAGAATGTTCCTCAGCGCGGCGATCGAGCTGGAATGCGACCGCTCAACAATCGTCTCTTCCCCCTTCAGACTGCTGAGCGCACAGCGGACCATTTTATGGGATACCGTGTTGGTAAACAGAATCAGCAGATCCGGTGATCCGATCATATCCTTCATGGAACTGGTCATCTGCGTGAATACCTTCGGACGGCACCGATACTGCCTGCACAGCGATTTGTACCGGCATACCATGCAGTCGTTCCCCCCAACGATCACAACGCTCATACATTTCCCTCCTTTAAATTAGTTTGAGCTAACTTATATCCCGCAGAAAACGTGCCATGCGGCACGTTCCTCCTTTCGCACTCAGTTTACCACCGCACGCGATATTCATCCACTCCATTTGGACACTTTTAAAAATATATGCAATTTGTCTCTGTAATCACTCTTTTAGAAGCAAAAAACCGGGACAGCTACCGGTCCCGGTTTAAAAATTAGCTTAGTTAAACATTCCTTCTCCGCATCGGGCAAACATTCGATCAATGCGGCCGCGCAGTTCGGGATGCTCCTCCAGATCCGGATCCAGACGCAGGATATCGTCCGCCGCCTGTTTGGCTCCTGCCATCAGCCGCGTATCTCCCGCGAGGTTCGCGAGCTTGAGCGGCGGCAGTCCGTGCTGACGGGTTCCGAAGAAATCGCCCGCGCCGCGCTGTTCGAGGTCAGCCTGCGCAATCGCAAAGCCGTCCGTCGTGCGGCACAGGGTCGCAAGGCGCTGTTTTGCATTCTCGCCCTTGTCCGCACCGAAGAAGATACAGTATGACTGTCTCGTTCCACGTCCGACCCGTCCTCTCAGCTGATGAAGCTGAGACAGACCAAAGCAGTCCGCATCCTCCACGACCATCAACGTGGCATTCGGCACGTTGACGCCGACCTCGATGACCGTAGTGGAAACCAGAATATCGATAGATCCGTCGGCGAACGCCTGCATCACCGCATCCTTTTCCTGCGCTTTGCTTCGTCCGTGTACCAGACCGACCCGCCGGTGCGGCAGAACCTGTTTCAGACGCTCCGCACAGTGCTCCGCACTGACGCGCTCACTGTCTCCATCCTCGACCAGCGGACAGACCACGTAGACCTGACCGCCGAGCCGGCACTGTTTGTCGATAAACGCATCGATCCGACGGCGCATATTCTGTCCGACCGCGTAGCTTTCAATTTTCTGCCGTCCGGGAGGGAGTTCATCGATGATGGAGACATCCAGATCACCGTAAATCAGCAGGGCCAACGTGCGCGGAATCGGTGTTGCCGACATGACCATCAGATGGACATTTTGTCCCTTCTGAGTCAGTGTCGCGCGCTGATTGACGCCGAACCGGTGCTGTTCATCGACAACCGCCACCGCAAGATTGGCAAACTGTACCTTCTCACTCAGCAGCGCATGCGTGCCGATCACCACCGAAATCTCTCCCGCGGCAATCTGCGCCTGTACTTCTTTTTTCTGTTTTGGCGTCATCGAACCGGTCAGCAGTCCGCAGGAGACGCCCAGTTTATTCATCAGCGGATACAGCGTCTGGAGATGCTGCTGCGCCAGCAGTTCGGTCGGCGCCATCAGCGCCGCCTGCTTGCCGTTGTGTGCTGCAATCCAGCACAGCGCGGCGGCAACCATCGTCTTGCCGGAACCGACATCGCCCTGCACCAGACGGCTGAGCGGTCTGCCGGACGCGATGTCCAGACAACACTCCTCAATCGCCCGCATCTGTGCCCGCGTGAGAGAAAACGGCAGGGCCCGATAGAAATCCTTGAGTCCCAGATCGCGGAGCGGAACACCGCCGGCAGAGGAGCGCCGCTCCCGCAGCCGTCCCAGTCCGCAGGACAGCAGAAACAGCTCTTCAAATACCAGTCGGCGCCGCGCTGTCTCCGCCTGTTCGATCGTCTGCGGGCGGTGAATCAGCGTCATCGCCTCCTGCAGATCCGGAAGGGCGTATCGGTCGCGCACATCCTCCGGCAGATAGTCCGGCATCTGCGGCGGAAGGACGCACAGCGCCGCACCGGTGACAGTCTCCATATCCTTTTGATGAATTCCGGCAGTCAGCGGATAAATCGGAAGGATGCGTCCGGTCTTGTTTCCTCTGCCGACCGGCTCAAACTCCGGGTTGATCATGACAAACCGGCGTCCCTCGCGCTGAACCTTTCCGAAAAACGCATATTCCCCGCTCTCGAGCGCCGCGGCGGCATAGCGGTTGTTAAAAAACCGCAGCGACACCGCGCCGGTCTCGTCATAGGCCATCCCGTTCGAGACGTCCATGCCGCGGCGGATGTGTGCGGTTTTGAGCGGTGCGGCAAGTACCGCATGAATGCAGAACGACTCACCCTCCGACAGGTCGCGGATACGTGTGACCACCGTGCGGTCCTCATATCCTCGCGGGTAGCATTCCAGCGCATCGTACAGCGTTCGAATTCCAAGCCGTTCGAGCGCCTGTGCCTTTCTCGGTCCTATCCCGCGGACAAAGCGGATTTCATCCTGCAGCGTCATACGCTGTACTCACGGACAACGCGGGTGACGACACCCAGAACGACGCTCTCATCGCCCGGAATCGGCGGATACGCCTCATTTTCCGGCATCAGCCAGAGGTGTCCGTCCTTTTTCACCAGCCGCTTGCAAGTTGCCTCGTCATCAATGATTGCAACGACAATCTGGTGATTTTCCGCAAATCGCTGCTGACGTACAACAATATAGTCGCCATCCAGAATGCCGGCGTTGATCATGGAATCTCCCTGCACGCGCAGAGCGAAATAATCCCCGCGTCTCCCCTTGAGGTCGACAGTCAGATATCCTTCGTTCTCCTCGACAGCGAGAATCGGCATACCTGCCGTGACACGTCCGAGAATCGGAACCTGATTCCCCTCCGGTCTGCGGGACTCCCGCCCCGCACCGACCAGTGTCAGCGAACGGGTGCAGTGTTCATCCTTCTGCAGATATCCCAATTCGCGCAGCTTATTCAAATGCGCATGTACCGTGGACGGCGATTTCAGCCCGACTGCAGCACCGATCTCCCGCACGGACGGCGGATAGCCCCGCTCCGACGTAAAATCCGCGATAAATTCCAGTATCAGCTTCTGCTTTTCCGACGGTGCTTTCATTGCATTCCCTCCCTTTCGGTTGTGGTAATTTTATCATACCTCATTTCTCCGCAAAAATCAAACAAATGTTTGCATCCATTTGTATGATACATACAATTTTGTAATTCTGTCCATATTTCTCGTAATAAAACGCAGAAAACGCAAGAAAATCCCGCGGAGGCCCGCACTGTCCTACTGCAATTCCAACAAGATTTTTCTGAAGTGAAAGAATTCTCTTGTCCAACGGTGGAAAATATTATACAATAGAATTGTATACTCATGACTATATAAGTTCTTGATTGGAGGAGGAAGTTTCATGACGATTAAAACCGATCTCGGATTTATCAATATCTCCCCGAATGTCATCGCTGACATCGCCGGATGTGCCGCGATGGGATGCTTTGGCGTAAAGGGTATGACCATCCGTTCTGTCTCCGACGGCATTGCTCATCTGCTGCGCCGGGAGAACATGTCCCGCGGTGTCCGCATTGTGGAGGCGGAAGACGGCGGTGTCAACATTGATCTGCACCTCGCTGTGGAGCATGGCGTCAACATCGCAACCATCTGCCACTCGATTATCAGCGAAGTCCGCTACAACGTAGAAAAGATGACCGGCATCGACGTCAAGAATGTCGATGTCTATGTCGAGGCAGTCCGCGCGGACTGACCGTCCGGATGCATCCCCACGGGTGCACCGCCACAGAGAAATTAAGGAGGCAATACCATTGTCAAGACTGATTGACGGCCAGCTGTTCGCTTCGATGATCATCGAGGGCGCGCTGGCAATAGAAGAAAAAAAGGACGAAGCCAACGAACTGAATGTATTCCCGGTACCGGACGGCGATACCGGAACCAACATGTCGCTGACCATGTCGGCTGCCAAGGCTGAGATGGGCAAGCTGCAGGCACCCGACCTTGCCAAGGCAAGCAGTGCCACGGCATCCGCCCTGCTGCGCGGCGCGCGCGGCAACTCCGGCGTCATCCTGTCGCTCCTGTTCCGCGGCATGTCCAAGCATCTCAAGACCTGCACCGAGGCTACCGGTTCGGATCTTGCGCTCGCACTCAACGAAGGCGTTCAGGCGGCCTATAAGGCGGTTATGAAGCCGGCGGAGGGAACCATTCTCACGGTTTCCCGCGTATCCACCCAGCACGCACTCGAGCTGTGCCAGTCCAATCCGGACATCGGTTGCGGCGAGGTGCTGGATGCCATCATGGAAAAGGGTCAGGAGGCACTCGCCGAGACCCAGCATCAGAATCCGGTTCTGGAAAAGGCCGGTGTCGTCGACGCCGGCGGCTTCGGTTTCCTGACCGTACTCGGCGGCATGCGCGATGCATACAACGGCATTCAGCGCGACCGCACGGCATCTGCCTCGTCTGCTCCCGCCGCTTCTGCCGGTACGTTCTCCTCGATCAGTGACGAGGATATCACCTATACCTACTGCACGGAATTTATTGCGGAGCGCAAGGACAAGGCGCGCAATGTACAGCGTCTGCGCTCCTTCCTCAGCTCCATCGGCGACAGTCTGGTTGTCGTCGACGACGATGAGATCATCAAGGTTCACGTTCACACCGACCAGCCGAACGAAGCGCTGGCCGCCGGACTCAAGTTCGGCGCCCTGCTCACGGTCAAGATTGAGAACATGCGTCAGCAGCACTCGGCGAAAATTGTCGAGGAATC
>JALFIV010000061.1 GCA_022775385.1 Clostridiales bacterium
CTCCCTGAAATCGAGCGGTTTCAGCACCTGTGCAATCGTGTCCAGCAGATCGGTCGGCGTCATGCTGTACTGTCCCAGCCGCGCGGCACACAGATCGCCCGCCCTGCTGTGGATGTATGCGCCGCAAGCCGCCGCGTCAAATGACGGGACGCCCTGTCCGAGCAGGGACAGAATGATGCCGCTGAGCACATCGCCGCTGCCGCCCTTCGCCATTCCCGCGTTTCCGAACGGATTGCGCATCACACGCCCGTCCGGACCGGCAATCAGGGTCGTATGTCCCTTGAGCAGCAGCACACAGCGGTGCTTTTCGGCGAACGCGCGCACCGTCTGTTCGGTGTCCTCCGACACGGGTACATCGCAGATGCGCGCGAATTCCCCGCCGTGCGGCGTGAGAATCACAGGATGCTTTGCTCTCTCCAGAATATCTATATGTCCCTGCAGGGCATTTATGCCATCGGCATCCAGAATCAGCGGCACCTCGGCCTGCGTCACCAGCATCGCGATGATCTCGCGCACCGCATCGCTCAGCCCCAGTCCCGGACCTGCCAGAACGGCCGCCTTACCGCGCAGAATCTCCGGATCCAACGAGGCGATTTTCCCCTCGCTGTCCGACGGCAGAACCGAAAACGTCGGCTCGTTGAGCTTGCATGCGAGAATCGTGTGGATGCAGTCGGGTACCGCCAGCGTGACAATCCCGCTTCCGGTCCGCACCGCGCCCATGGCGGCAAAAAACGGCGCGCCGCAGTAGCTCCGGCTGCCGCACACCGCCAGAACCCGTCCGTAGTGGTTTTTATTGGTCTCGGGATCTCTCGGATGCAGGATCAGATGCAGATACTGCTCTCCGGTCTGTCCGGTCATTCCGGATCCTTCTTTCCCTCGTCATCCAGCAGGATTGCCGTCGCCGTCGCATACTCCTGACAGTGCGAAATCGACAGCACAAAGCGTCCCGCCGGACGGAGCACCACCGGCGCCCCACTCTCCAGATGGCCGATTTCAATGTCCTGAAACGACATTCCCTCGCCGAGTCCCGTTCCGCACGCCTTGGCAACCGCCTCCTTGGCGCAGAACAGTCCGGCCGCCGACTGCGGCATGTTGTCTCCGCGCGAGCACAGCCACTGCTGCTCCGCAGGGGTGTACACGCGCGAGAAAAAGCGTTCGCGCGCGACCGCATTCTCAATCCGTCTGATCTCAATGATATCTGTTCCCAGTCCCAGCATAGTCATACCTCTCATTCCATTGTCCGAATGCCGTTTCTCCGGCAGTATTCCCACGCCGCACTGCCGCGCGGGGTGGATACCGTCAGCTTATGGCAGTTTTCCGTCATATTTTCCCCGATGACCAGAACGGTCTCCGGAATGCGCAGGACGCGCAGTTCCTCACAGTCGGCAAACGCCCGCTCACCGATCTTGAGCAGGCCGTACGGCAGTTCCACCGTGCGCAGGGAGATACAGCGCCGGAACGCCTGTTCCTCCAGATACCGCAGTTCCGGTCCGAATACCACGCGGGTGAGCGCGGTACAGCCGATGAAGCAGGCGTCCGGAACCGTCTGCAGATGCGCCGGCAGGCGGATCTCCTGCAGTCCCTTGCATCCGGAGAACGCGCGCGCCCCCATCTGCGTGACCTGCGCCGGCAGGGCAAACCGTTCGATCGCACTGCATCCGCGGAACGCCTCCGCGCCGATGCGCGTGATTCCCGCCGGAATGCGGAGCACATCCAGCGAACGGCATCCGGAAAACAGCTGTGCCGGCAGTTCGGTCACCTGCTCGGATACCACCGCGGTCTTGAGCGACAGGCAGTCCAAAAACGCCTGTTCGCCGATTTTCTCGACCGTGTTCGGCATCATCACGTGCTCCAGCCGCGTACAGCGCAGGAACGCGCCCGCACCGATCGCCTGCAGGGGCGATTTGAGGGTCAGCTGACGCAGATTGGCGCACTCGGCAAACGCGCGGTCGCCGATGCGCGTGACCGTGTCCCGGCACGTCAGCGCGGTCAGATCGCTCCGCCTGCGGAACGCATCCCCTGCGACCTCGCGGTTCTGATCCAGCACCAGCTGTCCGCCGTTCCGTCCGAACCGCAGACGCTTTGCCGTCATCTTCTGCGCCCGCTCCACCGTCAGCAGCTCCTGCGGCTTTTCCTCCGGCTTCGGACTGAGCCGCCGCTTCATGTATTCTTCCTCCGGCGCCTCGGTCACCGACAGGCCGAGCTGCTTCCACAGGTATCCCAGCGGATCAAAGCCGCCGCGCTTGTCCGGCTCCTCCGGCTCGGATACCTTCTGCACCGTCCGCACCGTTCCCACCGTCTGCAGGGCGTGATACATCTCCTGCGCGCTCTCAAACCGATCCTCCGGACGGTATGCGCACGCCCGGCAGATCACCTCGCCCAGCGCGCGGTCCACCCCGGCCGGCGGCGGGAATTGCTCTCCGCTGCTGCGGCGTTTGACCGCCTCGTGCCACTGCGAGCGCGGCAGATCCGGCGTGATAAACGGCAGACAGCAGTCGTTTGCGATATAGTACAGCACGAGTCCCAGCGAATACAGATCCGCCTTGACGCCGTATTTCTGTGAGTTTTTATCTGTGATCTCGGGGGCGGCGTACAGCTCGGTGCCGATGCGCGTGCGCGCGTACATCGTGCCCTCCAGATGGCGCGCGATGCCGAAATCGCCCAGCTTGTAGTCGCCGAACTGATTGCGGAAAATATTCTTCGGCTTGATATCGCGGTGCAGGATGCCGACCCGGTGGCAGCGCGCGAGACCGCGGCACAGATCCATGCCGATGCGGCGGACGCCCGCCGCCGTCTTGACGCCGGCATCGCCGTCGCGCAGGATCTCCTCCAAGCTCTGCAGCAGCTCCATCCGGATGAGCAGATCATAGCCGATCAGCTGATCGCCGTCCATGATCTCCATGATCGCGTGATCCTCATAGCTGACGATATTGCTGATTCCGCGCATCGTGCCGAGCAGATTGACCTCGCTGATATACTGGTCGCGCACAAGCTGACGCAGGGAGTCCGGATTCTCCATCTTGCCCTCCGGAATGATCTCAATCGCCTTGAGTGCGGACTGAAATTCCAGTCCAAAGGAATTGCTGTGGGTGACGCGGTAGACCCGGGCGTAGCTGCCCGATCCGATCTCGCCCTGCAGCCGCCATCCGCCGAACAGCGGCTCATAGCTGTGCAGGCGCTCCTCCATCGTCATTCGCATCCGGACTCTCCCCCTCTCTGTTTCAATCATTTCTTCACATATTATAGCAAACACCGGCAAATGCGTCAATCTGACACGGATTTCGCCACAAAAAAAGACCGCAGGACAGCAGTCCCACGGCTTTTTCTCTGTTATTCGTGTTCCTGTTTGATCATCGGACGGATACTCCTCCGGTAGACGCGCAGCAGGAAGGTTGTGGTCAGCGCGAGCGACGCAATCTCCGCGATCGGGAAGGAATACCAAACCAGATCGAGATTGCCGGTCTGTGCCAGCAGATAGGCCGCCGGAAGCAGGACGATCAGCTGACGTCCGAACGAGATCAGCATACTGAACACACCGTGTCCGAGCGCCTGCAGCGAGGACGAGCCGATGATGCAGATGCCCGCGAGCAGGAAGCTCAGCGAGATGGCACGCAGGGCGACCACGCCGATGCCGATCATTTCATCCGACGCGTTGAACATGCGCAGCAGCAGATCCGGCTTGAGCTGGAACACCGCAAATCCGGCGAGCATGATGCACTCGGCGTACAGCATCGCAAGCTTGATGGTCTTGGTGATGCGGTGCGGCTTGCGCGCGCCGTAGTTGTAGGCGACGATCGGCACCATGCCGTTGTTCATACCGAAGATCGGCATGAAAATGAACGACTGGAGCTTGAAATACACGCCGAACACCGCAGTCGCCGTCGAGGTGAACGCGATCAGGATGCGGTTCATGCCATAGGTCATGACCGACGAGATGGACATCATCAGAATGGACGGCAGACCGACCGAGTAAATCCGCTTGATGACCTGCGCTCTCGGGCGGAATCCCTTGAGACGCAGGGTGATGTCCGGATTCTTGTGCAGATTCAGCCAGGTTGCGAGCAGACCGGCGACCACCTGTCCGAATACCGTCGCGATGGCCGCACCGGCGATGCCCAGCTTTGGCAGACCGAACAGACCGAAAATCAGGATCGGGTCGAGGATGATGTTGATCACTGCGCCCGTCGTCTGCGAGATCATCGAATACATCGTGCGTCCGGTGCCCTGCAGGATGCGCTCCATCGTCATCTGGAAGAACAGACCGAACGAAACCAGACAGACAATCGTCAGGTAGGTCGTACCGTAATCGACAATCGCCTCGATATCCGTCTGGGAGCGCATGAACATGCGCACACCGAAGATGCCGAACAGCAGGAACGCCAGATAGCTGCATCCCGCGAGAAACAGTCCCTGCCGTGCCGCCTCATTGGCGTTTTCATACTCCTTTGCGCCCAGCGAACGGGACAGCAGGGCGTTCATACCGACACCCGTGCCCGAGGAGACCGCAATCATCAGATTCTGCATCGGAAACGCCAGTGAAACCGCCGTCAATGCGTCTTCACAGATTCGGGATACAAAGATACTGTCCACGATATTATACATCGCCTGCACCAGCATGGAGATAATCATCGGCAGCGCCATCGTCACAAGCAGCTTGTTGACCGGCATGACGCCCATCTTATTTTCCCTTT
>JALFIV010000102.1 GCA_022775385.1 Clostridiales bacterium
AACGCCAGCTTCAGCTTGGTGCCGACACCGTCGGTACCGGAGACCAGAATCGGACGCTTCATATCCTTGATATTCGGCTCAAACATACCGCCGAACCCGCCGATCGAGCCGAGAACGCCCGGAATGTACGTGCTCTCGACAAACGGCTTCATCTGCTTTACTGCTTCGTAGCCGGCAGTGACATCAACGCCAGCAGCCTTGTAGCTTTCAGAACGACTGTTAACCATGCTCACCAATCCCACTTTCAAAAATATTTTTTTCTATGGTATCCGGCGTTTCAATCGGATAGACTCCGGAGAAACAGCCGTTGCAGAAGCCGCACTTTGCGCCGACTGCAATTTTATTTGTTGCCTCAATGGACAGGTAGCCCAGAGAGTCTACACCAACGATATCGCGGATCTCCTCCACCGTGCGGCCATGCGCAATGAGGAATTCGCGGTCCGGTACGTCCGTACCGAAGAAGCACGGATGCAGGAACGGCGGCGCCGAAATCCGCATGTGTACTTCCTTTGCTCCGGCGTCGCGGAGAATCTTGACCAGACGGGCGCAGGTCGTGCCGCGTACGATCGAGTCGTCAACCATGATGACGCGCTTGCCCTCGACAGCAAAGCGCAGGGCGTTCAGCTTCATGCGGACCGAACGCTCGCGGTTTTTCTGACCCGGCTGAATAAAGGTACGGCCGATATAGCGGTTCTTGATCAAACCGACGCCGTACGGGATGCCGGATGCCTTGGCATAACCGATGGCGGCCGGAATGCCGCTGTCCGGTACGCCGATGACGACATCCGCCTCGACCGGATGCTCCTCCGCCAGATAGCGGCCGGCCTCCTGACGCGCCATCTCGACCGAGGCGCCGTCGATGACCGAATCCGGACGGGCAAAGTAAATATACTCAAAGACACAGGTGGTCGGATCACACTTGATCGGATAGTGCAGCGAACGAAGCTCGCCGTCCTCGATCACAATGACCTCTCCCGGCTCGACATCGCGGATAAACTCCGCGCCGATGGTGTCCAGTGCGCAGGTCTCGGAACAGAAAATGTAGGATTTTCCGGTCTTGCCGATGACCAGCGGACGGAATCCATGCGGGTCGCGCGCGGCAATCAGCTTGCGCGGGGACATAATGACCAGCGAATACGCACCCTGAATTGCGGACATCGCGTTGAGCACCGCCATTTCGATACTGCCGCACTTGAGACGCTCCTGTACGATCGTGTACGCCAGCACCTCGGTGTCCGACGAGGAGTTGAAGATGCCGCCGGTCAGCTCGATGCTCTTGCGCAGCGAGCCGGCGTTGACCAGATTGCCGTTGTGCGCCAGCGCCAGATTGCCCTTGCAGTGCGTGATGCTCAGCGGCTGCGCATTCTCGCGGCTCTGCAGACCGGTGGTCGAATAGCGGACATGTCCGATTGCCATATTTCCAGGCATGCCGTCCAGAATACTCTGGTTGAATACGTCATTGACCAGACCGAGGTCTTTATGGGTGCGGATCACGCCGTCGTTGTTGACCGAGATGCCGCAGGCCTCCTGACCGCGGTGCTGCAGGGCAAACAGCGCCGCATATGCCTCATGCGCCGGGCTCAGGCGCTCTGCATCGTCCGGATGGACATAAATGCCGAATACGCCGCATTCTTCGTGAACCTTATCCGAGCCGAACGGAGAACGGGTGGATTTTCTCATAGTATATTTCATTGCTTTTCCTTTTGCCGGGGGTAGTGTTGCTGGGAATTATTCTGCGAACTGTGCGCGGATCTTGGCATCCTTTGCCTCAACCTTTGCCTGCATGTCCGCCTTGAACTGATGGAGCTTCTCGCGCAGGGATGCATCCTCGAGCGCAAGCATCTGAACCGCAAGGATTGCCGCGTTGTCCGCACCGTTGACGGCTACGGTTGCAACCGGAATGCCGGACGGCATCTGTACCATGGAAAGCAGGCTGTCCATACCGTCCATGAAAGACGACTTGATCGGGACGCCGATGACCGGAAGCGTGGTGTATGCCGCCAAAACGCCGCCGAGATGTGCCGCCTTGCCGGCCGCCGCAATGATGACGCCGTAGCCGTCCGCCTCTGCATTCTTTGCGAGGGCTTCTGCCGCTGCCGGTGTGCGGTGTGCCGAGATGACACGGACATCAAACGGAACGCCAAAATCGCGCAGTTTGTTTACCGTTCCTTCCATGACCTTGAGGTCACTGTCGGAACCCATAACAATACATACTTTTTTCATGACTGATCCTCCTATTGGTTCATTCACAACAGAATGAATTCACATAAAAGCAAAACGCAGGACACCGATCGGTATTTCTCCTTCGGTGCCCTGACAAATTATGCATCTATACAATTTCCCGCGGCAAAAAAGCCGGTCAGATGTCCGGAAAGGATACCGTCCTGCTGACAGCGCATATTTTGGCAAAAACCGAACTGCATCATCACAGCAATCTCCTCTCCGCATTCTCCGGTAAACGGGAAATCTTACATTCATTTTATATCACCGTTTGAGGAAAGACAAGGTATTTTCAGCTCCCAGAGACAAAATTGTGAACTATGACGTCTCCTGTCAATCGGCTTCGCTCTCTTTTGTGGCTTTTTTCAAATAATCCTGCGCGGTGTTTTCTCACCGTTCCTCAGAATCCGGCAGACGGCTGATCTGACAGCCGCACCGCTCCGCAAGCGCCGCAAGACCGCTGTTTTTTCCGCCGCACAGATACCGCTGAGACCGGCGCAGCACCGGTTCCGCCCGCTCCCTTCGGCACGCCCGCACGCGGTATTTCTGCTTTGCCGCATCCGGATCGCCGCTGATCACACAGACCGGCTCCGCCGGATCAGATTTGCGCAGCGCAGCGATGGTCTCCGCCGTCCGCGCGTCCTCGCACAGCACGACGCCGTCGCGTGTCCGGTTTCTGCGTGCAAACTTCGCAAGCGCCAGCCGGTAGTTCTCCTCCTGCGTGCGGCGCATCGCGTCCAGCGAATACCGCGCCTGCGCACGTGCAAACTGCTTTTCGGCAAAGCTTCTTCGAAGCGGCTCATCTGACGCCAGCGAAACCAGCGCTTCCGCCAGCGCACGGTCGTCGCGCGGCCGGAAGATATAGCCGGTCTCCCCGTCCGCAATCAGCTCCGCCATGCCGCCGACATCCGAGCACACCGGAACACAGCCCTCGCGGATGCCTTCCAGAATGGAATACGGAAAGGTCTCCGAGAGCGAGGTCAGCAGCGTGATATCCATCGCCGCGAAAAACGGTGCGATTTCGCTCACCCAGCCGCAGAACACGACTTTATCCTCTGCACCAAGCTCCTTTGCCTGCCGGCGCAGTGCCTGCTCATCCTCTCCGTCTCCCGCCAGAAACAGCCGCAGCTGCGGCTGCCGCTGCACAGCCTGTGCAAAACCGCGGATCGCCGTCGCGATATCCTTGACCGCTGTCAGCCGCGCCGCCAGTCCGCACAGCACCATGGAGTCGTCCACCTCGGCGCCGAACTGTTCCCGGCAGTACGCCGTCCGGTCAAAATCTCCCGCTCGCGTCCCGAAATCCATGCCGTTGTAAATCGTAAACAGATGCTCCGGATCGAATCCGCGCGCGATCAGCGTCTGCGCCATGCGGTCCGCGACCGCCTGATAATAATCCAGCTTCCGCAGAGAAACGGCGTTGACCGTGCCGAGTGTATACTGCTTGAGCGGACTGCCGAGATAATCCAGCTTGTAATCCGAATGCACCGTGGTCATGACGGGGATCTCCCGTTTTGCGCGCACCATCGCCCCCATCATATTCGCCCGTCCGCCGTGGCAGTGGATCAGCTCCGGCTGAAACTCATCCACAAGCGCGAGCAGCTGACGGCGTGCCGCCAATGGATTTTTGGACAGGATCAGCTCCACACGGATACCCTCCGCCCGCATCTCCTGCGGGAACGGACCGTCGCGGAAGCTGACCATGCAGATCTCATGGTACTTGTTCAGCTCCCGAACCAGCGAAAAAATATGTGTCTTTGCTCCGCCGACGTCACCGCCGCCCATCATCTGCATGATTCTCATTCGAATTCCCTCCAGTGTCTGTTCTCTTTTTCTATTATACACAATTCCGCTGTCCACGCCAATTGCTTTGCGTCAAATTGCACTTCCCGTCAATTTGTGTTACACTGGGCACAGACTATCCGCGGGAGGAAACCGAAATGCAGTGGAATACCGATCTGACAACCCAGCGCATCGACTGCGGCGCAGCCGATTTGATTGATCATCTCTATCAGAATCACTGTCCTGCTCCCTGCCGCCGCAGTGCTGAGGAGGTCTGGGACTGGCTGACCGGGACCTATCCGGTCGAGGAGTTTCCGTCCTCCCATGAACTCTTCGCCCGCACCGCACTTGCGGTGCTCGAACAGTTCCGTCCGGAGGATGCCGAATATCTCCCGTCCGTCTGGGAGGATCGGCTGGAGGCGGTCTCGATGTATTATCCCTCGCTTCGTCTGCGCTGTGCACAGATCTCCGACACAGAAAAAGCCGCGCCGCTGTTTGCCGAGCAGGAGAAACAGTTCCGCGCCCGTGCCGCAGGCAGTCCGCTCACCTGGCATCCGCGACCGATTGTCATCTGCATGGAGCTGACCACCGGCTACCGGCTGGTCACCGGCTCTCAGCGTCTGGAGGATGAACTGACCGTCCGCTACGGAGTCACGGATGCGGATATTCTGGATCGCTCGGAGGATCTGCTGCGTTTTCTCCGCGCTCAGCACGCGCTTGGTCTCTGTTGAATCTACGATTTTTTTGAAAAGTTTTCATTCTTCTCTTGCCAACTTTCTTAAAAAGTAGTATACTGACCTCAATCGTTCAACACAAGAGTGTTGTCGTCACAACAGAAGATCAAATTTGCAATGATGCAGGCTTACGGGCAACCGTATGCCTGCTTTTTTGTTTTCCGCGGTTTTGCATCCGCTGACTGCAGTTTGAGATTGAATACCAATAAGTGAGGTTGAACCCTATGGATACCATTTCCCTTCCAAAAGCATATGTCGATGCCGTCGCCGAGTGCGCATCTCATATTGATCAGTCGGTCACCTTCCGCGGCACGATTCATCGTGTCCGTGACATGTCCGATTTCTCTTTTGTTATCATCCGCGTTGACCGAGGACTGATTCAGTGTCTGGTACAGACCGACACCATCGGCGGCATTCCGCGCAGTGAAATCCGCGATGCCATGGTCGTCGAGGTCACCGGCGATGTCCGCAAGGAAGTCCGCGCCGAGAACGGCTTTGAAGTCGTACTCACCGACCTGCGTGTGCTCGCCCGTCCATATGAAAAGATGCCGGTTCCGCTGAGCAAGAAATATATGGGTATCAATCTGGAAACCAATCTGGACTACCGTCCGGTCACCCTGCGCCACCCGCGCATGAAGGCAATCTTCCGCATTCAGGCTGCCATTGCAGAAGGATTCTCCGAGTATATGCGCGAGCAGGGCTTCGTGCACATGACCTCGCCGAAGATCGTTGCGGCCGGCGCCGAGGGCGGTGCCAACATCTTCAAGCTGGGCTATTTCGGTCAGAAGGCGTACCTAGCGCAGTCGCCGCAATTTTACAAGCAGTATCTTGCCTGTGTTTTCGGCCGGGTCTATGAGGTCGGCGATGTGTTCCGCGCGGAGCGCCACTCGACCTCCCGTCATCTGAACGAATACACCGGTCTGGACTTCGAGATGGCCTATATCGACTCCATGCGCGACGTCATGGAGATGGAAACCGGCATGCTGCGCCATGTGATGGAATATGTCAGGACAACATGCCCGCAGGAAATCGAACTGCTCGGCGCCGATATTCCGATCATTGAGACCATCCCGTCCATCACGTTCCGCGAGGCCAAGCAGATCATGCTGGAGAAATACGGACACAAGTCCAAAAACCGCTTCGACCTCAACCCGGATGAGGAACAGATGCTCTGCCGCTACGCCAAGGAGACCTTCGACTCCGAGTTTATCTTCGTCACCCACTTCCCGTCGGCCAAGCGTCCGTTCTATGCGATGGACGATCCGGAGGATCCGTCGGTTGCGTTCAGCTTCGACCTGCTGTTCCGCGGTCTGGAAATCACCACCGGCGGTCAGCGCATCAACGACTACGAGACGCAGCTCAAGAAGCTCGAGGACCGCGGCATGGATCCGTCTCTGTTTGAGTCCTTCCTCCTTCTGCACAAATACGGTGCTCCGCCGCACGGCGGTCTGGGCATCGGTCTGGAGCGTCTGACCATGCAGCTGCTCGGTCTGCACAACATCCGCGAGGCATCCGGATTCCCGCGCGATATGTCGCGTCTGATTCCATAATCACAAACGAATACAGCAGAACCCGCGCTGATTCCATGCGAACCGGCGCGGGTTTTGTCTTTCGTTCATGCAGCACGAAAAAGGACTGACCATCCGGTCAGTCCTTTTGGTTTAATCTGAAGAATTACTCCTCGATGTCGAGGTAATCAGCCAGTGCCTTGAACAGCTTCTTGACGTCCTTCGGATCCTCGTCATCCTCGATGACCAGCTCCAGCGGCTCGTTCAGGCTGAGCAGGAACATACCCAGCAGGGACTTTGCGTCTACCATGCCGGACTTGCCGTGAATCCAAATATCAAACGGGAACTCGGTGACAATGCTGTTGATGGTCTGAATGTCTTGGGTGTTCTTTACCTTGATTGCCTTTGTCATAACGTAATCATACCTCCTGACAAAACGGTGATATCTCTGTGTGAGTTATCTTTGCGGAATGTGATGTACAGAATCTCAGTCCTCGATGTCGAGGTAATTAGCCAGTGCCTTGAACAGCTTCTTGACTTCCTTCGGATCCTCGTCATCCTCGATGACCAGCTCCAGCGGCTCATTCAGGCTGAGCAGGAACATACCCAGCAGGGACTTAGCGTCTACCATGCCGGACTTGCCGTGAATCCAAATATCAAACGGGAACTCAGTAACAATGCTGTTGATGGTCTGAATGTCCTCCGAGTTCTTAACCTTGATTGCCTTCGTCATAATAATACCTCCAAATGAAGTAACGATGATTTTTTCTATCGTCGTTATTATAACATTCACTCCGCAATTGTAAATACTTTTTCCTGCTGTTTTTGGGAATTTTTCATTTTCAGCAGTATCACCGATTCCGGCGATTTTTTCCGCATTTTTATCGCCAAAACGGCAATAACGAAAACCTTGTTCCCATTACAGAATGTTACAATTCTACACGCTTTATCCGTTTTTTTCGAATCAGCGGATGAAATTGGTCATCGTTCTCGGATGGGTCTCCGGTGCGTCGACCGTACCCTTTCCGTTTTCGATCAGGCGGACGAGCCATGCAATATTGCGTCCGAGCTTTGCCATAACCTCAACACCTTCGGTATCCTGCTGAATCTCACCCGGCTTCTCTCCATGAACCGCCTGCCAGTAATCCGACGTTGCGATGACCATTTCCATCGTGTTGAGATACGCATTCAGCTGCTGATAGGTTTCCAGTCCGCCCGAACGGCGCAGGGTGACAAGCGCGGCGCCGACCTTGTGATGCAGCTTGCTGCCTGCCGCGAGGAATGCGCGGTCGAGGAAGCACTTCATGCCGCCGGCAATACCGCCGTAGTAAACCGGAGACGCGAGAATAACGCCGTCCGCCTCGACCATCTTGTCAATCCACTCGTTGACCTGATCCTTCTGTGCACAGTGACCGCTTCCGCTGTTCAGGCAATAGTAACATGCACAGCAGCCCTTGACCTGATTGCCGACCTGGATGATCTCCAGTTCGATTCCCTGAGCGTTCAGCTCCTTCTCCACGATCTTCAGACACTGCTCGGTGTTTCCTCCCTTGCGCGGGCTTCCGTTAAACGCTACGACCTTCATAATAACCTCTCCTATCTTCTTGTTTTCTTTTTATTTTTACGGCGCAGGCGAAGCTGGCTTTTATAGAGAAAATCACGCTTTCGTCTCTGCATCGTAATATAGTTGATAATAAAACCGAATAAAATAATGATACAGCTCATATACAGCCAGAGCAGCAGCACCATAATCGCGCTGATTGAGCCATAGATCACATCATACCGGCTGAAATTGTTAAAGTATATAGAAAAAATCAGCGTGCCGATAATCCAGACACACAGAACGAAAACCGTTCCCGGCAGGACATCGCACCATTTCATCTTACAGTTCGGGGTCCAGTAAAACAGAACCAGCATAACCAGAAAGACGACGCCGAACGCAATCAGGATACGGCCGTTGTGCAGGAGAATCTGTATCCACGGCGGCAGGTCGAACACGCTGCTCAGAATCGCCGTGATGCCGCGTCCGAGCCAGGTGAGCGCCACACTCAGGATGAGCGCCACGACCAGTCCGGCTGCCGTCGCGATCTCAAACACAAACTGCCGCAGACCACCTCTGGCATCCGGTACGCCGTAAATACTGTTGACATGCTGCATGAGCGAAGCCATCGTCCGGCTCATAAAATAAATCGTAAAAATACTGAAAAAGATGATCTGCCAATACCGCGGATGCAGCTGATATTCACCGAGATATCGCGTCAGCGTCGGCAGAAGCAGCTTCTGCACATCCGCCGGCAGAATGACCATGACCTTGAGCAGTGTTTTGGTGGAAAAATCCGTCATGGACAGCAGCAGGCTGACAAGCACGAGCAGCGGAAAGATCGAAAACAGCAGATAATACGACAATTCCGCAGAAGCTCGGGTGAGTTTATCCGCAAAGAAATGGCGGAGCATTTCCAGACCATACCAGCAGACAACATTCTTGCGTTTGATGCGCTCTGCCCACTCACCGAAACTTCGGTCCTTCGGCCGGTTCGGACGGGTTGTCCGGCGTTCTCCACGCTTCATGTCAGCTCTCCCTTCTGATATGAGTCAAACCGATTCCTGCTTCGGACGGAATGTGAGCAGCGCAAAGGACAGCGTCACCGTCAGAGATTCCAGCGCCTCCAGTCTGCGTTTTCCCTCCGCCGGTGTCCGGTGACTGTACGGCGTCATCGCAAACAGCGTCCGGATATCCTCCGCCCGGTCGATCGTCACGGTATATTCCACGTGCATGCAGTCGTCGAGAACAAATCCATCCAGCCGGTGTTTGTCCTCCCGATTCCGATACGGCGTGTCATAGACCGCGCATTTGAGCTCCCAGAGGTGCATCTCGCCCGGCACCACACACAGCACGGCGCCGTCCGGACAAAGAACGCGGGAAAACTCCTGCGCAGGCGTCGGTGCAAACAGAGAGACCACAAGATCCGCACGGTGCGGCGCAATCGGCATCTGATAGGTGCTCGCGGTGATATACTGCGTGCGGGCGTCGCGCTTTGCCGCGTACTGCGTGGCGGATTTGGAGATATCAATGCCGATCATCTGCGCAAGCAGGCCGTCTGTATCCAGCCGCTCCGCCAGCTGTCTGGTATAGTATCCCTCGCCGCAGCCGGCGTCAATCACCACCGACGGTTTGGACAGGATCGAACTCACTCTCTCACAGACCGCATCCGCAAGCGGCTGATAATATCCGCGGTCGAGAAACCGGCGGCGCGCCGCCACCATCTGTTTGTCATCTCCGACCTTGTCTCCGGAGCGCGAGGAGAGCAGCAGGTTGCAGTAGCCGGCCGCCGCTATATCAAAGCTATGTCGTTTGGGACAGCAAAATGTCCGCCCGTCTTTTTTCAGCGGCTGTCCGCAGTTCGGGCAACACAGCATTGACTCCATCTCACACGCTCCTCCTGACTGGTTCTTTCCAGTATTATACCATGCCCAAACCCGTTATGGCAATTCTTTTGGCAATATGCTATACTGTATTCCAGAAAGAGAGGCTTCGCATATGAAAAAACACACCTGCTCTTTTTCCGGATACCGTCCGGAAAAGATGCCGCCGGATGTGCATCCCGGAACTCCCGCCTTTGAGCGGATGATTCAGGATCTCCGCCGCGAATGCCTGCGCGCCGTTGAGGACGGCTACACCGTGTTTCT
>JALFIV010000002.1 GCA_022775385.1 Clostridiales bacterium
CTGCATCCGCAGAAAATCTTGGTCTTGGTCGAAAGCTCGGCGTGAACCTCCAGACCGATGACCGGTTCATACTGTGTCATGATGATATCCCCCTTCCGTCACTGTGCCACGATGTTGCTCAGACCGGATGCGCGCTCAAACGCGAGTCCCGCATTCAGCAGCGCCTGCTCGCCGAAGCGCGGACCGATGAGCTGCATACCGATCGGCAGCCGGTTGGAATCAAAGCCGCAGGGCTGTACCAGTCCCGGCAGACCGGCAATGTTGACAGATACCGTACAGATATCACCCATATACATCTGGAGCGGATCGTCGGTCTTTTCGCCGATGCGATACGCCGTCGTCGGTGCGGTCGGTGTCAGAATCACATCGACCTGCTCAAACGCCTTGGCGTAGTCCGCCCGAATCGCACGCTGTGCCGCGCGCGCCTTTTTGTAATATGCATCGTAGTAGCCGCTGGACAGTACATAGGTGCCGAGCATGATGCGGCGCTGTACCTCCGGACCGAACGCCTCGCTGCGCGACTTCACATACACGTCGATCAGCTCGTCCGCCTGTGCGGTGCGGTAGCCATACTTGACGCCGTCAAAGCGCGCGAGGTTGGAGGATGCCTCCGCCGAGGACAGAATATAGTAAATCGGCAGGGCGTATTTGCTCAGCGGCAGTGAAATCGGGACGATCTCCGCGCCCAGCGCGCGGTAGGTCTCGGATGCATCCAGCACCGCCTTGGACACCGCCGCGTCGATGCCGTCGCCGAAGTATTCCTCCGGCAGACCAATCCGCACGCCCTTCATGTCCGCGTTCAGGTTCGCATACAGGCTGTCATACGTGCGCGGAACACTCGTCGAATCGTGCATCGGGTCCGCACCGCGCAGCACATCCGCCAGCAATGCGGCATCCTCGACACTGCGCGCCATCGGACCGATCTGGTCGAGCGAGGACGCAAACGCGATCAGACCGTAGCGCGAAACCGTGCCGTAGGTCGGCTTGAGACCGACCACGCCGCAGAACGACGCCGGCTGACGAATCGAGCCGCCGGTGTCCGAACCGACTGCGAGCGGAACCTCTCCCGCCGCAACGACCGCCGCGGATCCGCCGGACGAGCCGCCGGGCACGTGTGCCGGATTGTGCGGATTGCAGGTCTTCTGCAGCGCAGAGTTCTCACAGGAGGAGCCCATTGCAAACTCGTCCAGATTGGTTTTACCGGTAATGACCAGACCCGCCTCGTTCAGCTTGTCCACCACAGTCGCATTGTAAAACGGCACGAAATTCTCGAGCATCTTGGATGCACAGGTCGTCTTGGTACCCTTGGTGCAGATGTTGTCCTTGACCGCGACCGGAATGCCCGCCAGCGGCGAAAGCGCCTCGCCCGCCGCGCGCTTTTCGTCGATCTCGGACGCCCGGCGCATCGCCGCGTCGAAATCCGTGCTGATGTACGCGCCGACGGTCTTTTCCACCTGCTCGGTGCGCGATGCCATCGCCTCGGTCAGCTCACGTGCGCTGACTTCCCCGCGCTGCAGAAGCGCAGAGAGCTCGGAGGCAGTTTTCTGAAACAGTTCCATCGAATTCTCCCTCCTCATTCCACGACGCGCGGCACGCTGACGCCGCCGCATTCCACGACGGGTGCGTTTGCCAGAATTTCTTCCCGCGGATAGGACGGAACTTCCACGTCCTCGCGCAGTGCATTCGTCCGCTCGGTGTCGATCACATCCGTGATGTCCCCGAGATCCAGCTCCTGCAGCTGGTCGACCATTGCGACAATGTTCTGCATATCCTCCGCCAGCTTGTCAAAGCCCGCGCCCTTGGGGTCGAGCCGCGCCAGTCCGGCGATGTATGCAATGTCCTCTGTGGTAATCGCCATTACCCTATTCCTCCTTGTTATCCGTCCAGCCGAAGCTGTCCGTCTGTTTCTTCGGGCGGAACGGACTCTTCACCGTCCTTTCCGCTCTGTATCAAAGCCTGAAATTCTGTCTCGGTATACACCGGGATTCCAAGCTCATTTGCTTTTTTGAGCTTGCTGCCGGCGTTTTCTCCGGCAACCACAAAATCTGTCTTTTTGGAGACCGAGCCGGATGCCCGTCCGCCGAGCGACTCGATCAGCTCGGTCGCCTGCTTGCGGGTGAACACCGTCAGCTTGCCGGTCAGCACAATCGTCTTTCCCGCGAACAAATCGCCCTTGACGGTCTGTTCTCCGGTGAAGTTGACGCCCAGCTCACGCAGCC
Organism: Clostridiales bacterium; assembly: GCA_022775385.1. Classification (GTDB taxonomy): domain Bacteria; phylum Bacillota; class Clostridia; order Oscillospirales; family Butyricicoccaceae; genus Butyricicoccus_A. The sequence goes on from JALFIV010000002.1 coordinate 2,220, forward strand.
GTGCAATCAGATGCCGGGACTGCTCCTGTGCGCGCCACTGTACGATGGACTGCGCGGTGGTCGAGCCGATGTCCCGAACCTCCGTCATCTCCTCCTCGGAAGCCGCCAGAATCGCATCCAGCGAGCCGAACGTACCCGACAGCACCTTCGCCGCCTTCTGTCCGACATGGCGGATGCCGAACGCGAACAGCAGGCGCGACAGATCGTTGCGCTTGGATTTCTCAATCGCCGCGATCAGATTGTCCGCCGACTTGCGTCCCATGCGCTCGAGCGTCTCGACGTCCGGCGCGCGCAGCGTATACAGATCCGCCGCCGAATGGACGAGATCCGCGTCAATCAGCACCTGCAGGACTGCCTGTCCGCAGCCGTCGATGTCCATCGCGTCGCGCGAGACAAAGTGCATCAGGTTTCTCAGCAGCTGTGCCGGACACTCCGCGCCCGTACAGCGCATCGCCGCCTCGTCCTCGTCCTCAAACACCGGCGCACCGCACACCGGACACACGGTCGGCATGGTATACGGAACGCTGTCCGCCGGACGCTTCTCAGGCACGCTGCCCAGAATCTCCGGGATGATCTCTCCCGCCTTGCGGACGCGCACCGTATCCCCGATGCGGACGTCCTTCTCGCGGATGAAATCGCGGTTGTGCAGCGTCGCACGGCTGACCGTCGTACCCGCCAGACGCACCGGTCTCAGCACCGCATTCGGCGTCAGCACGCCGGTCCGTCCGACCGAGATCACGATGTCCTCGAGGATGGTCTCCTTGACCTCCGGCGGATATTTGTATGCCACCGCCCATCGCGGATACTTCGCCGTCGAGCCGAGCCGGTCGCGCAGCGCAAAGTCGTTGACCTTGACAACCGCGCCGTCGATGTCAAAATCCAGCTCTCCGCGCGTCTCGCCCATGCGGACGATCTCCGCCTCGATGTCCTTCGGATCGGACAGCAGCGGATAGCGCGGCGAGACCGGGAATCCCAGCTGTTTTAAATAATCCAGCGCCTGTACGTGGGTTGTGAGCGGCAGCTCGGCGCTGTTCTGTATGTTAAAGCAGAAGATCGAAAGCCGTCTCTGACGGGTGATCTCACTGTCCAGCTGACGCAGAGAGCCTGCCGCCGCGTTGCGCGGATTGGCGAGCAGCGGCTGACCGTCCAGCTCGCGCTGTGCATTCAGCTGCTCAAACACCGAGCGGCGCATATATACTTCGCCTCGCACAATCAGCTGTGCCGGCGCCTCCGGCGGAAGCACCTTCGGGATGTCCTCGATCGTGCGCAGATTGTCCGTGACATCCTCGCCGACCGTGCCGTCGCCGCGGGTCGCGCCGCGGACAAACACGCCGTTTTCATATTCGAGCGAGACCGACAGTCCGTCGATCTTGTACTCCACCGCATACGCCGGCGCCTCCGCCCGCTCGTAGAACTCCGCAAGCTCCCCGAACGAGAACACATCCTGCAGACTCTCCAGCGGCCACGCATGGGTGACCGATGAGAACTTGTCGGATGCCGAGCCGCCGACATGGTGGGTCGGGGAATCCGGATCGTCATATTCCGGATACTCCCGCTCCAGCGTCTCGAGTGCGCGGAGCATCCGGTCGTATGCAAAGTCCGAAATCTCCGGCGCATCCTCGTCGTAGTATTTTTTATTGTGATACCGCAGCTCCTCGCGGAGCGCAGTGATTTTCTCCGATATATTCATACTTTTCCTCCGACAGTTTCTGGCAGTTCAGCCCGTATTTTTGTTCGAATCAAGCTTAGTATACCAAAAAAATTCCGGATAAAAAAGACGAATCAGTCGGATTCTCCGCCGTGCGGCACGTAAACCGCCGGAACGTCTCCGACCAGTACGGTCTCCGCGAGCGGATAGCTGTTCTCAATCACGATCGACCGGCTGCACCACAGCGCATGCAGCTTGACCTCCGCCCGCACCGTCAGCACCATGCGGTATTTGGTCTGATTCACGCCGGAGTCCACAAACTCCGACTGCATCTTCCCCGATGCCATGCCCAGACCGACGACACCGAACGACAGCGACGGACCGACTCCCGCCAGATACTGCGGATCGATCAGCGTCCCGATCGGAACGCTCATCTCCTCCTGCTCCAGCTCGTTCAGCCGCTCATACGTATTGCGCACCGCCGATGCACGGACGCGCTCCGCCGCCGCCGAATCCGTCGTCAGCGCAGCTGCCGAACCGTCTGACAGCGAGGACAGTGAGGACAGCTCCGCACCGTGCGCCGAGACCGCATCGGCCACCGCCTGCTCCATCGCAATCGTCACACGGTACTGAATCAGATTCTCGGCATACGCCGCGAGCGCCGGACGCAGGGTTCGGAATCCGACCGCGAACAATACCGCCGTCAGCACTGTCAGAATCAGAAGGATCAGCGATCCTCCGCGGATCTTTGCCTGTCTCCGCCGGTATCGCACGCTGTTTGGACGTCTCATGCTATCCCCGCCTTTCTTCCCCCTGCATCGTATGCGTCGGTCGTTCGGCGGGTGAATGCTTCAAAAAAGGCAAAAAGACGCATCTGAGTGACTCAGATGCGTCTTTGCATACTTATCGTATTCTGTTTAAATCAGGAATTACTCCTCATCCTGCAGCAGTGCGCGGATGGAGAGGGAAACCTTCTTCTTCTCCGGATCGATGTCGATGATCTTTGCCTCGACCTCCTGGCCGATCTCCAGAACCTCGTCCGGCTTTGCGATGCGGCGATCAGCAATCTGGGAGATGTGGATCAGACCGTCAACGCCCGGGATGATCTCAGCGAATGCACCGAACGGCATGAACTTCAGGATGCGTACGGTAGCGACGTCGTCGATCTCGTAGTTGGTGGAGAATACGTTCCACGGATTGTCCTCCGGACGCTTGTAGCCCAGGGAAATCTTCTTGTTGTCGCGGTCCAGACCGATGACATAGACGTTAACGGTGTCGCCAACATTGACAACCTCAGACGGGTGCTTGATGCGGCCCCAGGACAGCTCGGAGATGTGGATCATACCGTCAACACCGCCGATATCAACGAATGCGCCGTAGGAAGTCAGGGACTTTACGGTGCCGGTGTACTCCTTGCCTACCTCGATCTCGTTCCAAACCTTCTCAGCAGCAGCACGGCGCTCTTCCTGCGCAACGGCACGGATGGAGCCGACAACGCGCTTTCTCTGACGGTTGATCTCGGTGATGCGGAAACGGGCAACCGTGCCGACCAGCTGGCTCAGCGGCTGACCCTTCGGGATACCGGTCTGGCTTGCCGGGATGAATACGCGTACGCCGAATGCGCTTGCAACAACGCCGCCCTTGTTCTCTTCGCTGACCTTGCCCTCGACAACGGTCTTGTCTTCCTTGGCAGCCTCGATGGACTCCCAGCCCTTCATCTGATCAACGCGCTTCTTGGACAGAACAACGGTGCCCTCTGCATCGTTGACGCGGACAACAATCGCCTCGATCTCGTCGCCCGGCTGAATGCTGTTCATGTCGAAGGACGGGTCGTCGGACAGCTCATGCTGCGGGATGTAAGCGGCATGCTTGACACCCAGATCAACCTGAACCTCATTCTGTGCAATCTGAAGAACGGTACCGGTTACCTTATCTCCTGTATTTAAAGTCTTGAAGCTCTCCTCAAGCATTGCAGCGAAATCCTCGCTGCCGGTTTCAATTCTGGTTTCTTCGCTCATAGTGTTTTTGACCTCCTTAATTATCCACGCCGGTGTGGACGCGCCTGCTGTAATTCCGATAAACGGCTGCTCCATGTCTTTCGTCTCATGGCCCGAAAGTTCTGCGGCATCTTCGATGTAAAGCACACGATCGCATAACGACCTGCTGATTTCATACAGACGCTTTGTGTTAGAGCTCTTCCTGTCACCAATCACAATCATGATGTCCGACTTGCCGGCGAGCAGACGAGCCTCTGCCTGACGCTCATCCGTGGCAATACATATTGTATCAAATATTTTGACGTTTGTACACTCTTTTTTAATATTTTCTATACAAAAATCCCATAATTTTCGATTTATTGTGGTCTGGGCAACGACGCTGACCGGATTTTCGCGCAAAATCCGGCCTTCCTCGGTCTCAGAATGCAACAACTGTTGCAGTTCTTCGGGCGACTGGACGCAGCTGGACGGTCCGCACGATCCCCGGATTCCGATGACCTCAGGATGGTTGCGCGAGCCGATGACGACGACATGGCGTCCCGCCTCGCTCTCCCGATGCACAATCTGGTGAATCTTTCCGACGAACGGACAGGTCGCATCCACAATGCGGCATCCTTTTTCTTCAAGCTCCCGGTACGTCCGCTCAGGCACGCCGTGCGCACGGATGAGCACATCCGCCCCGTCCGGAATCTCCTCCAGCGTGTCCGCCTTTTGCACGCCGAGCTTTCTCAGCCGCTCGACCTCATACGTGTTGTGGATGATATCCCCGAGCGCCCAGATTCCGCCGTTTTCGGCGCATGCCCTCTCCGCGGTCTCCACCGCACGCCGCACACCGAAGCAGAATCCAGCTGTTTTTGCCACCTCAACCATTCGGGATCTTCTCCTTCAGTGCGTAAATCCGCTTCATGATGTCCTCCGCCAGCGCCTGATAGCCCTCGCGCGTGCGCGTCGGCTCGGGGGTAAACGGCTCGCCGAAGATGACGTAGACCTTGGAGCGGAACTTCTTGTTTTCGGATATATAGACCGGCAGAATCGGCGCCTTGGTCTTGAGCGCGATGCGCGCCGCGCCGAGCTTAGCCGGATCGCCCTCCTTGTGCTTGGTCGTGCCCTCCGGGAAGATCAGCAGCTTGCGTCCGTCCTTGACTGTCTGAAGCGACTGCCGGATGGCGCCGATGTCCGCACCCTCGCGGTCGACCGGAAACGCACCCAGTGCGGAAATCAGCGGCGCGAGCGGCTTTATGTCAAACAGCTCCTTCTTTGCCATCGCGCCGATGCTGTACTTGTTGCCCAGTGCGGTCGCGACCATCACCGGATCCGCCCACTGCGAGTGGTTGGCGCACACGACACAGCCGCCCTCCGGAATGTTTTCCCGTCCGATGACATGGTAGCTGTACTTGATATGATCATATGCCGTCATGAATGGAATTGCAATATATTGGAATCCACGATGAAACTTCATTTTTTCTCCTCTCCGGCAGTGCGGATGAGCGCCAGCACTGCGTCAATCGACTGCTCGAGCGTCAGCTCGCTCGTGTCCAGCAGGACGGCATCCTCCGCCTGTCTGAGCGGCGCCGCCGCGCGCTCGGCGTCCTGTCTGTCGCGCTGCTCCATGTCGGACAGCACCTCGTCAAATGTCACATCCTCTCCCTTTTCGCGCAGCTCGATCAGGCGGCGCTGTGCGCGTGCCTGTGCGCTCGCAGTCAGGAAAATCTTGACCCGGGCATCCGGCAGAATCACCGTGCCGATATCGCGTCCGTCCATAATCACGTTGTGCGTCCGCGCCATGCTGCGCTGTGCCTCCAGCAGGAAGGCGCGCACCTCCGGAATCGCCGAGACAAAGGATGCGTACATCGACATCTCGGGTGTCCGGATGAGCGGAGAGACGTCCTCGCCGCACAGCAAGACGTGCTGTACGCCCTCCGCGTCGTAGGACAGCTCGATGCGCAGGCTGTCGGTGAGCATCGGCAGAACCTTTTCCGGCTCGCCGATCGCGATGCCCTGACGCGATACCGCCAGTCCGATGGTGCGGTACATCGCACCGGTGTCCACATAGACAAACCCGAGCGACTTGGCGGCCGCACGGGCTATTGTGCTCTTTCCGGCACCGGACGGGCCGTCAATCGCAACTGCAATGGTATTCATAACCGCTGTTCCTCCACTTGTTCTCTTATACAACACGGTGTCCGAGGCCGATGGCGACCTCGTTGAGATTGAGCATGCCGATGCTGAAATAGACCGCAACGCTGACATGGCGCTCCGCGCGCGCGATGCCGATCTTTCCGCCGACGCTCAGTCCGACCGCCTTTCCGGCAATCTGGCTGACCGCCTCGCGCGCCGCACCGGCGACCGCGCATTCCTCTCCCTTGTCCGCGTCGATCAATCCCTCGCGCTTGGCGGCAACCACCGCGCGTTCAATGATCTTGTTGACGGAGGTGATAAAATCTCCGCCGAAATTCACCGCCGCCGCCGCGATTCCCTTCCGGTGCATCGCAGACTTGACCTCATTTTCCTCTTCAAAACTGCCGGTCACCGCAATGCGGACCGCCGCCGTCGCGACATCTCTGCTGTCCATACGCTCTCCCATCCGTTTCCTGTTATTTCTCTGCCGCGCTCCGTCCCGCCAGCCAGCCGGTCGACCACGCGATCTGCAGATTAAATCCGCCGGTATATGCATCCAGATCCAGAACCTCACCGGCGAAATACAGTCCGGGAACCTGTTTGGATTCCATGGTCTTGGGCGACACCTGTCTGACCGATACGCCGCCCGAGGTGACAATCGCCTCCTCAATCGGACGCGTTCCCGTGATCGTGAGCGGGAACTGCTTGAGCGCCGCCAGCAGCTTTCCGCGCTGCTTTTTGGTGATGCTGTTGACCTTGGTGTGCGGATCGATCTCCGCATGCTCGATTACAATCGGGATCATCTTGCGCGGCAGCAACGCCGACAGCGCGTTGCGGAAATCCGCGTTCTGCTTGTCCGCAAAGTCCGACAGAATCCGCTTATCCAGCGTCTGACGATCGAGCGCCGGCTTGAGGTCGATCTCCGCGCGATATTCCGCCTTGTCCCATTTCCGCATGTGCGAGGACGCGCTGAGCACCAGCGGACCGGAGATGCCGAAATGCGTGAACAGCATCTCGCCGAAGCCCTCAAATAGCTTTTTGTTGTTCTCAAATACCGTCAGCGTGACATTCTTGAGCGACAATCCCTGCATGCGCGGGCAGTCGGTTCCGCTGCACACGAGCGGAATGAGCGACGGACGCAGCGGTGTGACCGTGTGACCGGTCTCCTGCGCAAAGCGGTAGCCGTCGCCGGTCGAGCCGGTCAGCGGATAGGATTTTCCGCCCGTCGCAATGATCACGCGGTCGGCACGGTGGGTTCGTCCGCCGGCCGTCACGCCGCAGACCGCTCCGGACGCCTCGTCCCGCACAATGCCGGTCACCGGTGTGTGCTTGATCACCACGCCCGCCCGATGCATCGCGTGATACAGCGCATCCACGATGTCGACCGAGCGGTCGGACTGCGGGAACACGCGGTTTCCGCGCTCGGTCTTGAGCGGAACCCCCTGTGCCTCAAAGAAATGCCTCGTGTCCTGCACGCCGAACGCATCCAGCGCGCTGTACAGGAACCGCGGATTCTGCGGCACATTGGATAAAAAGGTGTCGCGGTCGCAGTTGTTGGTCACGTTGCACCGGCCCTTGCCGGTGATCATGATCGTGCGGCCGATTTTCTCATTGCTCTCAAACAGCAGCACCTGCGCTCCCGCCTGTGCCGCTGCATATGAGGCCATCAGTCCGGCCGCTCCCGCGCCGATTACCGCGACTGTGGTGTTATTCGTTGTCGAGTTTTTCATAGACCTGATATTCGTCCCAGATGGTTTCCAGCTTGTTGAAGATATCGCTGACCTCCTGCTGTTTGCGCATGCCGAGCGCGACAATCAGCGCGTTGATGACGCTGAGCGGTGCGACCAGCGAATCGACGAAGGACGCCATATCGCTCTTGGCGATCAGCGTATAGTGCGCCGTCTGGCTCAGCGGAGACAGGCGGCTGTCGGTCAGTGCGATGACCGTCGCCCCCGAGTCGCGCGCGTACTCCAGCGCCTGAAGCGTACGTCTGGAATAGCGCGGGAAGCTGATGCCGAGCACCACATCGCCCTCGCCGACGCGCAGAATCTGCTCAAACGCCTCGCTCGCGCTCGTGGTGTGTACCAGACGGACATTGTCAAACATCAGATTGAAATAGAATCCGATGAAGCTGGACAGCGCATACGAGGAGCGCACGCCCAGAATGTAAATATGCTTCGCGTTCAGGATCTCCTCCACCACCGTGTTGAAGGTCTCCTGATCCAGCTCATCCAGCGTCAGCCGGATTTTTTCAATATCGGAATTGAGCACCGCGCGCAGGACGTCGCGGTTGCCCATACGGTCGTTGGTGACCTCCATGCGCTGTACCGCAGTCAGCTTGTTGCGGATCATCTCCTGCAGGGCTTTCTGCAGATGCGGATATCCGCCGTACCCCAGTTCGGTGGCAAACCGGACAACCGTCGATTCACTGACGCCGACCGTGGCGCCCAGCTTGCTCGCCGTCATAAACGCCGCCTTGTCGTAGTGCTCAATGATATACCGCGCGATGGATCGCTGTCCTTTGGAAAATTCGGACATTCCGCTCTGAATTTTGCTCATTAAGTCGCTCATTGTAAACTACCTCTTTTCGCACACACACTTCGTGCTTCTGCTTTTTATTTTACTCATAAATCGCCGAAAATACAAGAGCCACAGACCAAACTTGCAAAATTTCGCAGGAATTCATGCATCGTCCGATAAGATCTGCATCTCCCGCGCGGTCAGCTCCCGCCATTTACCGGGGGCAAGTGACGGATCGAGCGTCAGACGTCCCTCCGCCACCCGTTTGAGCCGGATGACGCGCAGGCCGCACCGGGCACACATCCGGCGGATCTGCCGGTTTCGTCCCTCATGAATGCCAATAGACAGCACGGTATCCCCGTTGTCCAGCCGCCGCAGGACGGAGACCGCCGCCGGACGGATGCGGTATCCCTCGATGACCATCGGCTCGGACAGCTTCGGGATTCCCGAGGCATCGCCGCGCACCGTAACCTCATACCGCTTGGTGATTTCATGCTTCGGATGCGTCAGCCGATGGATCAGCGCGCCGTCGCTGCTGAGCAGCAGCAGTCCCTCGGAGTACTGATCCAGCCGTCCGACGGGCAGCACGCGCACCGGACAGCCGCGCACGAGATCCGCCACGCACCGGCGTCCCTTCTCGTCGTGCATCGTCGTCACCACGCCCGCCGGTTTGTTGAGCATGATGGTCACCGCGCGCACAGCGCCGCCGACCGGCTTTCCGTCCACCGCGATTTGATCCCGTTCGGGATCCGCCTTGTCCCCGAGCTGTGCCGTCCGTCCGTTCACCGTGACCCGTCCGCCCGTGAGCATCTGTTCCGCCGCCCGCCGCGAGCAGATCCCCGCACCGGACAGTATTTTCTGCAGTCTCTGCTCCATAGCAGCTCCTTTCCCGATTGCTCGGATGAATAACCTGTCTGTGTCCCACGTACCGTATCACAGAGGAGGATACTGCGATGAGAACACTGTTTTGTATGCTGTTCGTTCTTCCCTGTCTGTTTGCCTGCGCCCATGGCTATTCCGCCGGCGCCTATGCCGTGCTGGATGCCGGTACCGGTGCCATTCTGGACAGCGCAAACGCAGACGCCCGTCTGCCGATGGCAAGCACCACCAAAATCATGACCGGTCTGCTCGCCGCCGAGGACGGCAGTCCGGACCGCATGGTCTCCGTCCCTGCCTCCTGCGCCGGTGTCGAGGGATCCTCCATGTATCTGCAGGCGGGAGAAGTCCTCCCCCTGCGCGACGTCCTGTACGGGCTCATGCTGTGCTCCGGCAACGACGCCGCCGAGTGCATCGCCGCAGTCTGCGGCGGACGCGATGCCTTTGTCCGCCGGATGAACCGCAGAGCCGGACAGCTCGGCCTGACAAACACGCACTTTGACAACCCGAGCGGTCTGGACGGCGAAACCCATTACACCACCGCCGCCGAGCTGGCGAAGCTAACCGCGTATGCGCTCCGCAATCCGCTGTTTGCCGAGGTGGTCTCCACCCAGTCCTATCAGACCGGAACGCGCACCATGCACAACCACAACAAGCTGTTGTCGATGTATCCGGACTGCATCGGTGTCAAAACCGGCTATACCCAGACCGCCGGACGCTGTCTGGTCTCCGCCGCCGAGCGGGACGGACACACCGTGGTCGCCGTCACTCTGAACGACGGCGACGACTGGAACGACCACATGGCGATGCTGGACGCCGCGTTTGCCTCCGAACACACCGAGACGCTCGCCGCACATGGTCAGCAGGCCGCCGTCCTGCCGGTCATCTCCGGCACGCAGTCCACGGTCTCCGCCGTGTTCTCCGAGGATCTGCCGGTCTCTCTGCTCGGGGATCAGACCGCGTCCGTCGTCCTCTCCCACCGCGGCATGCTGTACGCACCGGTCACCGCCGGCACGGTCTGCGGGCGCGCGGATGTCGTCGTGGGCGGCACCATCGTGGCATCCTGCGATCTGATCACATCGTCAGCCGTCCCGCCGGACGAGGGGCAGGAAATCCCCGGTCTGTGGGAACGGCTTCGGAGGCGGTTTTCTCCCGAATCTGCATTGAGTATAGCAGAGAGCGGCGGAAAAAGAAAAGAGGATCACGCGAGGTGATCCTCTTGTTTTCTTGTCTTGTTTTTTTACTTGACGACGTTCTGGGAGGAATCCTTGAGTACGACGTCGTGTGCACCGCCCTCGACGATGGAGGTTGCGGATACCAGCGTGATCTTCGCCTTTTCCTGCAGCTCCGGAATGGTGAGCGAGCCGCAGTTGCACATGGTGGAGCGGATCTTGGACAGGGTCATGTCCAGATTGTCCTTGAGCGGACCTGCGTACGGTACATAGGAGTCGACGCCTTCCTCGAAGGACAGCTTCTTGTCTCCGCCCATATCGTAGCGCTGCCAGTTTCTCGCGCGGGCCGAGCCCTCGCCCCAGTACTCCTTCATGTAGGTGCCGCCGATGATGACGCGGTTGGTCGGAGACTCGTCGAAACGGGAGAAGTAACGGCCGAGCATCAGGAAGTCTGCGCCCATTGCCAGTGCGAGCGTCATGTGGTAGTCGTAAACCAGACCGCCGTCCGAGCAGATCGGAATGTATACGCCGGTCTCCTTGAAGTACTCGTCTCTCGCCTCAGCGACCTCGATCAGCGCGGTAGCCTGTCCGCGACCGATGCCCTTCTGCTCACGGGTGATGCAGATGGAGCCTCCGCCGATGCCGACCTTGATGAAGTCCGCACCGCACTCTGCGAGATAGCGGAAGCCCTCGCGGTCAACGACGTTGCCTGCGCCGACCTTGACGGAATCGCCGTAGTGCTCACGGATCCAGTCGATGGTCAGCTTCTGCCACTCGGAGAAGCCCTCGGAGGAGTCGATACACAGAACGTCTGCGCCCGCCTCAATCAGCGCCGGTACGCGCTCTGCATAGTCGCGGGTGTTGATGCCTGCGCCGACCATATAGCGCTTGTGATTGTCCAGCAGCTCGAGCGTATTCTCCTTGTGGGAGTCGTAGTCCTTGCGGAATACCATATACATCAGGTGCTGCTCGTCGTCGATGATCGGCAGCGCGTTCAGCTTCTGATCCCAGATGATGTTGTTGGCTTCCTTGAGGGTTGTGTCCTTTGCACCGGTGATCAGCTTGTCAAACGGCGTCATGAAAGTCGATACCTTTTCGTCACCGTTCATGCGGCTGACACGGTAGTCACGGCTGGTGACGACACCGACCAGCTTGCCGGTCGGCGTGCCGTCCTCGGTGACCGCCATGGTGGAGTGTCCGGTCTTCTGCTTGAGCGCAAGAACATCGTTCAGCGTTGCATCCGGCGTGATGTTGGAATCGCTGACAACAAATCCAGCTTTGTAGCTCTTGACGCGGGCAACCATCGCCGCCTCGGACTCGATGCTCTGCGAGCCGTAGATGAAGGACAGGCCGCCCTCCTTTGCCAGTGCAATTGCCATCGTGTCGTTGGAAACCGCCTGCATGATTGCGGAAACCATCGGAATGTTAATCGAAATCGCCGGCTCCTCTTCGCCCTTGCGGAACTTGACCAGCGCGGTCTTCAGGCTTACGTTCTTCGGCTGGCACTCAGCGGAAGAATATCCCGGTACGAGCAGATACTCGCTGAAGGTACGAGACGGTTCGGAAAAATAAAATGCCATGGTATCGACTCCTTTTCATCTTCACGAATCTGAATTTTGATTATTGAATTCATTATACTCGTTGTTTCATGACATGTAAACCGCTGTCCCGTTGTAAAATCCGTAGAAATTCTCTCGGAATTTTTCGAAGTTTTTGCACGAAGAGGTTCATTGTGAGAAAAAGCGAAGGGAGCGGCAGAAATCCGCCGCTCCCTGTCTTACAATTTTTTCAAATTACGGTGTTATTCCTTGTAGCTCCACTGGGTTCCCTGACGGGTATCCTTGAGCACAATGCCCTTCTCGTTGAGCAGATAGTCGCGGATGCGGTCCGCCTCGGCAAAGTTCTTTGCCTTCTTCGCCGCCGCACGCTGCGCGATCAGATCCTCAACCTCGCTGTCGATGGACTTCTCGCCGAGATGATCCACCAGACCGAGCACGCCGCACAGCTCCATCATGATGTCGAAGCATGCCTGAATGAACGCCTTGGTGCAGCTCGGATCCTTGACCGCCGTGTTGATATCGCGCACCAGCTCGAAAACCGCCGCCAGTGCGTCCGCCGTGTTCAGATCGTCGTCCATCGCATCAATGAACTTCTGACGGTGTGCGCCGAATGCGTCGATCTTTGCCTGTTCCTCCGCCGTCATCGTCTCGCCCTCGAGCTTGCCGAGCAGGAACTGGAGGTTCTCCGCCGCGGTGTACAGACGCTCGAGCGATGCCTTCGCCATCATCAGCGACTCCTCGGAATAGTTGAGCGGGCTGCGGTACTGCGCCGACAGCATGAACATGCGGATGGTCTCGTAGCCGTAGACCTTGGCCGCGTCGCGGACCATGAAGAAGTTGCCCGCAGACTTGGACATCTTCTCGTTGTCGATGGTCAGGAAGCCGTTGTGCAGCCAGTAGTGTGCGAACTCACAGCCGTTTGCACACTCGGACTGTGCGATCTCGTTCTCATGGTGCGGGAAGATCAGATCCTTGCCGCCCGAGTGGATGTCGATCGTCTTGCCGAGGTACTTGTTGACCATCGCGGAGCACTCGATGTGCCAGCCCGGACGTCCGGCGCCCCACGGCGTCTCCCAGCTCGGCTCGCCCGGCTTTGCGCCCTTCCAGACCGCAAAGTCCATCGGATCTTCCTTGATCTCGCCGACGCTGATGCGTGCGCCCGCCTGCAGCTCATCCAGCGGCTGGTGAGACAGCTTGCCGTATTCGGAGAACTTCTTGGTGCGGAAGTAGACATCGCCGTTGTCAACCGCATACGCATAGCCCTTGTCGATCAGCGACTGTACGATGTCGATAATCGCATCCATCGTCTCGGTCGCACGCGGATGAACGGATGCCGGACGGATACCCAGACCCTGTGCGTCCGTGAAGTATTCCTTGATGTAGCGGTCGGCGATGACGTCATAGGTCACGCCCTCTTCGTTTGCCTTTTTGATGACCTTGTCGTCGATGTCGGTGAAGTTCTGTACGAACTTGACCTCATAGCCGCGGTACTCAAAGTAGCGGCGCAGCGTGTCAAAGATGATAAACGGACGCGCATTGCCGATGTGGAAATAGTTGTAGACCGTCGGACCGCAGGAGTACATCTTGACCTTGCCCGCTTCGAGCGGGACAAACTCCTCCTTGGTGCGGGTCATCGAATTATATAACTTCATGCTGAAAACACAGCTCCCTTCTTATTTTTTTGTCGTTGCGCCGTCGGCAACCAGATCCCAGTTGCGCCTCAGATAGTCGTAGCCGGAGTACAGCGTGACGAGCGTCATTACAATGCCGGAAATCAGGCAGAGTGTGGATGCCGCGCCGGTCACCGTGCCGCCGGAAACAATCGCGCACAGGAAAATCACAATGATGCCGGCGATCTGGACGCAGGTCTTGACCTTTCCGGACCACGCCGCCGCCATCGCCTGTCCCTTGAGCGCCGCAATCGTGCGCAGGGAGGTGATGATGAATTCGCGCGCGAGGATGATCCAGACCAGACCGCCCGCGATCAGTCCCTGCTCGACGAACAGACAGAGCGCCGCCGTCACCAGCAGTTTATCCGCCAGCGGATCGACGAATTTGCCGAAGTCGGTAACCTGATTGTACTTCCGCGCGACGTATCCGTCAAGAAAATCCGTCACACTGGTGACAATAAATAGTACCAGAGCGGCGATCATACAGCCCTGTCCGCCGATGGTCATCAGGATGACCAGCACCGGAATCAGCGCGATTCGGGTCAGTGTAATTTTGTTGGCAAGTGTCATACCGTGTTGTTCCTCCTTTATGAATCCGTCGTCTCCGTCGTTCCCTCCAGCTCTTCGCCGGAAGCGCCGGTGATGCGCACGGGAACGAACTGTCCCTCCTCGACGGAGAATGCGCTGTCAAACAGCACGCGTCCGTCGACGTCCGGAGAGTCCGCATAACAGCGTCCGTAGTACAGACCGGTCTCGGGGTCCCAGCCCTCGCACAGTACGTCGAGCAGCTGTCCCTTGACACGCGCGGCAAAGCCGTCCAGAATATCCGACTGCAGTTCCTCGATGATCATCCGGCGCTGCTGTTTGACTTCCTCGTCCACCTGATCCGGCATCTCGGCCGCCTCACTGCCCTCCTCCGGCGAATAGCAGAACACGCCGACGCGCTCAATGCGCGCCTCGCGCAGGAAGGTGCACAGCTCTTCGAATTCCTCGTCGGTCTCGCCCGGCAGTCCGACAATCAGGCTCGTGCGCAGGACGACGCCCGGGATGCGGGCGCGCAGCCTGGCGATCAGTTCGGACAGGAACTGACTGTTTCCGCGGCGGTGCATCGCGGTCAGGATGCGGTCGTTCACGTGCTGGATCGGAATGTCCAGATACTTGACGATCTTGGGCTCCTCGGCGATCACATCGATCATCTCCTCCGTGATCTCGTCCGGATAGAGATAGTGGACGCGTACCCACGTGAAGTCCAGCGCACACAGCTCGCGCAGGAGCTCGGGGAGCATCGGCTTTCCGTACAGGTCGCGGCCGTACATCGTGATGTCCTGCGCCACGACGATGATCTCGCGCACGCCGGCCGCCGCCAGCTCGCGCGCCTCCGCCAGAATGTTCTCCATCGGGCGGGAGCGGAATCTGCCGCGCAGTTTGGGAATCACGCAGTAGGCACAGCGGTTGCTGCATCCCTCCGCAATCTTCAGATAGGCGTAGTGCTGGGGGGTGAGCAGAACGCGTCCGCACTCCAGCTCCGCCTCGCTGATCGGCTCGAAGGATTCATACGCACTCTCCCGGTCCTCGAGCACGGCGTGGACCGCGTCCACAATGCTCGTGTAGCTTCCGGTACCCAGAACCGCATCCACCTCCGGCATTTCGGAGAGGAATTCGTCCTTGTACCGCTGGACGAGACAGCCGGTCACGATGAGTGCCTTGAGCGAGCCGGTCTGCTTGAGCTGAGCCGTCTCCAGAATGGTCTCGATCGCCTCCTGCTTGGCCGCCTCGATGAAGCCGCAGGTGTTGATGACCACGACATCGGCGTCGGTCACATCGTCCACGATCTGAATGCCGTCCTCCTGAAGCATGGCAAGCATATGTTCACTGTCCACCAGATTTTTGGCGCATCCCAGTGAAATCATTCCCAGTTGAATGGGCATGTTGACATATCCTCCTTTTGGATGGAATCTTCTTGTTCGTCCAGCTGTTCACAGTAGTATGTGAGCGCCTGACGAATCTGAGAAAAGGAAAATCCCTTTCTCTGCAGCGCCGCACAGGCTTTGTCCACCTCGGTGCGGTCGCTCACATCGCCGCGCAGTTTTTTATGCAGCAGCGCAGTCATGGCGTCCCAGTCGGGTTCGAAATCCTCCAGAACTTCCTGAGACACCTCGCGCGGAACGCCCCGCTGCTGCAGCTCCTGACGGATGCGCAGTTTTCCGCACCCCTTGGCGCGGTAGCTCCGGACGATGAGCTCGGCATACGCCGTGTCGTCCAGTGCGCCGAGCAGCCGCATCCGCTCCGCCGCATACTGTGTGCTGTCCTCGGAAAACTCTTTTTCCCTCAGCTTGCGCAGCAGCATGCGCTCCGAGAGCGGCCGCCGCGACAGCATCGCCGCCGCCGTGTTTGCCGCCGCCTCGTATTCCTCCTCCGGCGTCATCGACCGGGGATCGGTTCGTTTTCTCATCAAATATCGTCGTCGCCGAAGTCATCCGCGTCGATGGAAACCGCCGCGCTTCTGCGCTTTTTCGGCTTCTCCTCCGGCGTCTCGCTCTGCTCCGGCTGTGCCTCCGACGCCGCACGCACGCGCGGACTGTTTGCAATCCGCTCGGCCTTGGCCTTCTCTCTCGCCTCGACAATCGCCTGACGGATGTCCGCCTCGAGCTTCTCCGAAACCTCCGGATTGTCGCGCAGATACTGCTTGGCGTTCTCACGTCCCTGACCGATGCGGGTCTCGCCGATGTAGAACCATGCGCCGCTCTTGCGCACCAGATTGTACTTGACGCCGAGGTCGACCAGCTCGCTGACGCGTGAGATACCCTCGCCGTACATGATGTCGAACTCCGCCTCACGGAACGGCGGTGCCATCTTGTTCTTGACGATCTTGACGCGGGTGTGGCTGCCGATCAGCTGAGAGCCGTTCTTCAGATGCTCGACACGGCGCACCTCCATGCGGACCGATGCGTAGAACTTGAGCGCGCGTCCGCCGGTAGTGACCTCCGGATTGCCGTAGATGACGCCGACCTTCTCACGCAGCTGGTTGATGAAGATGGCAATACAGTTGGATTTGGAGATGACGCCGGCGAGCTTTCTCATCGCCTGGCTCATCATGCGGGCGTGCAGGCCGACAAACGCGTCGCCCATCTCGCCCTCGATCTCCGCGCGCGGAACCAGTGCGGCAACCGAGTCGATGACGATCAGATCGATCGCACCCGAGCGCACCAGCTGCTCGGTGATCTCCAGTCCCTGATCGCCGGAGTCCGGCTGAGAGACCAGCAGGCTGTCCACATCGACGCCGAGCGCCTGGGCATAGGACGGGTCGAGCGCGTGCTCCGCGTCGATATAGGCGACCTCGCCGCCCATCGCCTGCGCCTGTGCCACCGCGTGCAGTGCGAGCGTCGTCTTACCGGAGGACTCCGGTCCGTAGATCTCGACAATTCGTCCGCGCGGCAGGCCGCCGATGCCGAGCGCCATATCCAGACCGATCGAACCGGTCGGGATGACGCTGACGTTCATCGCGCTCTCCTGTCCCATGCGCATGACAGAGTTTTTGCCGAACTGCTTTTCAATCTGCGCCAGAGCGATCTCCAGCGCCTTCTTTTTGTCGGTGGCAACGGTCACCGGCTCAATATTCTTCTTTTCCTTAGCCATGGTTATGCTCCTTATCACTGCTCGAATCCAACGGGACGCGGGCGCGCACCACGCGCTCGATGCCGGTCAGATCCTTTTCAATTTCAATATCCGTCAGTCCGCCGATGTGGAACAGCGCCATCACATCGCGCGCCTGCCGCCAGCCGCACTCGACCAGAATACACGCGCCGGGGTTGAGACACGACGCATAGCGTTTAGCGAGAATGCGGTAAAAGTCCATGCCGTCCTCTCCGCCGAACAGCGCGAGGTGCGGCTCGAACTCGCTCACGCCCGGGTCGAGCTGCTTCATCTCCTCCGCCGTGATGTAGGGCGGATTGCAGACCAGAATGTCGTACTTTCCCGGAATCGTGCTCATGCGGCGGACATCGCCCCACCGCGCGGTGTAGCGGTTCTCCTCCAGCCGATGGCGCGCGGCATTTCCCCGCGCGATCTCCAGTGCCTTCTCCGAGATATCCACGCCGGCCACCACGGCGTCCGGCACCTCCTTTGCGATCACGATGCCGATACAGCCGCTGCCGCAGCACAGGTCGAGCACCTGTGGATGCTCCCGCTTCTTCGCCTCGCGGATGGCGGCGTCGCACAGGCACTCGGTGTCGCTGCGCGGGATCAGCACATCGCTCGTCACATGGAAGTCGTAGCCGTAAAAGCTCCACTCCCCGATGATATACGCGACCGGCTTTCCGCGCAGACGCTGAATCAGCATCTCCCCCGCGGTCTTTCTCTGCAGCGGTGTCACCTCCGCACTCCGCCACATCGCCGCATTCTTCCGGCTGACCTCCGCCGCCTTCGCCGTGATCTCCCACGCCTCGAGCTGTGCAGACTCAATGCCGTTGTCCTGCAGAATCTTGCGGATGGATTCGTATAATTCCCAAGCTGTCATCTTACCACGCGTCCTCACTCTGATTCTCCGGAATGACCGCCTTCATCGCGGTGATGGCGACCTCAATCATGCTGTCATCCGGCTCGAGCACCGTCAGATGCTGCAGCATGCGTCCCGGCCAGCTGACGATGCGCGAGAGCAGTCCGTCATGCCGTCCGGTGATCTTGATGACCTCGTAGCTCAGTCCGATGACGAGCGGCAGCAGAATAACGCGGAGCAGCAGACGGAGCAGGGTGTTCTCCACACTGATGACCGAAAAGACCAGAATGCTGATGATCATGATGACGAACAGGAAGCTCGTGCCGCACCGCGGATGCTCCCGCTTCTGCACGCGCACATTGTCCACCGTCAGCTCGAGACCCTTCTCGTAGCAGTAGATCGTCTTGTGCTCCGCACCGTGATACTGATACGTCCGCCGGATGTCCTTCATCAGCGACACCAGCCACATATAGAAGATAAACAGCACAATGCGGATGACGCCCTCGATCAGGTTTTCCGCCAGATGCGGCACATTCTCCGGCAGCAGTCCCGCCAGAAACGCCGGCAGGAGGATGAACAATCCCACTGCGAGCAGAACACCAAGCGCAATCGAGACCGTAAAGATGGCCGACTCGATTTTCTCCGAGCCGAAGGTTTTGTTCAGCCAGGATTCAAACTTTCCCGGCTCGTAGTCCTCCTCATCCTCAAGGAATCGCGAGGAGTAGTCGATGGCATGGAAGCCCTCCGCCATCATCGCAATCATATTTAAAAATCCGCGGATCACCGGCAGTCCGGCGATCGGATACCGATCCTTGAGCGGATGGTTTTCGGATTCCTCCGTCACAATCTCCCCGTCCGGTTTGCGCACCGCAATACAGGATTTCCGGGGACCCTTCATCATAATGCCCTCCAGCACGGCCTGACCGCCGATGCTGGTCTTATGAAGTACCTTTTCACTGCTCACCGGCCTGTTCCTCCGTACCGTTCTGATTTTCCGTCTGTTCCTCCGTCTTGATCGGATCGTCGGCGGCAATCTGCGCCACATCCGCCAGCGGCAGAGAGATCGTCACACAGGTTCCCTCTCCCTGCTTGCTCGCGATGTTCAGCAGTCCGCCGTGCATGCGGACAATCTCGTCCGTGACCGCAAGACCGATGCCGCTGCCGCGCTGTTTGGAGCTGCCCTTGTAGAACTTCTCCTTGACAAACGGCAGCTCATCCTCCGGAATGCCGACGCCCCAGTCGCGCACACTGATGCGCGCGGTGTAGCTGTCGCACTCCAGATGAATCTCGACCTTTCCGCCGCTCTTTCCGTATTTGGCGGCGTTGTCGATGATGTTCAGGAACACCTGCTTCATGCGGTGGCGGTCGCCGTTGACCAGACACATATCGTCCGGAATCTCATACTCCAGCGCGATATGCTCCTTCTCCAGCATATTCTGATACATGTATACCGCCTCGTACAGCTCTGCGCCGACGTCAAACAGCTCCATATTCAGCTTCATGCGTCCGGACTCCAGACGGGTGAACTCGAGCAGCTCCTCGACCATCTGCGTCAGACGGCTGCTCTCCTTCTGGATGATGCTCAGACCGAGCAGAACCTCCTCCGGATCGGTCGCGCCGCCGGCAATCAGCGTGTCGCTCCATCCGCCGATGGCGGTCAGCGGCGTGCGCAGTTCATGCGAGACCGACGAGATAAAGTCGTTCTTCATGCGCTCCGCCCGTCCGATCTCCTCGGACATCTGGTTGATCGTGTCGCACAGATCGCCGATCTCGTCGTCGTGGATCTTCTGCAGGCGCATGCCGTAGCGTCCGGCGGAGATCTCCTTGGCGATGATGTTGATCTTCTGCACCGGCTCGATGATCGACTTCATAAAATACCGGTTGGAGATGACGACCGTCGCCACAAACGCACTGCCGATGATCAGGCAGACCAGCACGATGAGCACGATCTGTCTGCGGATCCTAACTGTAGACGAGATGTAGCGGACGACGCCGATCAGCTCGTCGTTGGAGTCATACAGCGGTGCCGAGACCGACATGACGTTCTCTCCGGTCGTGGTATCCCGTCCGGTCCAGACCGTCGCGCGGTTCTGTTCCAGACACTCCTCGACGTCCTTGGTTCCCGGCTGACTGCCCTGACTCAGCGACGAGGAGGACGCCAGCACGCGGCAGGAGCCGGAGATGATCTGGATGATCTGAATCTCCATCTTTCCCTTGTCCTCGCTGCTCGTGACAAAGGATTTGCTCGCCGAGATGAACTGTTCATTGCTCTTATTCATGAATCGGTTCAAAAAGCTCGCGGTCTGCACCGCGCGTCCCAGCAGATTCTCACTCATTGAGTTGTAGTAGTAGCTCGCAGCGATCATAGAGATAAAAATCGTGATAATCGCCAGCAGTGCCGAGAGAAAGGTCATGGAATTGAGCATCCATCGTCCGCGCAGTCCGCCGCGCGAGCGCTGCACCCGGACTTCATGAACCCTTTGTTCCGGTTTGTTTTTTTTGAATTCCTGCGATATATCGGGCAGTTCCCTGGTATCCGCAGTTACGTTTTTATCCATAAATGTCTGTTATCCTTCCCACATGTAGCCAAAACCGCGCACTGTGATGATGTACTTCGGCTGTGCCGGCACATCCTCCACCTTGATGCGCAGACGGCGGATATTGACGTCGACAATCTTGAGCTCGCCGGAATAATCGCGTCCCCAGACCGAGGAGAGCAGCTCCTCGCGGTCGAGCGCGCGTCCCTTGTTCTGCATAAAGGTCTTCATCAGGGAGAACTCCACCTGCGTCAGATCGACGCGCTTGCCGTTTTTGCGCAGCTCGCG
>JALFIV010000046.1 GCA_022775385.1 Clostridiales bacterium
TTTCTGAGCAATCCGGAGGAAGATCAAAAGCTGTCCACCGAGAAATACAGAAAACAGGTGGCAGACGGAATTGCGGATGGCGCGCAGGAATGGCTTGCGGCGCAGCCGGAATAAATGATGTAAAAAACAGAGATTGAAAAATCCTGTGGGAGGTGCAACTATGAATTCTATTAACATTGCAGGGATGAATGCCGTACTTGAGATGATCAAGGACATTTATTCCGCAGTCTGCGGAACGATGCCGGGTGTGATCGCGGTTCTGGCAGTCAGCCTGCTGTTCTGCTTTTTGGGCTTCCGTCTCACGCGTGTTGTGAGTGCGGTCGGCGGTGCACTGCTCGGCGGCGCACTGTGTGCGTTTGTCGCATCGAGCTATCTGCCGGCATCCATTGCATCCATCGGCACGGTGGCGGCCGGTGTGATCGGTGCCCTGCTCGTGGCATATCTGTTCTACCATATCAGCTATGCGGTTGTCTTTGTGATTTGTGCCGCGGCCGGCGGCGCGCTGGGCAGTGTTCCGGCAATGGCAGTCGGTTCTGACTCGATTGTATTCTATGTCATTCTTGCAGTCTGCGCATTGCTGTTCGGCATCGCCGGCGTACTGTTCTTCAAGCCGGTGATGATTATCCTGACCGGACTGTGCGGTATCTTTGCGGTTCCGCAGATGTTTACGCTGGCAGGAATGCAGACATCGACGATCATCAAGCTGCTGGCAGGCATTGCGCTGTCGGTTGTCGGTATGGCAGTACAGTTCCTGACGACGCGCGGACGCACCAAGCCGGGATTCGGAAAGATCAAGTCCAAAAATGCCGAGGATGAGGCAGAGGGTGTTCCGGAGGACGGCGCGGAGACCGAAATGGATGACGCGACCCGCCCGATCAAGGCCTCGGATGTTGCGTATGAGGAAATTGACGATACGCCGGAGCCGCCGCGCATGGTGGCAGATGACCTGAACGACGCGATGCGCCGCAAGGGCTTTATGCGTTTCCTGATGGCGATTGCACCGGTGCTTATGCTGATTGCCGCTGTCGCCGTCATCGTGTTCCAGTCGGCGCACATCGAAGTGGTAGTCATCCTTGCGTTCCTGTGCTATGCATCCAGACGGTATAAACTGCTCAGCATTACCTTCCTTGCGATGTTTGCCTACACGCTGTACAGCTGCTTCCCGGCGCTGTCCGAGCAGAACATGCCGGAGTTTGTCATCACGGTGATTTCCTGCCTGATGTTCCTCGTGCTCACGCAGACCATGCTGCGCATGGACCGCAAGGCGCATCCGAAAAAGCGCGTCCGCCGTGTTCCGGTGGAGCAGGCTGCGGAAGCAGATCAGCTCGAGGAGACCCGTCCGCTGTATGCAAACGAGGTTGCCGATGCGATTCCGACTCCGGAGCCGGATGTCGAGGCGACCGAACTGATGGGTACGGAGAAGATGGAGGAGGACAGTGACACCAAGACGTTCTCCACCGAAATTCCAGAGGATTTCCGCCGCACGCAGGAGGAGATCTTCGGCAGTGCGGACAGTCTGGAGGACGATATGGCAGCCGAGCCGGATGAGCCGGAGGATCCGCAGCCGACCACGGTGATTGATTCGATCGCCGAGGATGTCGACGAGGCACTGGGTGACACCAGAAAGCTGTAAGATCCATTCACAATGAAAGAACAACAACCCGTCAGAGTGAACCGGCTCCGGCGGGTTGTTTCCGCTCAGGGAGTATACCGTGCGGCATCGTGCGGGAAACTGACAGCGGGAGCAGAAGGGCACAAAATGGTTGCGACAGGCGGATTTGCACCGGATATTTGACGGAAACCGTATTTTACGCTATACTGACAGGGCGGTATTCCGATACCGAAAACAATGAGGAGACGCGATTCATGAAACAATCGAAAGAATACGGAAACGAAAGCATATCCGCACTCAAAGGTGCGGACCGCGTGCGCAAGCGTCCGGGAGTAATCTTCGGCTCGGACGGACTGGAGGGCTGTGAGCACGCGGTATTCGAGATTCTCTCCAACTCCATCGACGAGGCGCGCGAGGGCTACGGCGACGTGATCACCGTGACGCGCTTTCGCGATCACTCGATTGAGGTAGCGGATCACGGACGCGGCGTTCCGATTGAATACAACGCAAAGGAAAAGCGGTACAACTGGGAGTTGGTATTCTGCGAGCTGTATGCCGGCGGAAAATACCGGACGAATGACGGAGAAAACTATGAGTACTCCCTCGGTCTGAACGGACTGGGTACCTGCGCGACACAGTATGCATCCGAATACATGGATGTCACGGTGTACCGCGACGGATATGAATACGCCCTGCATTTTGAAAAGGGCGAAAATCAGACGGGTGTAAAATCCGGATACCGCCGCAAAAAGACGCCCGAAAAGCAGACCGGAACGACCATCCGCTGGCGTCCGGATTTCGAGGTGTTTACGGATATCGCCATCCCGCTGGCGTACTATCAGGATGTTCTCAAGCGGCAGGCGGTTGTCAATCCGCATCTGCGGTTTGTACTCCGCAATGAGACGGAAAACGGATTTGAGTCGGAAGAATTCTACTATGAAAACGGCATCACGGACTATGTGACCGAGATCGCCGGAGAGCAGGCACTGACGTCGGTGCAGTCGCTGTCGGCGGAGCGCCGTGGCCGCGACCGCAAGGATAAGCCGGAATACAAGGTGCGCATGAACTGCGCGTTCTGCTTTTCCTCGTCGGTGTCGCGCACGGAGTACTATCACAACTCCTCGTGGCTGGAGCACGGCGGCGCGCCGGAGAAAGCGGTGCGCTCGGCGTTTGTCTCCGCCATCGATGCCTATCTCAAGCAGATCGGCAAGTATAACAAGAACGAGAGCCGAATCTCGATGCAGGACATCTCGGACAGCCTGATTCTGGTCACCAACTGCTTCTCGACCTATACCTCCTATGAGAACCAGACCAAGAAGTCCATCACCAATAAGTTTATTCAGGAGGCGATGACCGAGTTTCTGCGCTCAGGTCTGGAGATCTACTTTATTGAAAATAAGGCGGAAGCGGACAAGATCGCTGAGCAGGTGATCATCAACAAGCGCTCGCGCGAACAGGCGGAGCGTGCGCGGCTGAACATTCGGAAAAAGCTCACCGGCAATCTGGACATGGCGAACCGCGTCCAAAAGTTTGTCGACTGCCGCACCAAGGACGTCTCCCGGCGCGAACTGTACATCGTGGAGGGCGATTCCGCACTCGGCTCCTGCAAGCAGGGACGCGACTCGGAATTTCAGGCGATTATGCCCGTGCGCGGTAAGATCCTCAACTGCCTCAAGGCGGATTACGAGAAGATCTTCAAGAACGATATCATCACAGACCTGCTCCGCGTGCTCGGATGCGGCGTCGAGGTCCGCACCAAAGCGAGCAAGGATCTGACCAACTTTGATCTGAACAATCTGCGGTGGAACAAGGTCATCATCTGCACCGATGCTGATGTGGACGGATTCCAGATCCGCACGCTGATTCTCACGATGCTGTACCGTCTTGTGCCGACGCTGATCGACGAGGGTTTTGTCTATATCGCGGAGTCCCCGCTGTATGAGATCAACTGCAAAAATGACACCTATTTTGCATTTGACGAGGGCGAAAAGACCGAGATCCTGCGCAAACTGCAGGGGAAAAAGTACACCATCCAGCGCTCCAAGGGACTGGGTGAGAACGAGGCGGAGATGATGTGGGAGACCACGATGAATCCGGAGACACGGCGGCTGATCCGCGTCACGCCGGAGGATATCGATCCGACACGCGAGATGTTTGATCTGCTTTTGGGTGACAATCTCGCGGGACGAAAGGAATATATTGCGGAGAACGGCTGGCAGTATCTCGATGTCGCCGACATCTCCTGATCGGATAGGAAGCTAAAAAGTTATGGCGAAAAAGAAAAACGTACAGCCGGAAAAGGAATATCATCCGCTCGAGCCGACCAATCAGCGCATTACGGAGACCCTGCGGGAGAACTATATGCCGTATGCAATGAGCGTCATTGTCTCGCGCGCGATTCCGGAGATCGACGGATTCAAGCCGTCTCATCGGAAACTGCTGTATACCATGTATAAGATGGGGCTGATGGGGCAGAACCGCACCAAGTCCGCCAACATCGTCGGACAGACCATGAAGCTCAATCCGCACGGCGACAGTGCAATTTACGAGACCATGGTGCGTCTGACGCGCGGCAATGAGGCGCTGCTCACCCCGTTTGTCGATTCCAAGGGCAACTTCGGCAAGGTGTATTCGCGCGATATGGCATACGCCGCATCCCGCTACACCGAGGCAAAGCTGGATAAAATCTGTGCGGAGCTGTTCCGCGAGATCGACAGCGATGCGGTCGACTTTGTGGACAATTACGACGGCGAGATGAAGGAGCCGACGCTGCTGCCGACGACATTTCCGAACATTCTGGTCTCGGCGAACACCGGCATTGCGGTCGGTATGGCGAGCTCGTTCTGTGGATTTAACCTGCATGAGGTGTGCCGGACTGAAATCGCGTTTCTGCGCGATCCGAACTGCGACCTGATGGAGACCCTTCCGGCGCCGGACTTTCCGACGGGCGGCGAGATTATTCTCAATCGGGCGGAGATGCAGAAGATCTATGAGACCGGACGCGGCTCGTTTAAGGTGCGCGCAAAGTGGCGGCATCTGAAAAAGGAAAATATCATTGAGATCACGGAAATTCCGTACACGACGACGATTGAGGCGATCATCGATAAGATCACCGATCTGGTCAAGGCGGGAAAAATCCGCGAAATCTCTGACCTGCGCGATGAGAGCGATCTGTCCGGTTTGAAAATCGCAATTGACCTCAAGCGCGGTGTCGATCCGGACCGTCTGATGGACCGCCTGATGCAGATGACTCCTCTGATGGACAGCTGTTCGTGCAATTTCAACGTGCTGATCGCCGGTATGCCGCGCGTGCTCGGTGTGCGGGAGCTGCTGGACGAGTGGACGGCATGGCGCACGGAGTGCAAAAAGCGGACGATCTATTTTGATCTGACCAAGAAAAAGGATAAGCTGCATCTGCTGCACGGTCTGCGTGCGATCCTGCTGGATATCGACAAGGCGATTGCGATCATCCGAAACACCGAGACCGATGCAATGGTCGTCCCCAACCTGATGGACGGCTTTGGGATCGACGAAAAACAGGCGGAATTTATTGCGGAGATCCGTCTGCGCCACATCAACAAGGAATATATCCTCAAGCGTCTGACAGAGACCGACGAGTTGGAGAAGGAAATCGCCCGTCTGGAGGGCATTCTCAAGAGCAAGACCAAGATCCGCAACCTGATTATCAAGGAGCTGGAGGCGGTCATCAAGAAATATCCGGCGCCGCGTCACTCGACGATTCTGCCGGAGGAACAGCTCAGGATGACGGACATCAAGGAGGAGATTCCGGATTATCCGGTTCATCTGTTCCTGACGAAGGAGGGCTATTTCAAGAAGATCACGAAACAGTCCTACCGCTCCGGATCGGATCACAAGCTCAAGGAGGGCGACAGCCTGCTCCAGTCGTTTGATGCGACGAACACAACCGAGATTCTGATCCTGACCGACAAGCAGCAGTGCTACAAGGTGCGCGCCTGCGACTTCGACGACACCAAGGCGAGCACGC
>JALFIV010000059.1 GCA_022775385.1 Clostridiales bacterium
TAGACCGCACCAATTCCGCACCAAATGCCCATGAAACTATATGTAAGTACATGGATTTATATAACGGAAAAGTACGAAAATATGGGATTTATTGAGGTTTATGAAGGAATATAGAGATATGAAAAGGCTGTTTATCCAACAATGCCTAATTTCATAGTATCTATTTCTCCTTTATCGGGATATTTTTCTGAAAAATGTTCAACAATCTCATATTGTTCAATCCTTATCAGTATACACCTTCCCATGCTGTTTCGCAAGAGACGTTGTGCTGTGCAGGGTAACGGAAAAGAACTTATTTTCGGTTTGTTTTTTGTCGCTTCAATCGTATACAACCGGATTTTTTGGTCTTATAATACCATTTAGAGAATCCAATTATCCTACACTATTTTTTGATTCGGAGGACTTGTGCCATGCCTGCGCTTGTCACACATCATATCTTCGCCAACACCGCCGCCGACCATGCTCCGTCATCGGTCTCCGAGGCGATTTCTGCCGATCCGATTGCCTTCTCCTGGGGTGCACAGGGACCGGATATTCTGTTCTTTCATCACCCGATTCATTCCAATTTCGTCTCCCGCCTCGGTCAGGATATGCACAGCAAACGGGTTGCCGACACCTTTTCCGCCTTTGTCTCGGAATGTGCAAAAAACAAAGACCCTTCCTCCACGGCATATCTGCTCGGCTTCTGCTGTCACTATGCGCTTGACCGCACGGTCCACCCGTTTGTCACGTACATGATCAACTATCGGCTGGGACTGCGTTATCCGGCGTTTTCTCAGAATGCACTGCACCATCTCTGCGAGTCCGAACTGGATCGCATCGCCATTGAAAAACTGTACCGAACCAGGAGTGCGTCCTTTCCTTCCCACCACCTGCTGTCCTTTACGCCGGAGACCGGACATACGGCTTCCCGTCTGATCCGCGCGGCTGCCTCTTCTGTCTATGAGGTTCCTCTGTCCGAGCGTCAGGTTTCCGCATCCATGCGCAGTATGCTCCGCATTCAGCGGATGCTGCAGAATCCCACCGGACGAAATGCCTCCCGCATGTATTCGCTGGAAAAGCTGTTTCACAGCGAGGGCGCACTTTCCTCTCTCATGCGTCCGTGTGCACCGCTTCCGGTTGACTGCACCAATCAGGCGCACGACGCCTGGTTTGACGCCGCCACTCCGCATATGCGCCGTTATGAGAGCTTTTTCGATCTGCTGACCCGTGCAGAGCGGCTCGCCATCCGTCTCATGGACTGCAGTTTCCACGGTGTACAGGATGGATCTCCTCTCCCGCCCGCGCTGTTTTCCCTCAACTACATGGGACTGTCAGAGTGGTAACCAATCGATAGAAAAAGGCATCGGAAATCTGTCCGATGCCTTATTTTTTATCCCTGTTTTTGTCCCAGCTGTGTGAGCTCCGCCAGCAGATAGACGCCGGCAAACACATATGCCGCCATACGCAGCAGATCGGAAACCGGCGCGGTAAGTGTCCAGCTCGCGGCCAGTCCGTTGACCACAGAGGCAATAAGGAATCCGCCGACACAGGTCAGAACCAGAATCACAGCGAGTCCCGCAGACAGCGCAACGCGCACCGGCTTGCAGTCCGCAAAGAACAATCCCGCGATATAGTAAAATGCCGCCAGAAGGGCGATGACCATCAGCAGTTCATAGGCATAATCCGTCATCACCGGATTACTGCTGTTCTCATGGTAGGTCATGATCAGCGTCAGGCTCGCCCAGAACATCGGAACCGCAATCAGAATTCCCTGTCTCGCCGTCGCCGCATGTCCGTCCTGCTTTCGGGCAAACAGTGCCATCGTCACGCCGGACGCGATACAAAGAATCCACTGCGCGATCATCGCAGCCAGCGGAACCAGTCCAAACGGCTGATACTCACTGGTCTGCTCCGCGACCATCGTACCGGTATTCAGCAGAGCCGCCGCACCGGTCACCGCGAGTGCCGCACCGCAAAGCATGCACAGCACCCGCACTTTTGGGGAAATGTGCCCCAGAAGCGCCTCGTAATCGGTCTTCACCCCGCCGAAGCACCGGCGGCTGAACAGCACCGCAATCACCAGAGAAGCGATGCACAGGACAATCAGTGCCAGTCCCGGACCGGTTGAGACAGGCAGTCCGGTCTCCGGATCCATCCCGCCGGCGATGCTCATCCCGCGCAGGACCGCACCGGTCAATCCGGCGGCGGCGACAAACAGGATATACACGCTCCGTTTCATATCCTCGTTCCTTTCACAAATGTTCGGAGCGGCGGTGCTGCCACCGCCGCCCGTCAGCTTATTCTTTCACTCACTCGTTGCGTCCGCAGCACTTCTTGTATTTCTTGCCGCTTCCGCACGGGCACGGATCATTTCTGCCCGGCTTCTTCATGGCGCGCTTGGGTGTTTTTTTGAGACTGCCGTCGTCCGCACCGGTCGCCGCACTCTCCTTTGCCACCTTCTCACGCTTGGGTTCCTGCTTGGTCTGAACCCGTGCCAGATAGATCATGCGAACCGTATCCTCGCGGATGGACGCAATCATCGCGTCATACATCTCGGAGCCTTCGCGCTTGTACTCGATGACCGGGTCATGCTGACCGTATGCACGCAGGCCGATGCCGTTTCGCAGTTCGGTCATTGCGTCGATATGATCCATCCACTTGTGGTCGACATTCTGCAGCAGAACCACGCGCTCCAGCTCACGCATGATCTGCGGCGTGATCTGCTTCTCCTTCGCCTCATAGACGGCATGGGCGCGGTCGCACAGCTGATTGCGCAGGGCATCCGGCTCCAGTGCATCCAGCTGCTCGTTGGTCAGCTGGAGATCATTCGGCAGCAGGAACAGTCCGACAAAACGCTTGCGGATCTGCTCCAGATCCTCCTGTTCGATATACGGCTTTTCGCCCAAAATACCGTGCATGGCGCTGTCGATCGTCTCATCCACCATGGACAGGATGGAGTTCTTGAGATCCTCGCCGTCCAGCACCTTGTTTCTCTGCTCATAGATGACGCCACGCTGGGTATTGAGCACGTTGTCGTACTCGACGACATTCTTTCGGATGCCGAAGTTGCGCGACTCAACCTTCTTCTGTGCGCTCTCAATCGCGCCGGACAGCATCTTCTGATCGATCGGCGTCTCATCATCCATGCCGAATCGGTCGAGCATGCCCATGACGCGTTCGGAACCGAACAGGCGCATCAGGTCGTCTTCCATCGAGATATAGAAGTTCGACTCACCCGGGTCTCCCTGACGTCCGGCACGTCCGCGCAGCTGATTGTCAATACGGCGGGACTCATGGCGCTCGGTACCCAGAATACACAGACCGCCCGCCTTGCGGACCAGTTCCGCGTCGTGAGACGTCTGCTCCTTGAATTTTGCAAGCAGTTCGCGATACTCTTTGCGGATCGCAAGGATTTCTTCGTCCTCGACCTCGGCAAAGCCGTTTGCCTCCTGAATCAACTCTTCGGTATAACCCTTTTTGCGCAGCGCCTCAATTGCCATCTGCTCCGCATTGCCGCCGAGTACGATATCCGTACCGCGTCCGGCCATGTTGGTTGCGATGGTGACAGCACCGAGTTTGCCGGCCTGTGCAACGATTTCTGCTTCCTGCTCGTGGTACTTCGCATTCAGAACATTGTGCGGAATGCCCTCGCGCTTGAGCATCTTGCTGAGCAGTTCGCTCTTCTCAATCGAGACCGTGCCGACCAGAATCGGCTGCTGACGCGCGTTGCACTCCTTGATTTTCTGGACCGCCGCACGGTATTTGCCCATCTCGGTGCGATAAACCGCATCCGGATTGTCGATACGGGCAATCGGCCGGTTGGTCGGAATCTCGACGACGTCCAGACTGTAAATCTCACGGAACTCGTCTTCCTCGGTCAGCGCCGTACCGGTCATGCCGGACAGCTTTTTGTACAGACGGAAATAGTTCTGGAACGTGATGGTCGCCAGCGTCTTGTTCTCACGCTGAACCTTGACATGCTCCTTGGCCTCAATCGCCTGATGCAAACCGTCCGAGTAACGGCGTCCGAACATCAGACGGCCGGTGAACTCGTCGACGATGATAATCTCGTTATCGCGGATGACATAGTCGACATCCTTCTTCATGACGCCGTGTGCGCGGATCGCCTGATTGATATGATGCGCCAGCGTCGCGTTTTCCGGATCTGACAGATTGTCGATATGGAAGTACTCCTCCGCCTTCTTCTGTCCGTTCGGGCTGAGCATCGCAGTATTTGCCTTTTCGTCGACGACATAGTCCGCACGCAGCTGCGCGAGAATCTTCTGATCCTCCTCCGAGATCGGACCGTGCTTGGACGGATCCTTCTCGTGCTCCTCCAGCTCCTTCAGAACGCGCTCGCCCTCCGACTCGACGTCGATCTTTGCGTCCGCCTCCTTGATGCGGTAGCATCTCAGGCGGGATACAAAGGCATCTGCCTGCGCATACAGATCGGTGGACTTGTCGCCCTGTCCGGAAATAATCAGCGGGGTGCGCGCCTCATCGATCAGGATGGAGTCCACCTCGTCGACAACCGCAAATGCATGTCCGCGCTGTACCTGATCCTTCTTATAGATCGCCATGTTGTCGCGCAGATAGTCAAAGCCGAACTCATTGTTCGTGCCGTAGGTGATATCCGCCTCGTACATCGCCTTGCGATCCTCCGGCGGGATATCATGAATAATCAGACCTACCTTGAGTCCGAGGAAGCGGTAGACCTTTCCCATCCACTCGCTGTCTCGCTTTGCCAGATAGTCGTTGACCGTGACAATATGTACGCCCTTTCCGGTCAGCGCATTGAGGTATACCGGCAGAGTCGCCACAAGTGTCTTGCCTTCACCGGTCTTCATCTCGGCGATGCGTCCCTGATGCAGGACGATGCCGCCGATAATCTGTACACGGTAGTGACGCATACCCAGCACGCGGTCCGCCGCCTCTCGCATGGTCGCAAACGCCTCCGGCAGCAGAGAATCCAGCGTCTCACCGTCCGCATAACGCTGCTTGAACTCCGCCGTCTTGGCGCGCAGTTCCTTATCCGAAAGCTTGCGGTACTCGTCCTCCAGCGCATCGACCTTGTCGGCAATCGGACGGATCTTCTTCAGCTCATGCTGGCTGTGCGTTCCGAATATTTTTTCCAATAATCGAGCCATTCTGTCTATTCCTTTCAAGCGGATCCTCATTAGATTTTCATCCAACCCGCGTTTTTGCATTCTTACTTTGCATTATAGCACAGTTGAGGTTGGAAAAAAAATAACTTTTTGTAAATTACCTCTCATTATTCTTAAAATAAGAAAAAAATCTTTACTTCCTTGCGAAATCTCACTATAATAATAAATTGAGAAATCATAATTTGTGAGGAGAATTTGCTTTGGCACTGATCGAATTTGAAGAATATAAACAGAAGTTGAACAACCTCGAGCCGGACATCGACGAGCTGGAGCGCGCCTACGATTTAGAGCACGCTGCTGAAGAGGTGGAAGAACTGGAGAACCGCGCGAGCGAGCCGGGATTCTGGGACGATATGGAGAATTC
The DNA here is from genome assembly GCA_022775385.1 of Clostridiales bacterium. Classification (GTDB taxonomy): domain Bacteria; phylum Bacillota; class Clostridia; order Oscillospirales; family Butyricicoccaceae; genus Butyricicoccus_A. The sequence continues at coordinate 5,512 of JALFIV010000059.1, forward strand.
TCAGAAAATCCTCCAGCGCACCAAAGCGCTCAAGGACAAGATTGAGGGCTTCCACAACCTCAAGACCCAGTGGGAGGATTTGCTGACCCTCTGCGAGCTCGCCATCGAGGCGGAGGACGAATCCATGCTCGAGGAGCTGGAGTCCGGCTTTGCCGAACTGACCGATGATCTCGACCGCCGCAAGCTGGCAACCCTGCTGCTCGGCGACTATGACAGCAACAACGCCATCCTGTCCTTCCACGCCGGTGCCGGCGGAACCGAGGCGCAGGACTGGTGCGAGATGCTCTACCGCATGTACACCCGTTGGGCAGAGCGCCACGGCTTCACCTACCAGATCCTCGATTATCTGGAGGGCGACGACGCCGGCCTCAAGTCCGCATCCATCCTGATTCAGGGTGAGAACGCCTACGGATTCCTCAAGAGTGAATCCGGCGTCCACCGTCTGGTCCGTGTCTCTCCGTTTGACTCGTCCGGACGCCGTCACACCTCGTTCTCCGCAGTCGAGGTCATGCCGGAAATCGACGACGACAACTCGGTTGAGATCCGTCCGGAGGATGTCGAGATGCAGGTATTCCGTTCGTCCGGTGCAGGCGGTCAGCACATCAACAAGACCTCGTCCGCCGTCCGTCTGATCCACAAGCCGACCGGCATTGTCGTTGCGTGCCAGACCGAGCGAAGCCAGTTCCAGAACCGCGATACCTGTATGAAAATGCTCCGTTCCAAGCTGATGGAGATCAAGGAGCGCGAGCACCTGGACAAGATCGAGGACATCAAGGGCGACCAGAAGAAGATCGAATGGGGCAGCCAGATCCGTTCCTATGTCTTTATGCCGTACACGCTGGCAAAGGACACGCGCACCGGATTTGAAAACTCCAACATTGACGCCGTGATGGACGGTGACATCGACGGCTTTATCAACGCCTACCTGACTGCACAGGCAACCGGAACTCTGCAGAACAAGTAAACACGGTACCTTGCAACAGGCTCTGTCTCATCCGGCAGAGCCTGTTTTTTACGCCGAAAGCAAGATTTGGAAAGGAAGAAATCCGTCAAGTGTCCTCAGTTTTTCTTTTTCTTTCTCCCGTTCTTCTTACCTTTCCATCTCTCGTCATTTTGACGATAAACTTCCGGGTAATTTTGTGTGAATTCAATATGTTTTTCCTTCACACTTATGCAGATGTTACTAAAACAGCATATTGCCTATGTGCACTTTGCACACAGCCAAATTATTAGCAAAAATATGAATTGCATTTTTCCGGGAAATATGCGAAACTTCATATGCTGTAAAAAACGATGTGTTTTGTAGTCAGCAAATATGATCAATCTCACTATATTTTGTTAGAAGAAGGTATAAGAATTATGATGCATTCCACCACTATAATGACCGCTCCGGTCTCCGGAAAATGCGTTCCGCTCCATGCAATTTATAACTCCGACTACAGCTCCGGCAATATGGGTCAGGGTGTTGCCATTGTCCCGACCGAGGACACGGTTGCCGCGCCGTTTGACTGTGTTGTCACCCGTGTTTCCGAGTCCCGCCGCTGCGTTGTCCTGAGTGACAAGGCAACCAACTATGAAGTTCTGATTGCCGCTGATTTCGCCGCTGATGTCGATGCATTCCATCTGGCTGTTGCTCCGGGTCAGGAACTGAGCAAGGGCGATATTCTGTTCACCATGGATATCGACAAGGCAAATATCGGTGCCGGTTCGGTCACCGTTCCGTGTGTTTTCTCCGCTTTCACCTCCACCGAAGGCATGAACATGACTTACGGTGACGCCGTACGCGGTGAGACCACTGTTCTGACCTGCGCAGGCTGATCACGTATCATTTTATACTGTTTGACACATACTACGGGCATTCCGGAATGACGGAATGCCCGTTTTATTTTTGTTATGAGGGAGATGTCTATGAAACAGCGTCTGCAATATCTGACCATCGGCGCACTGTCCGGCGCCGCCAACGGATTCTTCGGCTCGGGCGGCGGGCTGTTTCTCGTGCCGCTGCTGTCCGGATGGACAAAGCTCTCGCAAAAGCAGGCATTTGCCACTTCGGTCGCCGTCGTATTTTTTCTGTCTGCTGTCAGCACCGGATTCTATTTATACCGCGGCACGGTTTCCCTCTCGCTCGCAGCACCGTATCTCATCGGCGGATTTCTCGGCGGCATTGTCTCTGGTCTGGTATTTCATCGGATATCCGCATCCCTTCTTCGGAGGCTGTTCGGCCTGCTTCTCATCTGGGGCGGTATCCGCTCAGTTCTGTTGTGGTAGGCGGAATTCTGGTCGGTGCTGTCACCGGAATCTTATCCGGCTTCGGCATCGGCGGCGGCTCTCTGCTTATCTTATGGCTGACCATTGTACAGGACATGGCGCAGCTGACCGCCTCCGGCATCAATCTGTTCTATTTTCTGTGCTGTGCGCCGCCCGCGCTGGTCTCTCATGCGCGCAATCATCTGATTGTCCGGCGCGCACTGTTGTGGTGTGCGCTTTCCGGCTGCCTCGTCTCCCCGCTGGCATCCCTTCTCGCCTCCAGCGTCTCGTCCGATCTTTTGCGCCGTGCCTTCGGCATCCTGCTGCTTGTACTCGGTATACGGGAGCTGTTTCACAAAAAGAAGAGAAACGAATGATCACTTCACCAAAAAACGATCCTGCAATTTCAGTTGACAACTCAACGAATCTAGCATATACTGAAATTGTTGATCTATCAACTAATAGGAGCTGATTGTACACATGGATCGTTTCTTGCGCGATTTGCTGCATGTTTCCAGAAAGGCTCAGACCTGCGTCGGATCTGTTGTCAGGAAATATCATATTACGATTGCCGAAGAGCCGTATTTTATGGCGATTCAATCTCACGACGGCGCAACGCAGGAGGAACTCACCGCTCTCGTCGGCGTGGACAAAGCCATGACAACCAGAGTAATCCATTCCTTAGAACACAAAGGACTGGTCAAGCGAGTGCAGGATAAAAACGACAAGCGCCAGAACAGAATCTATAAATCAGAAAAAGCGGATGAGATCAGTGAATCTGTACGGAATGATCTGCTGCGTCTGAATCAGTCTTTTACAGAGGGCATTTCCCGAAAAGATATGGAAAGTTTTATGTGCACTCTTGCAGTTCTGGATGCGAATATTTCGCGCTGTCTGGAGAAAGGAGAATAAATGGAGCGGTCTGTCAAATCCATCAAGGGAAATCCGCTCGGTTATGCTCCGATTCCCGGACTCATCAGAAGATTTGCGATTCCCTCTATCATTGGTATGCTGGTTATGGCGGCATACAATATTACCGATCAGATCTTTATCGGTCATGTGGTCGGAATGCGCGGCAATGCGGCAACAAATGTCGCTTTCCCTGTCGTGACACTGACCATTGCGTTTGCACAGATGGCGGGGATCGGCACGGCCTCCAACTTCAACATCAACATGGGAGCAAAGCAGGAGGAGGAAGCCAAAAAATTTGTGGGAACCGGACTGACACTGATGGCCGTCTTCGGTGTTTCCATCATGATTCTTGTGCTCGTCTTCAAAACACCGATCCTCTGGTTGTGCGGCGCAACGGAGACCGTCTTTCCATATGCAAGCGCATATCTTGGAATTACAGCGTTTGGCTTCCCGTTTCTCTTAATGGGAAATTCCATGAGCACGCTGATTCGCGCGGACGGAAGCCCGAAGTATTCCATGAGCTGCAACATTGTGGGCGCGATCCTGAATGTATTCTTGGATGCATTATTCCTGTTTGTGTTTCAATGGGGCATCCGAGGAGCCGCCTTTGCCACAATCATCGGTCAGATCATCTCATTTTTCATTGGAATTTCATATTTCAGACATTTTAAAACCTTTGATATTCATAGGAATATGCTCGGTATCCGTATGAAATACGCAGCAGCAATCATCAAGCTCGGAACATCAAATTTTATCAATCATATGATTATGATGCTGGTAAACATCGTTCTGAACAATATGCTCAGAAAATACGGAGCGATGTCTGTCTATGGCAGCGATATTCCGCTTGCGGTTTCAGGAATCGCCGCGAAATTGAACAGTGTGCTTATTTCCTTTGCCGTGGGATTGGCGCAGGGCTGTCAGCCGATTTTAGGCTTCAATATGGGCGCTAAGAATTACTCTCGTGTGAAGAAAACCTATCAGACTGCTCTCGGTATTGCCCTTTGTATCGGCCTGGTTGCTTTTGCGGCATTTCAGCTGGCGCCAAGACAAATCACAGGGATCTTCGGAACCGGCAGTGAATTGTACTATGAATTTGCGGAAAAATATCTGAGAATTTATATGATGATGGTATGTATCTACAACGTACAGCCGATAACGGTCAACTATTTTACCAGTATCGGAAATGTTAAGCAGGGTATCATCATATCTCTCTCCCGCCAGGGCTTTTTTCTGATCCCTCTGCTCGTCATCCTTCCTACATTTTTGGGTCTGAATGGTGTGTTATATGCGGCGCCGATTGCAGATACATTGGCTTGTATTCTCGCACTGTCGCTAATTGCAGTAAACTTCCGGCAGCTGGACAAACTAAAGAAAACAAATACATAAACCAAAAGAGGAATGATCGTCGTCAGACCATTCCTCTTTTATTATCCGCGCATCCTCTTGTAATCCAGATATCCCTGTAAAATCAGCGATGCCGCAACCGCATCGACATTCTTCTTGTGCTTTTTCTGTTTCTTTCCCGTCGCGTGGAGAATCGCGTGCGCCTCCACGGTCGTCCGACGTTCATCCCACATGACTACCGGCAGTCCGGTCCGCTTCTCCAGCTCCGCACCGATTGCCTTGCATTTTTCCGCACGCTCGCCCTCGCTCGCGTTCATGTTCTTCGGCAGACCGAGTACAATCTCTTCGATGCGTTCACGCCTGCACAGTTCAGTCAGCTCCTCCAGCAGCTTTTCGGTATTCCACGACGGAATGACCTGCGGCGATCCCGCCAAAAAACCGGTCGGATCGGAAATCGAAACGCCGGTCCGCGCATCGCCGTAGTCAATGCCCATGATCTTCATAGCCGTTCCTCCTCATCTGTTCGTCTTTGCTGTCTGCATTGTAGCATACCTTTTCTTCCGCCGCAACCGTTCCTTGATTCGTATTTCCGCCTGTGATATACTGGTAAAAAATACTTTTCAACACAGAATTATCGACAATACCCATACAGATTGGAGCTGAATCAATCATGTTTACTTGGAGTGATCGCGGAAATAAGGTATTTTGGTTTCAGCAGAGCAAAGCCGGAAATCAAACGCTCATCCGTCCGGACGGAACGCGCAAAACCATTCGGCGCAAGCCGTATAACGCTTCCGAACTGACATCTCAGGCCATTGCCGGTTTTCAGCGTGCATGGCTCCTTCAGGATGAATATAATATTTGGGATGCGACAGGATTCGGCTGTACGATGCATACCATCATCGGCGTGCGTTGTCCGTCGAGCGCGGACGAAAAAAACGTACTGCTTCTATTCGCCTCCTGTCAGGACGCTGAACGGACTGTCTATCCCTTTCTCTCCCCGTCAGCTGTCCAAGAATGCAGGAAAAATGTCGATCGTTTTTACGCAGATGTCAATCTTCAGGCAGCATGGAACACTTATATTCTTCATCCGGTATGCCTGAAAAAAACACAAGATGTTCCCGGTTACACGCCGTTGTTTATCGGCGATATCGGCGACGGCGAAAGTGTTTTCAGTTATTGTTCCGTGACACCGATTTCTTCTTTGGAGGATTCTCAGGAACTCAACGATCTGCTTGGCTCAGACCATTTTTAGAAATCCGCATACATTTTGTTCCGGCCTCTCTCGGGCTTTCCGTTTACCCATTGCACTTTTGCTCCCGAGTTGTTATAATAAAATGGAATTTACGGAAGAGAGAGGGCTTTTTATGGCAACATCAAAGAACAACCGAAAAAAAGGCCGCAAACGGTCTGCCCCCCACGCAGCACCTCCCGGCTATGCCGGAAAAAAGCAGGAACGAGTCGCTCAGCAGAGCGAAAAGGATGACCGTGCACGCAAATGGGAATCCCTGATTAAATGGACCGGCTTGTTCCTCATGCTGATCGGTTTTTGGATTCTGACTTATACCCAGCATATCGCCGGCTATATTATCACCATTGTCGGCGCACTCATCGGATTTTTCAACGTCCGCGACACCGCACGCTTCGCCCGTCTGTCCCGTGTCTGCTACGGAATCTACATTGCCATGATCGTCTTTATCTGGATTTCCGGCGGTACGATTTAACAAGGAGTTTTCATCTATGGCTACATCGAAAAACAATCGCAAAAAAGGCCGCAAGCGTCAGCAGATGCACAGCCGCCCGATTCCGGACTATGTTGCAAAAGCACAGGCTGAACAGGAAAAAGAAGAAATCAAGTCCATGCAGCGAACCCAAAATATCTCCTTCTTCGGTCTTGTCATCATGATCGTCGGCTTTGTCTTGGTTGTCATGGGATATGCACTGATCGGTTATCCAATCACCTTCGCCGGCTCGCTCATCGGCCTGCTCACCACACCGCAGGATATGAAGCACCGCAAGATTACCATCGCCGGACACATCATCTACTGTGTCATGGTTGCCTTCCTGTGGTTCAGTGCAATCGCATCCTTATAATAGAACCTTTCAGGAATTCAAAAGCATTGCGAATTTTCCGCTCGCTTTCAGTAACATTTGACAAAAGATTTTATCGAATTTTATATTGACGGACAGGAACCCTGCATGCTATAATGATAGCACCTATGCAGGGTTCTTTTTTTTGCTCTGAAACACAGAGTATTTTTCATCATCTGCAATAGGGAGGCAATTATTTAAGGAGGTGCCGTTATGCGCGTTAAGGTAACCCTGGCCTGCACCGAGTGCAAGCAGAGAAACTATGACACAATGAAGAACAAGAAGAACAACCCGGAGCGTCTTGAGATGAACAAGTACTGCCCGTTCTGCCGCAAGCACACGTTACACCGCGAGAGCAAGTAACGTATCGTTCGGAGAAAGGACTTAAGTTCATGTCGAAAAAGGAAAAAGACGTTTCCACTGCCTCTGAAAAGAAGCAGAGCAAGGCAAAGCCGAAGGAAAAAAAGCCCGGTTTCTTTGCCCGCATCGGTAAGTGGTTCCGCGATCTAAAGAGCGAAGCGAAGAAGATCGTATGGCCAACCCGCAAGCAGACAATCAACAATTCCGCAATCGTTATTGCCGCAATTCTGGTTATTGGTGCGTTCATCTGGATTCTGGATGCAATCTTCAATCTGGGCATCACAGCATTGATTACCATCAGTGCGGTATAATCAGGAAAGGTTTGGTTTGTAATGTCTGAGACACCGAAGTGGTATGTGATTCACACATACTCCGGCTACGAGAACACCGTAGCCTCTTCCATCGAAAAAGCGGTGGAAAATCGTGGTATGCATGATCTGATCACGGACGTCACCATCCCGGTAGAAATCGTCCGCGAAGTCAAGAACGGCAAAACCCGCGAGATCGAGCGCAAGCTCTTCCCGGGATACGTTCTGGTAAAGATGATTCTGACCGACGAGAGCTGGTATCTTGTGCGCAATACGCGCGGATGCACCGGCTTTGTCAGCCCGAACTCGAACAAGCCTCTTCCCCTCACCGACGAGGAGGCCGCGCAGTGGGGTGCTGAAAAGCATGAGACAGAAACCATCGAGATCAGCTATAAGGTCGGTGATTCGGTTCGCGTCTGCGACGGACCGCTGTCCGGATTTGTCGGCATTGTCGACGAGATCGAACAGCAGCAGAACAGAGTACATGTTATTGTATCCATGTTCGGACGCGAGACCCCGGTTGAGCTGGAGCTCAATCAGGTCGAAGTCGTAGAGGACTAAACTCCTCAACCCCCGGCAGGTGGGAGAGCGTCGCACAGTGACGGCGTCTCGCCATTACCACATTCTTCAAGGAGGTGCTATCTGAAATGGCACAGAAAGTAGTTGGATTTATTAAGCTTCAGATTCCGGCAGGCAAGGCAACTCCGGCTCCCCCGGTAGGTCCGGCCCTTGGCCAGCACGGTGTAAACATTATGGCGTTCACGAAGGAATTCAATGAACGCACCAAGAATGACGTAGGTATGATCATCCCGGTAATCATTACCGTCTACGCTGACCGTTCCTTCTCGTTCGTAACCAAGACCCCGCCGGCAGCTGTCCTCATCAAGAAGGCCTGCAACATCCAGAGCGGTTCTGCAGTTCCGAACAAGACCAAGGTCGCTACCATCAGCAAGGCTGACGTCCAGAAGATCGCTGAGACCAAGATGCCTGACCTGAACGCCGCTTCTCTCGAAGCTGCTATGAGCATGATCGCCGGTACTGCTCGTTCCATGGGCATTACTGTCGAGGAGTAATCAGTAACTATTTCATTCATGACTGACGGCAAGAGGCCGTCTGGTGGGAGGAACTTTGTTTCCGAATAACCACTAAAGGAGGATTTTATCGTGCGCAAAGGTAAAAAGTATGTTGAGAGCGCAAAGCTCGTAGATCGCAGCAAGCTGTATGATCCGGCTGAAGCACTTGACACTGTTGTCAAGACCGCTAAGGCTAAGTTCGACGAGACCGTCGAAATTCACGTAAGACTGGGTGTCGATTCCCGTCACGCTGACCAGCAGGTTCGTGGCGCAATCGTTCTGCCGAACGGTACCGGTAAGCAGGTCCGTGTCCTGGTATTCGCCAAGGGCGATCAGGCAGCTGCCGCAGAAGAGGCAGGTGCTGAGTTCGTAGGTGCAGAAGATCTGGTCACCCGCATTCAGAAGGAAAACTTCTTCGATTATGACGTTGTCATCGCAGCTCCGAACATGATGGGTCTGGTTGGCCGTCTGGGTCGTGTTCTGGGTCCGAAGGGCCTGATGCCGAACCCGAAGGCTGGCACCGTAACCATGGATGTTGCGAAGGCTGTCAAGGACGCTAAGGCTGGTAAGATTGAGTACCGTCTGGACAAGACCAACATCATCCACTGCCCGCTCGGCAAGGTTTCCTTCGGTGTTGAGAAGCTCGAGGAGAACTTCAACGCGCTGATGGGTGCAATCATCAAGGCTAAGCCGGCTGCTGCAAAGGGCCAGTACGTTCGCTCCTGTGTCGTTGCTTCGACCATGGGCCCGGGCGTAAAGGTCAACGCTGCCAAGATCGGCAACTAAATTTTTAGTCAAAGCTATTGACAAACAGGCTGCTGCCTGCTATAATTTAATAGCTCGTTCAAAGACAGCAGGTGACGGTCTCCGTCCTAACTGGTTTATCCTTCCTGCCGAGGCGGCATCCGATCCAATGGATTTTGAATTCGTTGTTTTCATGCCCTTCTGTCTTTGGACAGGAGGGCATTTCTTATGTCCCTATCATTGTTTTGGAGGTGAAACAGACTATGCCAAACGCAAAGGTTCTGGAAGAAAAGAAGGCACTTGTTGCCTCTCTGGTTGAAAAGATCAAGAATTCCCCGGCCGGTGTCCTGGTTGATTACAAGGGCATCAACGTTGCTGATGATACCGCACTCCGTAAGGAACTCCGCGAGGCTGGCGTTGAGTACAAGGTTGTCAAGAACACCATGCTCAAGTTCGCAGCTGAGGAGCTGGGCTTCGATGGCTTCATCGAGCATCTGAACGGTACCACCGCAATCGCAATCAGCACGACCGACGATGTTGTTGCTCCGGCTAAGATTCTGTCTAAGTTCGCGAAGACTCATGAGAACTTCACGATCAAGGTAGGCTTCCTGGAAGGCGCCGTTATCCCGGCATCTGAGGTTGACTCTCTGGCGAAGCTGCCGAGCCGCGAGACTCTTATCGCTCAGGTTCTTTACAGCTTCAACTATCCGATCATGCAGCTCGCTATTGCGCTTAATGCAATCGCTGAGAAGGGCGAGGCAGATCAGGAGGCTCTGGTCTCCACTCTGGTCGCTGAGAAGGCTGCTGAGGAAGCTGCAGAATAAGAAACACTATTCTGTGAATCGGGACTATGTCCCACACCCACATTTAATTTAAAATTTTGAAATTTGGAGGTAACTCACCATGACTATCAATGAGATTATGGATGCCGTCAAGGAACTGAAGGTTCTTGAGCTGGCTGAGCTGGTTAAGGCTCTGGAAGAAGAATTTGGCGTATCTGCTACTCCGGTAGCTGTTGCTGGCGGCGCTGCTGCTGCTGATGCACCGGCTGCTGAGGAGAAGACCGAGTTCGACGTTGTCCTGACCAATGCAGGCGAGAAGAAGATCGGCGTTATCAAGGTTGTTCGCGCTATCACCGGCCTGGGCCTGAAGGAAGCTAAGGCTAAGGTTGACGAGGTTCCGTCCACCATTAAGGAAGCTGCTTCTAAGGAAGATGCAGAGTCCATCAAGGCTCAGCTGGAAGAGGCTGGCGCTACTGTCGAGCTGAAGTAATTCAACCCGATTCAATCCAAAACATACGAAAGTCCGAGGCAGATGCCTCGGACTTTTTCTCTCTGCAGAAGCCAGTCCGGTTTCCGCGCTTCTTTAAAAGAAAAAGCCTGAGGCATTTATGCCTCAGGCTTCGCTATTTTGATTGTACTCAGCGTGAAATCCGAATCGATTTTACTGGACTCCAGTACCCGTAGTGCGTCGTCCCGTTCACCTTTTTATATGCCCGAACGCGGACATAATACCGTTTTCCCTTGGTCAATCCGCTGTATGTCCGGCTCGTCGATGTGCCGGACTGTTTAACCGAATGCTTCCCCTTCGTGAACGACGAATTGGTTGCATACTGGACCTGATAACCCTGATAACTCTTGGATGACGACCATTTCACATACAGCTTTCTGGATGATTTATTGGTCAAGCTGGTAATGGAAACCGATTTGGGAACAATCTCAAATGTCTTTGTGATCGTTCCGCGGTGCCCGTTGCAGCCCGTAATCTTCACCGTCGCTGTTCCAACCGAGGTATTTTTGGAATAGGTCACCTTATAAGCAGAGGTCGGCAGAACCTTTCCGCTGGACGCCTTGACCTGAACGACCGGATTCTTCCGTGCAGCTCCGGTGTACTGCATCTTGCTGTACTTGAGCGACACACTCTTGAGCAGCAGATCTCCGCTGTCTTCTGCATAATAACTGCCGAGTCCCTGTATTACACCGTATCCATACTTGGTATCCTTCCCGGTGGCTCCGCGGTCAACCGCATAGTTTTTCAGCACCTGTTTAATACTGGAGATACTGTACGTCGGGTGCTTGAGGTAAATCATTGCAACAGCTGCCGTAACATGAGGTGCCGCCATCGAGGTTCCTGAATCTGAAGTCATTCCCCCTCCTGCACTGGCGCAGATCACCTCGCTACCCGGCGCCGCAAAATCAATTGCACTTCCGCGGCAGGAATACTCGGCAATCGTTCCGTTTACATCAATCGCGGAGATGGCAATTGTCGTGCTCAGCGATGCTGGATAGTTGATTTCCAGCCCCTGGTTCGTCTCCGTATAGTTTCCCGCCGCCGCGATGACCGGAATACCCGCGTTGTAGATCTTTCTGAGTGTATTATCCCACGTTCCGAAATGATCCTCATTTCCCAGACTCAGGTTGATGACTTTTGCACCGTGTTCATAGGCATATTTCAGCGCATTGTCGATGGTGACGGTGCTTGTTGTCGAACCGGATGCATTGAATACCCGCAGCGCCATGATATTGACATTCTTCGGGGTACAATCCGCGACAATTCCCGCGACATGCGTTCCGTGTCCGTTGGTGTCATAATAGTTCGTAGCCGGTCTTTTCTGGGTCGCAAGGAAATTATATCCTGTGATCTTCCGTCCGGAGAAAATACTGTGATTTTTATCGATTCCCGTGTCAATGACCGCAACCGTGACCGAACGGCTGTCCAGATTGTACTGCG
>JALFIV010000068.1 GCA_022775385.1 Clostridiales bacterium
AACCGATGGAATGCATCGTGCACCGGATAGGTGAGAAGATTCCATCCCAATTCCTTCTTTTCGTCCCACTCGCGGAACTCCGCCAGTTCATTGCCCATAAAGTTGAGCTTTTTGCCCGGATGCGCATACATATACAGATACAGCAGGCGCACCTGACTGAATTTCTGATCATAATCGCCCCACATCTTGTCGACAATCGTCGCCTTGCCGTGTACAACCTCGTCATGCGACAGCGGGAGCACAAAGATATCATTGTAAAAATACGCCATGGAGAACTGGATCGAGTGACGCGAATGTCGGCGGTCCTCCGGATGCATCTTGAGATACTCCAGCGTATCGTTCATCCATCCGAGATCCCACTTGTAGTCAAATCCCAATCCGCCGTACTGCACCGGTGCGGTGACCTTGAGATAGTTGGAGGAATCCTCCGCCATCAGCATGACCTGCGGGAACTCCGCATGGAGATAATAGTTTGTGCTCTTGAGGAACCAGATTCCGGGGTCATTTTCGCTTCCCTGCGGATTTCCGTGGGTGAAAATCAGATTGGAGACGGCATCGTAGCGCAGACCGTCGATGTGATAATAGCGCAGCCAGAAATCCAGCGACGAGCGCATGAAGGACAGCGCATGCGGCTTGGTATAGTCAAACAGCACGGTTCCCCACTCGGTATAGCGCAGATTGGGATTTGCGCTCTCGTAGACAAATCCGCCGTCCAGCTGATGCAGACCGAAGAAGTCCGTCACAAAATGCAGCGGCACGACATCCAGAATTACGCCGATGCCCGCCTGATGACAGCGGTCGATAAACCATCGCAGATCATTCGGCGTGCCGTATCGGCTGGTCGCAGCAAAATATCCGGTCGCCTGATAGCCCCACGACCCGTCAAACGGATGCTCGGTGAGCGGCATCAGTTCGATATGGGTATATCCCTCCTGCTGAACATACGGGATGAGTACATCGCCCAGTTCGGAATAGGTCATCATCCGTCCAAATTCGCGTTCCTCCTCGGTTGGAGCGTTTTCCTTCCCCTCCTGAACGCGGCGCCACGAGCCGGCATGGACTTCATAGATGCTCATCGGTTTGATGTAGTTGAGTGAGCGCGCCGCCATCCAGTCTCCATCGTTCCAGACGTAATTATCCATATCCCAGACGACGGATGCAGTGCTCGGACGCAGCTCGGAATGAAACGCAAACGGGTCGGCACGGTCGTAAACCTCGCCGGATTCCGTGGTAATCCGATATTTATATAGTGAGCCGACCGGTACATTGTCGCAAAAAATTGCCCAGACACCGTTTTCATCCCGGGTCATATCCCAGCCCTTCCAGTCGTTAAATTGACCGATCAGACTGACCGCCGCCGCGTTCGGCGCATAAATTGAAAAATGAACACCCTGCTTGCCATACATATAGTCGGGATGTGCGCCAAATACACGATATGCCGTGCCGCTCTGTCCCTTGAGAAACTTCTGTATTTCCTGTTTGTAATGTCTCATTGCAAGCATCCTTTCTTCTCAGAACGCCGGAGCTGTATTTCCGGTTTTTTGTGAATTCAGTATACCATTGTGTTCGGAAAAAAATCAACATGTTTTATGATATAATACATTTTTCGACAATATGTCCACTTACTATTTTTTTGAAAAGTTCACAGAAAATGCACATTATTTCTGCTGACAGAATATTTCCATTATGGTATAATAACCCTGTATCGATAATGATAACACAAACCACGATCAAAAGAGGTTTATGCTGATGAAATGGACAAAAACATTTACTTGTCTCCTGCTTGCGGCAAGTATCGCCGGCAGCGGACTCGGTCTGCTGCGCGGACAGGATGCGCTGGCGGACGAGGGAACCGATGCCGTGGAGACACCGGCTGTCGATTCCGAACCGGCAGCCACACAGGAGCCGGCACCCGAACCGGAACCGGAAGAACCGGCGCAATCTGAAACACCGGCACCATCCGAAACACCGCCTGCTGACCCGCCGTCCGATGACAATTCGGACAATCCGCCCGATTCCAATACGGAGGACAACGGAACAGCGGATACCGGAGACAACACGGAGCAGGGCGGAGAATCTCCGACTGAGACCGAGTCCGTCATGCTCAATGAAACCGAGACCGGCGTCACGATGACGGTCGGCGGAAGTGAAACCCTCATTCCGATCTTCTCTCCGACAGAGATGGAACTCACGTGGGAGAGCAGCAATCCCGAGATTGTCGGTGTTCAAAAAGCGGCTGACAGCCAGAACGCCATTCTCACCGCATACGCGGCGGGTTCCGCAGAGATCACCGTGACAACCCCGGGCGGCGAAACCGCGTCGTGCACGGTCACCGTCAACGAACCGCCGAAGGACATCACCGTCAAGCTGAACAAGACGGATATCAATCTGCTTGCGGGAAATACCTATACGCTCAAGCCGACCGTCGACCCCGAGGAGGAGGCAGAAAACCTTATCTGGTCGTCCTCCGACGAAAAAGTAGCTTCTGTCAACGGAAATGGCCGCGTCTCCGCGCACAAGATGGGTACCGCGGTCATCACGGCAAAGATTCCGGACGGCGGCGAAGCATCCTGCAGGGTCAACGTCACCGAGCTGGGAAGCATCAAACTGAATTACAGCACATATTCGCTCCGGCCGGGCGGAATAGCCAAGCTGAAGGCAGACTACAGCCCGAAAGGCTATTCCGTAACCTGGGCGAGCTCCGACAAAACGGTCGCCACTGTCACGCCGGGCAAGAAGGGAACCTGTATGGTCACCGCTGTCGCACCGGGAACTGCGACCATCATAGCGGCGCTCGAGAGCGGAGAAACGGCATCCTGTCAGATTACCGTCAGACAGAGCAGTTATCCGTCCGGTCTGCCTTCCGGCCTGTTCGGCAGCAGTCTGTTCGGAACAACTTCACCGTACACGATGCCGGACAACATCCCGAAGAATGTCGCGCTGACTTTTGACTGTACGCTGGGCACACACACGGACACCATTCTGGATGCGCTGTACTTATACGATAGCTTTGCAACCTTCTTTGTCAAATCCAAGGATATCTACCGCAAGGATGACCGCGTCCGCCGCATCGTCGGCGAGGGTCACGCCATCGGCATCACGCTGACCGCGGACGAGCTCACCAGCGCAGACACCGCGCTCGCGGCACTCACCAGTGCAAACAGCAAGCTCTCCACCGTCTGCGGCGTTCCGACCCGTCTGATTACGGTCGAGGGCGGCAGTGCGGACAATATCTCTCAGGAGGTCTATGATACCCTGCGCGAAAATGGCTACCGCGTCTGGGACTGGGACTACCGGGTAGATGAGACCGAGAGCACCGCCAAGGCGGCAGAAGCACTCGAAAAACAGCTGGATACCACCAAGCGCGTCGTCGTCCGCATGAACACCAGACGGCGCAGTATTCAGACACTGGAGACCGTACTCGGCTACATGCGCTTTGCCAACATGCCGACACGGGCGCTGGCGGACAGCGACAAGCCGGTCTGCCAGTTCGTCAAAACTGCAAACTGATTCTGTTCACACGTCGGAATTCTCTTCCGGCGTGTGTTTTTTTCTCCAAAATACGACAGATCCGGGTAGATTGACGAAAAACGATCCGCTTCGCTTGCCGCCTTTCCCAAAGACTGGTATACTAAGTGTAACCCGATTCCAACGGGCAGAAAGGAAGGAATACACATATGAAAACCGGACTGGTACTCGAAGGCGGCGGAATGCGCGGCCTGTACACCATCGGTATCCTGGACGCGATGATGGAATATGACATTCATTTTGACTATGTCATCGGTGTTTCCGCCGGCGCCTGCAACGGCGTCTCCTATGTTTCCGAACAGCAGGGGCGCGGATATCGCATCGACCGTGATTACTTAAAGGATAAAAGATATGTAAGTATACAAAATTTTATCAAAACCGGTTCGATGTTCGGCATGGATTTTATCTTCCGTGAGATTCCGGACAAGCTCGACCCCTTTGACTACGAGACCTTCATGAAATCGCCGACCGAATTTGTCGCGGGCGTGACCGATCTGGAGACCGGAAATCCGGTCTATTTCGGCAAGCAGGACAGCTCATACGACATGTGCACCGTGCTGTCCGCTTCGTCATCCATCCCGATGTTCTCCCCGCCTGTGGAGTTTGAGGGACGGCTGTATCTCGACGGCGGCACCGCCGACCCGATTCCGTTCCAAAAAGCGCTCAAGGACGGCTGTGACCGTCTGGTCATCGTCCGCACCCGCGACCGCTCGTACATCAAATCCCCCGAGAAGGGCGGCGTAGTCTATCGCCGCGCCCTGCGCAAATATCCCGAGATGATCCGCTGTATCCGCGAGCGGCATGAGGTATACAACCGTCAGGTCGACTGTGTCAACCGCATGGAGCGCGCCGGACAGGCATTTGTCTATGCCCCCGAAAAACCGGTCAAGATCAGCCGCTTTGAAAACGATATCAGCAAGCTGGAATTCCTGTACCGCGACGGCTGGAAGGATGTCGAGCACACCCTGCCGCAGCTGACGGAATTCCTGAGACGCGAACCGGAGAAAGGCGGAGACGAATGATTCTGATTGCCTGTGTGGATGACAGCATGGGGATGACCTTCAACCATCGGCGGCAGAGCCGCGACGCGGTGCTGTGCCGCGATCTGCTCTCCCTCGTACAGGGCCGCCCGCTGTGGATGAATCCCTACTCCGCGCCGCTGTTTCCCGACGCACCGGAGAACATCATCGCGGACGAGGACTATCTGAGCAAAGCGGGAGCGGACGAATTCTGCTTTGTCGAGCGGGAGGATGTATCGAATTTTTCCGATTTAATCCATACAATTATTCTGTATCATTGGCAGAGAGCGTATCCGTCGGATCGCCGCTTTCCGCTGGATTTGAGCGAATACCGCAAAACCGAAACCGTCACATTCGAAGGAAAGTCTCATTCGGAAATCGTAAGGGAGGTTTGGAAAAAACAATGAAAGAGAGAACCCATCTGACACTGAGAAAACGGATTGCACTGCTGCTCGCCATGCTGATGCTGAGCATCACGCCGGTACAGCTGCTCGATACCACCCTGACCGGTCCGCTTGCCGCGACGGCGGAGGCGGCGATGACAACCCTGCCGTCCTACTCCGGTCAGCCCTACAAAACCGTCAACAACAACATCCCGGAATTTTCCTCTGCGGACAAATCCAACACCACCGCATTTGAGAAATACCATGCGCTGGACAGTCTCGGACGCTGCGGCACCGCCTATGCAAACATCTGCAAGGAGACCATGCCGACGGGGGCGCGCGGCGATATCAGCTCGGTTCATCCGTCCGGATGGCAGTCCAACATGGGATGGGAGCGTTGCCACCTCATCGGCTATCAGCTGTCCGCGGAAAATGCCAACAAGCAGAATCTGATCACCGGCACCCACTATTTCAACGTCACCGGCATGCTGCCGTTTGAAAACATGGTCGCCGACTACGTGAAGGAAACCGGCAACCATGTCCTGTACCGCGTGACCCCGATGTTCAAGGGGAACAATCTGGTCGCATCCGGCGTACAGATGGAGGCGTGGTCGGTGGAGGACCGCGGCGAGGGCATCTGCTTCAACGTCTATGTCTTCAACGTCCAGCCCGGAAAGACCATCAACTATGCCAACGGCATGGTATCCAGCGCGGTAAAACAGGCCTCGACCATCACGCTCAAGGACAAAACCGCGCTTTATACCGGGAAAACCATCTCCATCGGCAAGGCAACTGTCAAGGGAAGCACCGGCAAGGTCACCTACCGCTATTACTCCGACAAGGCCTGCACCAAACCGGTCACCTCCCACAAGAAAATCGGCACCTACTATGTCAAGGCGACCGTCGCGGCGGATGCCAACTACAAATCGGCGACCAGCAAGGCGGCAAAGCTGACCATCACCAAAAAAGCGCAGAACATCACCGCCGCCGTGCTCTCCAAGAGTTATACGGCGTCCTCGCTCAAGAGTTCCTCCAAGCGCTTTTCCATGGGCATTAAAACCTCCTCCGGAAAATTCTCCTGCAAAAAGACCTCCGGAAGCTCTCGTCTGTCGGTCAGCAGTTCCGGCACCGTGACCGTCAAACGCGGCACCTCCGCCGGCACTTACTCCATGAAGGTGAAAATCAGCGCCAAAGCCAGCTCCCGCTATCCGGCTTTTTCCGCCACCAAAACCGTCAAGGTCACGGTGAAAAAATCCACCGGAAGCGGTTCGGGCAGCTATGTCCTGAACACAAATACGAAGAAATTCCATCGCGCCTCGTGTTCCAGCGTCAAGCGGATGAGTCCGGCAAATAAGAAATACGCGAGCAATCGCAGCAGTATCATCCGTCAGGGCTACTCTCCCTGTAAAATCTGCAACCCGTAAACAAGGAAAAATCCCCGATTCCAAACGGAATCGGGGGTTTTTATAAGGAATCAGTAATTGGAGGTTTCCTGATCTGTCTTTTTGACCGAGACCGGCGTAACCGTGAGTTCGCCGTTCTGCTCATCCACAATCAGCTTGGTGCCTGCGGACAGGTCGCCGGCGATGATCGTGCGGCCGAGCAGCGTCTCGACATTGCGCTGTAAGAATCGCTTGAGCGGACGGGCACCGTACTGCGGGTCATAGCCGTTGTCAATGACATACTGCTTTGCCGCCGGTGTCAGCTCGGTGCTCAGCTGCTTGTCTGCCAGACGCTTGTTGAGCGAGGCGAGCAGCAGATCGATGATGCCCGTGATGTTCTCCCGCGTCAGCGGCTTATAGAATACGATTTCATCCAGACGGTTGAGGAATTCCGGACGGAACGAGCGGCGCAGCAGGCCGTCCACCGTCGCGCGGGCCTCTTCTGTGATCTCGCCGTCGGCGCCGATGCCTTCCAGCAGAGCGGACGAGCCGAGGTTGGAGGTCAGGATGATGATGGTGTTCTTGAAGTCCACGGTGCGGCCCTGAGAATCGGTGATGCGTCCGTCATCCAGTACCTGCAGCAGGACATTGAAGACATCCGGATGTGCCTTTTCGATCTCATCGAACAGGACAACCGAGTACGGACGACGGCGGACCGCTTCGGTCAACTGACCGCCTTCCTCATAGCCGACATATCCGGGAGGTGCACCGATCAGACGGGAGACGGAGTATTTCTCCATGTACTCCGACATGTCGATGCGCACCATGTTCTTTTCGTCGTCAAACAGCGTCTCGGCGAGAGTCTTTGCCAGCTCGGTCTTGCCGACGCCGGTCGGACCGAGGAACAGGAACGAGCCGATCGGACGGTTCGGGTCCTGAATGCCGGCGCGCGAGCGCAGAATCGCTTCGGATACGCGGGTGACTGCCTCATCCTGACCGATGACGCGCTTGTGCAGGGTCTCATCCAGATGCAGCAGCTTCTCGCGCTCGCCCTCCATCAGACGGGCGACCGGAATACCGGTCCATCGCTCGATGATGCGCGCGATCTCGGTATCCGTGACCTTGTCGCGCAGCAGCGTGTTCTCGCTGTCCGCCGCCTCCGCCTTTGCTTCTTCTTCCTCAAGCTGCTTCTTCAGCTCTGGCAGACGGCCGTATTTCAGTTCCGCCGCCTTGTTCAGGTTGTATTCCTGCTCGGCACGCTCGATATCCGCATTCATCTGCTCGATCTCTGCGCGCAGTTTCTGAACCTTGCCGATCGCATTCTTCTCGTTGTCCCAGCGCGCCTTCATCGAGTTGAACTGCTCGCGCATCTCCGCCAGTTCCTTCTGGATTTCAGCCAGATGCTCCTTGGACAGCTCGTCGTCCTCCTTCTTGAGGGCGGCCTCCTCAATCTCATGCTGAATGATGCGGCGCGAGATGACATCCAGCTCGGTCGGCATGGAGTCGATCTCCGTGCGGATCATCGCGCACGCCTCATCGACCAGATCAATCGCCTTATCCGGCAGGAATCGGTCAGAAATATAGCGGTTGGACAGGGTTGCCGCCGCAATCAGGGCGGTATCCTGAATCTTGACGCCGTGGAATACCTCATAGCGCTCCTTCAGACCGCGGAGGATTGCAATCGTATCCTCCACCGTCGGCTCATTGACCGTGACCGGCTGGAACCGGCGCTCGAGCGCGGCATCCTTTTCGATATACTGACGGTACTCGTTCAGCGTGGTCGCACCGATACAGTGCAGCTCGCCGCGCGCCAGCATCGGCTTGAGCAGGTTGCCGGCATCCATCGCGCCGTCGGTCTTGCCTGCGCCGACAATCGTGTGCAGTTCGTCGATGAACAGAATGATCTGTCCGTCGCTCTTTTTGACCTCGTTCAGAACGGCTTTCAGACGCTCTTCAAACTCGCCGCGGTACTTGGCGCCCGCGACCAGAGAGCCCATATCCAGCGAGAAAATCGTCTTGTCCTTCAAGGTATTCGGGACATCGCCGCGCACAATGCGCTGTGCCAGACCTTCGGCAATCGCGGTCTTGCCGACACCCGGTTCACCGATCAGGCACGGATTGTTCTTGCTCTTTCGGGACAGAATGCGGATCACATTGCGGATCTCATCGTCCCGTCCGATGACCGGATCCATCTTCTGTTCGCGCGCACGCTGTACCAGATCGGTGCCGTATTTCTTGAGGGCATCATAGGTGTCCTCCGGTGTGTCCGTCGTCACACGCTGTGTGCCGCGCACACTCGCGAGTGCCTGCAGAAAGCGGTTTTTGTCAATCTGGAACGAGCGCAGCAGATCGCGCACCGCGCCGCCCGCCGTGTCGATCAACGCGAGGAACAGGTGCTCTACCGAGACAAAGTCATCCTTCATGTACTCGGCGGTATGCTCCGCTTCGTTCAGCGTCTTCTGCATGTCCGCCGTCACATACAGACGGCTTGCATCGCGGCTGCCCGAGACACGCGGCATCTTTTTGATCAGTCCTTCCGCCTGTGCATGCATGGCGTTCGGATCGATCTGCATTTTGGTCATGAGCTGCGCAATCAGCCCGTTATCCTGTGCGAGCAGTGCGGTCAGCAGATGTTCCTGACCCATCTCCGCGTTCTGATATTCCTGATACAGCGACTGTGCATCCTGAATCGCTTCGAGCGATTTCTGGGTGTATTTCTGCAAATTCATACTGTGTACCTCCCTTGGTTTAGACGGGATTGGGATCCCATCTGGATTTCCTTTCATTTGCAATTATAATGCTCTTTAAATAGAAATACAATACAAGGATTGTTACGAATGTGTTAATTTTAGCACTCTACATTTTTGAGTGCTAAAATTAATTCATGGCAGTTCCCGTTATGAAATTCAGTGGTCAAAAATAAGGGTTCCGCATTCCGGCGCAGCTCCCGACTTATTGTCGATGGAGCACGCTTAAGATCATTGGCGATTTGTCTAATGCTTTTTCCTTGCTCTAAAAACAGCATTAGACTTTCGCGTTCTTCCATGCAAAGATGATGATAGCAGCTCATGAGGGTTTCCTCCTGTCTCAGGTTTGTTTGGTCACTTACCAGTATTGCAGGTTGCCTTGTGAGCTGCTGTTTTTTTGTGTTGCACTTACTATGATAATCCGCCGACACAAAGAAATTTATGTATCCAAAACCTGTGTGCGGATAAACTTACAAAGATTCATCGGAAAATGAAAACCATCCGAATCCTCGTACAGACAAAACGAAATGGCTGAGAAAAGAAAAACAATACCCGCCGGTTAGCTTGTCCTGCCGACGGGTATTGTATCGTATGTTTCTGTTTATTTGGTTGTCACGCGGATCCACGAGGACCAGACTGAGCCGATCTTTTCCGACCCGACCTGCTTGTAGGTCCGGATACGGACATAATAGTTCCGCTTTTTCTTGAGATTTTTAACTGTGAGCTTGGCAGTCTTGTTGGACTTTACCGTTTTGGTCACCGCACCGTCCGAATCCTTGCGCAGAGAATACTGTATCTGATATCCGGTGGTCTGCGTCGTCTTCTTTTTCCACTGAGCGGTAAAGCTGCCCTTGTCTGCGGTCAACTTGATCATTTCCGTGGATTTCGGACGGATTTTATACGTCGCACGCAGCGTGCCGGAATACATGCTGCCGCGCATGGTCACGGTGAGTCCGTAGATTCCCGGCTTTTTATTGTTCGGCGTGTCATAGGACACCGTATAGTTGCTCGAACTCAAGCGGCTGCCCTTGGTATTGATGACGCGCACCTCGGTTGTCAAGACCGCTCCGGTGTAGGTGCGGACACTGGTGGCGACATATTTCGGATGCGGGAACTGTCCGACGGTCTCGGATAGATGACAGGTGGTGCAGGTATGGGAGTACATGCCGTTCTGCGACGGTGTCGCCTTCCGGCTTGCCCACTTTTCGCTCCAGTTGTGTCCGGTCGCGGGAATGACCTCCTGCTTCTGCAGAACCGCGCCGCAGACAGAGCACCGAGTGCTCTCGGTCAGTCCGGTCTGGGTACAGGTCGGCTTGACGCCCGGGATGGTCGCTTTGGTGTGTCCCTCCGCAGGTACAACGGTCTGTTCGACGAGTACCGTGCCGCAGTTTTCACAGTGGCTTCCCTCCGTCAGACCGCTTTGGGTGCAGGTCGCCTTGACGGCAGGATCAACTACTGCTTCATGTTCGAGCTTGTCGAGCGGAACGGTTTTGGTATCGGTATAGGTTTTTCCCTCGGATTCAATCGAGGCGGTGTAGGTGACAGAGCCTTCGGATGTACAGGTCGGCTCAACGGTTACCGAGGTGACCGTGCATGCCTTCGGCAGAATGCTGTCCGGAAATACCGCATAGCAGGATGAATAGTCTTCATTCCAATAAAAAACAGGCGTGTTCTCCGTATCTTCTTCCGGCGGGTCATGGATGACAACCGGCTGAGAAGCGGAATCGGACGCATCGACCAGAATGAGCGACTGCTCCGACGGCTGCGGTGCGCCGGAATAAGCCGCGGCACCGGACGGCAGGAAGAGCATTCCCGCCAGAAGCAAAAGAAAGACTCGCTGTTTCACACTGTTTCCCCCTTACAGCTGTGACTGCGCCGGATTCGGCGCAGACGGTTCCATTTTGTCTCAGTGTATCATATTCTGGGAGAAAACTCAAGAATATTGACGAAACAGCGGGAATATTGGAAAGAGGAACAAAAAGGAATGCGTGAGAAAAGTTTACAAAGCGCGCGGTTGACAGCTTGCACGGCTGTGACTTACAATGAAATCAGAACACGACGAAAGGGAGTGTCTGACCATGTTTGAATCGTTCTATCGAATGCGGAGGCATGTTGTGTCCGCAATCATTTTGTTTTTGGTGCTGGGAACCGCCCTGCTGATCTGGCCGGGACTGTTTCTGCGATTTGCCTGCAACATCATCGGTGCACTGCTCATCGTGTTCGGTGCGGTTACAATCATCGGAGAGCTGCGCATGCCCGGCCGCAGTATGGTTACGATGGGATTCGGTGTGGTGATCGCCGCGGTCGGCATTGTGATCATCACCAATCCGGAGATGGTTTCCTCGATTATTCCGATTGTTTTCGGCTTGATCCTGCTGATTGACGGCTTGAGCAATGTCCGGCAGGCACTCGGTCTGCGCCGGTTTGAGGTGGGAAACTGGGCGTTCCTGCTGGTGCTCGGCATCGTGACGCTGGTGCTCGGTGTGGTTATTCTGCTGCATCCGTACGGTACCGCGGAGCTGGCATTCCGCGTCATGGGCGCGGCGCTGATTTACAACGCGGTTTCCGATCTGATTATCGCAGTACAGATGAACCGCACGGCGAAACAAGCCGGAATATGCAAGGAGAAAGGACGGGCGATCGATGTCGATGCCCGGCCGGTGGATGACGATGAGTGAAGAAAGAGAAGAGAGACTGGAGCAGAACGATCCCTCGTTCCTGCTGAGCGACGAGGCGCCGACCGAGGAGGAGCTGTACGACCTCGCCGAGCTGTTTAAGGTGTTCGGCGACTCCACCCGCATCAAGATTCTGTACGCCCTGCTCAACGCGGACATGAGCGTCGGCGAAATCGCCAAGGCACTGAGCATGACGCAGAGCTCGATTTCCCATCAGCTTCGCGTGCTCAAGCAGAGCCGCTTGGTGCGGTTCCGCCGGGAGGGAAAGAACATCGTGTACTCCCTCGCGGATGACCATGTCTATACCATCATGAGTCAGGGTCTGACCCATCTCGAAGAATAAACAAAATCCCCGCAGTGTCATACTGCGGGGATCGTTGTTTCTGTGCCGATGAGCGTCGGAAAGCAGAACAGCTTGCGGCAGAGCGCCATGCGTTCCGGGGTTTCCTCGCTGTTTGTGAACACGACCTGTCCGTATCCGGTGCCGGTGTTCCGCGTTCCGGCAAGCGTGAGCAGACGCTGTGTCTCCCGTGCGGCGCCGTCTCCGCCGTCGTAGAACGAGACCGGATAGCCGAGCGCACGGGCAATCTGACGCTGGGCAAACGGAAAATGCGTACAGCCGAGCACGATGCCGTCCACCGGATTGTCCCGATACGGTGCGGTCAGTTCGGAGAGATACTCCGCGAGCGCGGGGGAGTCCAGCTCGTCCCGCTCGACAAATCCGACGAGGTCGGGGGCGGGGAGCGGAACAATCTCCGCTGCCGTGCGGTAATGCTCGAGCAGTGCGGCGAATTTGTGCTCATGCAGGGTGAGCGGTGTCGCCATCACGAGAATGCGTCCGCCCGGATGGGCGAGGACGGCGGGCTTGAGCGCCGGCTCCAGTCCGATGATCGGAATCTGCGGGAACCGCTCGCGCAGCTCGGTGATCGCAGCGCTCGTCGCGGTGTTGCATGCGATGACAATCGCCTTGACTTCGCGCTCAACGAATCGCTCGGCCGCCTGCATCGTGAGATCGCGCACCTGCTCGGGCGGGCGCACGCCGTACGGCGCGTGCAGGGAGTCTCCGAAAAACAGATAATTCTCCTGCGGCATATGGGCAACCAGTGCACGCAGGACACTGATGCCGCCCATTCCGGAGTCAAAGACCGCGATGGGATTTTCTATTTCTGTCATGATTTTCATCCTACTCTGTGGAAAACATTCTACAAAATATTATACCGCAGTTTCCGGAGAAAGTACAGAGGCGGACGGGATGGGAAAAATCATGAAAACAGACGGAAGAGAATCTGAGTACGGAATTTCTTTGTTTTCTGTTTAGTATTGGTAAACAAAAAAGAGTGCTTTTATGAACGTCTCAAATGAGTAAAAAGCGGGAATTATTCGAAAAATCGAAACAAAAAGGACGATTTTGTGAAAACAGACGAAGGAATGAAAAAGAAATTTAAAAATTCAGTTGCGAATTTCGTCAAACAGTGTATAATAAAAAAGGTTTGATAAATAAAACGGAAAGTTTAGTAATGGTAAAGGAGGCGGTCTGCGCCGGGACTCTCCGGCCGTATGGATATTGGTCCGAAAATCAAACGGCTCCGCATCCGGAATGGGCTGACGCTCGAGGAGCTGGCGTCGCGCTGTGAGCTGACCAAGGGATTCCTGTCCCAGCTCGAACGCGATCTCGCGAGTCCCTCTATCGCCACGCTGGAGGATATTTTGGAGGCGCTTGGAACCTCGCTCTCGGAGTTTTTTCAGGAGGAGCGGGAAGAAAAAGTTGTGTTCCGCGGGGAGGATTTCTTCATCGACGAGCGCGACGACTGCACAATCCGGTGGATTGTGCCGAATACACAGAAAAATAAAATGGAGCCGATTCTGCTCGAACTGCCGAGCGGCGGACAGTCTTTTCCGTCCGGACCGCACGCGGGAGAGGAATTCGGCTATGTTGTCAAGGGCAGTGTGACACTGGTCATCGGAGAACAGGAAACCACCGTTCGTTCGGGGGAGACGTTCTATCTGGATGGACAGCAGGAGCACTGCCTGCGCAACGACCGCAAGACGACAGCGCAGGTGCTCTGGGTGTCCACACCCCCGCTGTTCTGAGTGCGGAGTGCGGATACGGTGGGCGGTTTGGTTCATCGGTCTGCGAATGTTTTTTGCATGATGCAAAACACGGAGGGAAAAGATGAAAAAACTGATTGAACTGAAGAATCTGGAAAAGACCTTTGACGGACAGCAGGTGCTCAAGGGCATCTCGCTGGACATCTATGAGAACGAATTTGTCACACTGCTCGGACCGTCCGGCTGCGGCAAGACCACAATCCTGCGCATCATCGGCGGATTCCTCGAGGCGGACGGCGGCGAGGTGCTGTTCGATGGGCAGAAGATCAACGATGTTCCGCCGTATGAGCGCGAGATCAACACGGTATTCCAGAAATACGCGCTGTTTCCGCATCTGAACGTCTATGACAACATTGCGTTCGGACTCAAGCTGCGCAAGGAGCCGAAGGACGTCATCGAACAGAAGGTCATCCG
Source organism: Clostridiales bacterium (assembly GCA_022775385.1). Taxonomy (GTDB): domain Bacteria; phylum Bacillota; class Clostridia; order Oscillospirales; family Butyricicoccaceae; genus Butyricicoccus_A. The sequence goes on from JALFIV010000068.1 coordinate 14,258, forward strand.
TATGCTCCGTCTGGTCGGTCTGGACGGCTTTGCCAAGCGCCGCGTCAACGAGATGTCCGGCGGACAGCAGCAGCGCGTTGCGATTGCCCGCGCGCTGGTCAATGAGCCGAAGGTTCTGCTGCTCGACGAGCCGCTCGGTGCGCTCGACCTCAAGCTGCGCAAGGAGATGCAGCGCGAGCTGAAGAAAATCCAGCAGGAGGTCGGCATCACCTTCCTGTTCGTCACGCACGATCAGGAGGAAGCGCTGACCATGTCGGATAAGATTGTCGTCATGAAGGAGGGCACGATCCAGCAGATCGGCACCCCGACCGACATCTACAACGAGCCGGTCAACCGCTATGTCGCAAACTTCATCGGTGAGAGCAACATCATCGAGGGCACGATGCGCGGGGACTATCTCGTCGAATTCGAGGATCGCATGTTCGACTGTGTCGACGCGGGCTTTGAGAAGGATGAGGCGGTTGAGGTCGTCATCCGTCCGGAGGATCTGGATGTCGTACCGGTCACGGAGGGTAAGCTGCGCGGACGGGTCAAGTCCGTGCTGTTCAAGGGCGTTCACTACGACACGATGGTCGAGACGCGCGCCGGCACCTCGATCACGGTACAGATGACCGTGCGCGACGCCAAGCCGGCGGTGAGCAGCAGTGCGGAGGAGTGCATCAGCGCCAACGACTTCTATCTCGATATCGAGGACGTCGAACAGCTGACAGATGCGCGCATCATCGCCCGCGCCGACGCGCAGGCATGGAATCCGAAGACCGATGAATTCCTGTCAATTTCCAAACTGAAATATTCGATTGAGCCGAAAAACGGCGTGTATCCGGTCACGTTTGAGACCCACTCCGGCACTTCGATCACGGTCAACATGATCGTGGCAGATGCCAACCGCGTCCAGAACAAGGAGAACGGCGAGGAGATCTACGCGATGAACTTCTTCAAGTCCGCGGACGAGATTCAGGAGTCCATGGCGCTCGACCACGACCTGATCACCTGGGCGGACGCCTCCGCGTGGGTGCTCAACAGTGAGAATGAACCGGATATCCGCGTGCGCATTTCGGATGTCCGCTATACCTTTGACCCGGAGAACATTCAGCCGGGCACCTATGACGTCACCTTCTCCACCAAGGGCTACGAGTACAAGGTCTCCACCACCGACCGCACCGAGGTCGGCGATGTGGTCGGACTGGCATTCGTGCCGGAGGACCTGCACATCATGCGGAAGGGGTGAGAGAATGAAACGGTTTCGCGGGATGGCGTATCCGTACGTCCTCTTTATCTGCATTCTCGTCGTGGTGCCGATGCTGCTCATCATCGCCTACGCCTTCACGGTGGAGGGCACCGCGTTTTTCCAGCATCAGTTCACGCTGGGAAATTTCGCCCGCTTTTTCAGCGATGCGGTCTTTCTGCAGGTGCTCATACGCTCGCTGCGTGTCGCCCTGTTCACGACCGTGATCTGTCTGCTGCTCGGCTATCCGGCGGCATACTGCATTGCTAAGAGCGAAAAGCGGCAGGGAATCCTGATTCTCATCATCACCCTGCCGACGTGGATCAATATGCTCGTGCGCACCTATGCATGGGTGGGCATCCTGCAGGACAACGGTCTGCTCAACACGGTGCTCGGATGGTTCGGCATCGCGCCGCTGCATCTGATGTACACCGACTTTGCCGTCGTCCTCGGCATGGTCTACAACTTTATTCCGTTTATGATTCTGGAAATCAGCTCCGTACTCGCCAAGATGGATCCGTCTTTTCTGGAGGCGGCGGAGGATCTGGGAGCGGACAAAAAGCAGTCCTTTCTGCATGTGACCCTGCCGCTCAGCCTGCCCGGCATTATCTCGGGCATCACGCTGGTGTTCCTCCCGTCGGTTTCCGCATTCTTCATCCCCAAGCTGCTCGGCGGCGGATCGTATGTGCTCATCGGCAACATCATCGAGACCGAGTTCCTGACCGCCGGAAACTGGAGCTTCGGCAGTGCGCTGTCGCTCATCATGGCGGCGATTATCATGCTGTCGATCTATCTGACACGGCGGATTGACAAGAACCGAGGTGACGTATCATGAAAAAGAACAAACACCGCATCACCCCGGGACGCGTCGTGCTCGCGGCGATTCTGGTCTTTCTGTACGCGCCGATTCTGTATACGATGGTCTTTTCCTTCAACGAGTCGCGCTCGCTGACCAAATTCACGGGATTTTCCCTCCAGTGGTACGAAAAGATGTTTAGTTCGGATACCACGATGAGCGCAATTGTCACGACCTTTGTCGTGGCGATTCTCGCGACCGCGATTTCCACCGCCATCGGCACGATCACGATCATCGGACTGTCCCGCTGCAACAAGCTGCTGCGCGGTGCGGTCAGCATGGTCAACGATATCGTGCTGATGAATCCGGAGATCGTCACCGCAATCGGTCTGCTGATGTTCTTTGCGACTATGACCGTGCGCAAGGGCTTCCTGACCATGCTGCTCGCGCATATCATGTTCTGTACGCCCTATGTCATGCTGACGGTCGCGCCGCGCCTGCGCTCGCTCGACCCGAATCTGGCGGACGCCGCCCTCGACCTCGGATGTAATCCGCTGCAGGCGATCCTCAAGGTCATCGTCCCGCAGCTCATGCCGGGCATCACGGCGGGCGCACTCATCGCGTTCACCATGTCGTTTGACGACTTCGTCATCTCGTACTTCGTGACGGGCAACGGCGTGCAGAACATCTCGATTCTGGTTTACACCATGTCCAAGCGTGTCAATCCGTCCATCAATGCGATTTCCACGCTGGTTATCGTCATTATCACGATTGCACTCATTCTCATCAATGTCCTTCCGCCGCTCTGGCAGAAGCTGAATAAAAAGAAGGAGGAGACCGCATGAAGCGACTGATTTCCGCGATTCTGCTCGGCGCCTTCACGGTGATTCCGCTCGCGGGCTGCGGCGGTCCGGGTACGGAGTTCGACGGTACCAACACCACCTCGTCGGGCGACGGAAAGACGCTCAAGATCTATAACTGGGGCGAGTATACCGGCGACAATCTGCTGTCGAATTTTGAGGACGAATACGACTGTACGGTCATCATGGAGACGTTTGACTCCAACGAGATGATGTATACCAAGCTGGAGGCGGGCGATCAGTACGATCTGCTGATCCCGTCGGACTATATGATTCAGCGTCTGATGAAAGAGGATATGCTTCAGCCGCTGGATTACGGCATCATCGGCAATATCGACCTGCTCGCCGAGGAGTGTTCGGGACTGGATTATGATCCGGAAAACGAGTATTCCATCCCGTATTTCTGGGGTTCGGTTGGCATTGTCTATGTCAAGGACAAGGTCGATCAGGCGGATCTCGAGACGCAGGGCTGGGAGATCCTGCGCGATCCAAAGTATAAGGACCGCATCTATATGTACGATTCCGAGCGCGATTCGTTCATGATTGCACTCAAGTCGCTCGGCTACTCGATGAACACCGACAACGAGGATGAGATTCAGGAGGCGTATGACTGGCTGGTCGAGCAGAGAAATACGGCCTCTCCGATTTACGTCACGGATGAGATCATCGACAACATGCTCAATGAGAACAAGGATCTCGGCGTCATGTACAGCGGCGATGCGGCATATGTCCTGGCGGAGAACGACAATCTGGGATACTATGAGCCGCAGCAGGGAACCAACCTGTGGAGCGACGCAATGGTCATCCCGAAGAATGCCGCCAATCCGGCTCTTGCCAACGAGTTCATCAACTATGTGCTGACCTACGAGGCGTCACAGGACAATACCGAGACCGTCGGCTATACGTCGAGCAACGCGGAGGTATTCCGCGACGAAGCGTCGGAGGGAGGCATGTTCTATCAGAACGAGGCGTATATTCCGCGCTCGGATTACGAGAAGGATGAGGTATTCCACGACAATGAGACCATCCGCAAGATCCTGTCCGATCTGTGGATCAAGGTCAAGGCGGGGTAAGTTCCTCGCAGAAAGGAGCGTATCACTATGGCAGTTCGACTGAACGACGATCCGGAGGTTGTTGCACGCATCCGCAAGGGATTGGAACAGCGCGGCGGCTACTGTCCGTGCCGGATTCCCAAGACCGAAGAATTCAAGTGCATCTGTCAGGAATTCCGTGAGCAGATCGCAGACCCGAATTTTGAGGGCTATTGCCACTGTATGCTGTACTATAAGGACAATACGTGAAATCAAAAAAAATCCGGACGCCTAAGGTGTCCGGATTTTTCATTTTCCGATGAAACCATGTCATTTTGCCCACACACAGGTCTGAGCTCATCTTTCTTTGGTCGGCAAAGAAAGAAGGAAAGAAAGCTGAGTTAAGAACCGAGGGTTCTTAACGATCTCCTTGGCTTGTCCGAATCGTCCGCCGCTGATTACCACTGACGCGGCGAACGATCATGTACAGGGATGGCTGAGATTTTGAAACGAAACAGAAGATGATCTATCCAATTTGAAAACTCTGATATTCCTGTGGAATTCTGCGGCAGCATTCTTTTGGAGACAGCAAACGGGACAGAACCATTGGTTCTGTCCCGTTTGTTTTTTTGCTTTTGCTTACAGCGCCGCGATCTTGTCACAAGCCTTGGACAGATCCGGCAGTTCGGCATCCTCCAGCGTACCGGCATCACATGCCGCCGCAAGCTTCGGATCGATCGGCAGCTTTGCGAGCACCTCGAGTCCGTGACCCTTGGCGATCTCGTCGACATGGCTCTCGCCGAATACCGAGATCTTCTTGCCGCAGTCCGGACATTCCAGATAGCTGTAGTTCTCGATGATACCAAGAATCGGGATGTTCATCATCTCCGCCATCTTGACCGCCTTGGTAACAACCATGGAGACCAGCTCCTGCGGAGAGGTCATGATGACAATGCCGTCGACCGGCAGAGACTGGAATACCGTCAGCGGGACGTCGCCCGTTCCGGGAGGCATATCCACAAACATAAAGTCGACATCTTCCCAGATGATCTCCTGCCAGAACTGCTGAACGGAACCGGCGATGATCGGACCTCTCCAGACAACCGGATCGGTGACATCGTCCAGAAGCAGGTTGACCGAGCAGACCTGAATACCGGTCTTGGTCGGCATCGGATAGACACCGTCCTCATCTCCGACCAGCTTGCCGCGCAGACCGAATGCCTTCGGAATGGACGGACCGGTGATATCGGCATCCAGAATCGCGCAGTGATTGCCGCGCTTCTGCATTTCAGTCGCGAGCATGGAGGTGACCAGACTCTTGCCGACGCCGCCCTTGCCGCTGATAACACCGATTACCTTGCGGATGGTGGACTTTTCATGCGGCTTTTTGAGCAGGGATTCCGGCTCGCCGCAGCTGCCGGAGCAGCTTTCGCAATCATGATTGCATCCCATGAATGGTTAACTCCTTTCGTATGCCGTCCATGCAGAGGCAGGGACGGACAACCAAAAATCCTATTTTTTCATTATACTCAGGTGAAGCGGCTTTTGCAAGATGCAGGACGAAAACAGCAAAAAAATCACACAGGATTGACAAAATTCCCCTGCTTTGATATGATTTTTTTACATATTAACGAACAGAAGGATCCCATGCGGATTCTCGCCCGAAAACGAGGAAAGGGGCTTACACGTGAGCGGATACAACGATAAATCGCTGGAGGTCAGTGTCTCCTATCGGAAGAAAGCGCGGTTTCAGTTTCTGGAACGCATCCGGTTCTTCCTGATTCCGACCGCACAGAAGCGGGTGGAATGGCTGAGAAAAAAGAAGAAGTTTGCTATGCTCGGCGAACATGTGCACTATCAGCCGAGAAAATACCCGACCGACGGCGCACGGCTGAAAATCCACAACAATGTGGCGATTGCCGCCGATGTGGAATTCACGATGCACGATGTCATCCACTGGGTATTTGACGGCATGGAGGGCAAGCGCAGCTTTGTCGAGTACCGCAGCTGCATCGAGATACACGACAACGTCTTTATCGGCGCCGGCAGCCGGATTCTGCCGAATGTCTCCATCGGACCGAACGCGATTGTCGCGGCAGGGAGCATTGTCAACAAGGACGTCCCTCCGGGAACGATTGTCGGCGGTGTGCCGGCGCGCGTCATCGGCAGTTTTGACGACTTTATGGACAAGAGGCGCGCGTACAGTGAGGAATACCGCGGACTGAAAAAAGGCGAACGGCTGCAGCGCGATTGGGAACGGTTTTATCAGACCCATCCGTGACCGGCGATATGGAGAAATGCCGAATAAAAACAGAAATGAGAAAAGCAAGTGCGGGGGAGGCACTTGCTTTTCACTTGCACGAGATGCAATTCATGAGGTGTATAAAATGCGGTCAGGGGGAGTGACTGCATTTTTTGCGTTTTCAAGCAGAATATCGTCACAAAGACCGGAAATTCTACGATATTATTATAAGCGCCTTTTATGCTCTTGTCAAGCTTTCGCATCATCTGAGGAATTGGAATTCATCAGGGTATAGGGATCCATCGGTTCCCCTTCTTTGGTGACTGCGAGATGCAGGTGTACCCCTTGTTTGGACTCGGCGGGCATTGGATCGCCGAGCGACGCAATCTGCTGTCCGCAGGTCACATTATCCCCCTCCTGCACCGTGACATCTTCGACACCGGCATAACAGCTCTGTACACCGTCCGCGTGGTTCAGGACGACATAGCCGCCGCGCAGAGCGTCCTCGCCGATCTCAATGACCGTCCCGTCCGTGAACGCCGTGACGGCATCGCCGCGCGTTCCGCCGTAGTCCACCGCCGCATGGGTACGCCAGTCCTGCATGGTCTCATCGTAGCTCAGCGCATCAACCGAGTACGGGCGGGTCACCTCGTTGGAAGCCGTCGGCGGAGCAAACTGTGCCGGACCGGACGGCTTTTGTGCCGGCTCGTCCTCGTTTTCCTCATCCTCTTCTTCGTCCTCGACGTCCTCCGCATCCTCTGTGTCCGCGGCCTCGTCCTCGTCATCTTCGTCCTCCTCTGCCGCATTGGCATCCATCGCCGGAATGTCTGCGACCGGATCCGAGGCGGACACGCTCTCTCCTTCGTATTCATACCGGCTGAGGCTGTCCGAATCGGTCTGTGCCGGCTGTGCAAACAGCAGATATCCGATCACACCGACCGCCGCGGAACCCAGCAGCAGGCTGAGCAGAATGCCCTCCTGCGGGATGCGTCCTTCTCTTGGATTTTTCATCTCAGCACCTCCTGTCCGTAGTATGGACAGGAGAAATCCGGTTTATCCGCCTCTTATTCGGTGATTTCGGAAATTTCTGTGCCGGTATAGTAGTGGGTCAGAATTTCGTTGCAGGTTGATCCCTGTTCCGCCATTGCCTTGGCGCCGTATTGGCTCATGCCGACCGCGTGACCGTATCCGGTGGTCTCAAATGTGATGGAGGTTTCAGTGGTGGACACGGTAAAATTGGTCGAGCGCAGACCGAGCAGACTGCGCAGTGTGGTGCCTTTGGCATGGACGCCGCCGACCGTACAGCGCAGGACATTGCCGGCGTCCGTGCGCGTGAAATCGGTGAACCATGTCTCGGGCATGCCGGTGAGGTTGATGTCCTCGTATTTCCTCAGCATGATCTGCCGGAACTCCTCCGCACCGAATGTGACGGAGGAGGTGTAGTCCGGACAGGCGTCGTCGCCGGTGCTGTCCACACTGACCAGATATGGCACGTCCGCTCCCCAGACATCCGCCGCCGACTCGGTTTCACTCCCGCACGCGGCGTGGAATACCGCGGTAATCGGCTCCCCGCCGTAGGTCACGATCTGACCGCTGGTCTGGCGGACCGCCTCCTCAATCTTCTGTTTCCACTCTTCCGCCTCGCTGCCCCACTGCTCCTCCGCCTGTGTCTCTAGATCCAGATAGGCGGCGCAGTGGGTATAATCGTCGCAGACATCCGCGTCCGGATGGACGTCATCGCCGCCGGAGATGCGCCGGGACTGGGCGAAGGTACGCGCCGCAATTGCCTGCGCTTTGAGGGCTTCCTCGGGAAAGGAGGCGGGCATTTCCGCCGCGGTGACACCCGCGACATAGGTCTCGAGATCCATCTCGCGCACGGCGCCGCCGACGGAAACTGCAATTTGGATCGGCGCTTCCGCCGTATTCTCCTGCTGTTCCGATACATCCGATGAATTTTCTGAGGATTTTACTTCTTTTGATGCAATCTGTTCAAATTTTTCCTGCGAACTGTTGGATTTTTCTACACGGGAAACCGTGTGTTCTTTCGCCGGATTGTCTTCGCGCTCTTCGGACAATGTGAAACCAAAAGGCAGAAAATAGACCAATAAAATAAGTATAAAGGCGGATAATATTATTTTTTTCACACGATTTCCTCCATTCTTTCCGTATGTTATGTCATTGACATATTTGCAAGTTTGCTGTAATATATATTCATATACCTTGCAGATTCCTGCACGAAGCCTGCAGTATTTCTAGATTATACTCCGATAATGAGGTGAAAAATTTGGTCGACCTGATGAAGGATGTCAGCTCTGAGCTCATTGCCAATTTATGCACGAGCTTTGATGAGAATAACCTGATCCAGAGCAAAATGTTTAATAAGTACTCGGTCAAGCGCGGCCTGAGAAATGCGGACGGCACCGGTGTGCTCGCCGGCATCACCTGTGTATCCAACGTACATGGCTATATGGTGAACGAGGGTGAAAAAGAACCGATCGAGGGCCGTCTGACCTACCGCGGCCACAACCTGTACGATCTGCTCAACGGTTTTGACGCAGAGGACCGGTTCGGCTTTACCGAGACTGCGTATCTGCTGCTCTCCGGCAGCCTGCCGAACGAGGAACAGCTGGAGCTGTTCACACAGGGTATTTCGGAGGCATCCTCTCTGCCGGACGGCTTTACCGAGGATGTCATCATGCGCGCACCGAGCCGCGATCTGATGAACAAGCTCGCGATGGCGACGCTTGCGCTGTACGCGTACGACTCCAATCCGGATGATAATTCCCTGCAGAATCTGATTCGTCAGGCGATTGAGCTGATTGCGAAGTTCCCGATCATCATCTCGCAGGCCTATCAGGCAAAGCGCCGGTACTATGACAACGCATCCATGTTCCTTCATTTCCCGGACCCGCATTACTCTCCGGCGGAGAACATCCTGAACCTGATCCGTCCGGACGGCATGTTCACCCGCGAGGAAGCCATGCTGCTCGACCGCTGTCTGATTATCCACGCCGAGCACGGCGGCGGCAACAACTCTGCCTTTACCGCCCGTGTGGTATCCTCCTCCGCAACCGATACCTATTCCGCCATCGCGGCGGCGGTCGGCTCGCTCAAGGGACCGCGCCACGGCGGTGCGAACCTGCGCGTCTGCAAGCAGTTTGAGGAGATGAAGGCCAATATCTCCGACTGGGAGGATCAGGACGAGGTACTGGATTACCTGTGCAAGATCATGCGCGGCGAAGCTGGCGACGGCTCCGGTCTGATCTACGGCATGGGACATGCGGTCTACACCCTGTCCGACCCGCGTGCGGTCGCCCTCAAGAACACCGCCCGTCCGCTGGCTGCGGTCAAGGGATTTGAGCGCGAGTTCAATCTGATCGAGCTGACCGAGCGTCTCGCACCCGAGGCATTCTACCGCGTGCGCGGCGAGCGCAAGATCATGTGTGCCAACGTGGATATGTACTCCGGTCTGGTTTATCAGATGCTGGGCATCCCGGAGGAGATGTTCACGCCGCTGTTCGCCTGCGCCCGTATCGTCGGCTGGATGGCACACCGCATCGAGGAGACTGTCACCGGCGGCAAGATCATCCGTCCGGCATACACGCCGATTATTCAGCGCAACAGCTATCTTCCGATCGATCAGCGCTGAGCCGATTTCAGAGACACAAAACGACCGGCCTCACGGATTCCGTGAGACCGGCCGTTTCTTTTTTGTTACAGCTGCATTCGGATTGCATCGATCTGCGCCTGCAGATCTTCGACTGCCTGCTGAATGGTTGTTGCGGTCAGTGCGTCTGTCGGCGCAAAACCGAGATTGGCGGCGGCTGTGGTCGCGGTGAGGGCGGTCACCAGCGTGTTGTGGGCGTCCATCAGCTGCTGCGGACTGGCATCAAAGTACTGTTTGAGTTCGTCCGCCGTCATGTCCGGCTCATCCGCCAGTGCGGCGATGCGGTGGGTGAGATCGGGACATGATGCGGCGGCAATTTTGTTTCCGGCCATATCAGACCTCCTTCAGATGGGACTTTTAGATTTTTTTGATATTGTAAGCTGTATGACTGTAAGAATAACAGAATGGACGGACTTGTCTACACAAAGTTATCCCAAAGCTGTGGATAACTCGCTTGATAAACAAAAAAAACCGCCGTGGAGATCAATTCTCCACAGCGGTTTCGCTGTTTTATGGGGAAATTATCGGACGACAACCTGATCCAGTACCTTGCCGATCGGACCGTCGATGGTGAGGTCGGCGCGGGTGGAGCGGCTGGTCTGTCCCTTGTTGATGACGACCACATACTTCCCGCGGAAGTAGTTGATCAGTCCCGCCGCCGGATACACCGCGAGCGAGGTGCCGCCGATGATCATCATATCCGCCTCGGACAGCGCCTGTACACTGCGCTCGATCGTCGTCCCGTCGAGTGATTCCTCGTACAGTACGACATCCGGCTTGATCAGTCCGCCGCAGGTGCAGTACGGCACGCCGCCGCAGTCCTTGACATACTGCGCATCGTACATCTTTCCGCACTTGCGGCAGTAGTTGCGGTGAACCGAGCCGTGCAGCTCATAGACCGTCCTGCTGCCCGCCGCCTGATGCAGACCGTCGATGTTCTGCGTGATGACCGCGGTCAGCTTGCCTGCCTGCTCCAGCTCCGCAAGCTTGCGGTGCGCGGGATTCGGGAGCTTGTCCAGCGCGAGCATCTTGTCCTGATAGAACTTGTAGAACTCCTCGGTCTGGTCAAAGAAGAACGAATGGCTCAGAATGACCTCCGGGGGATAGTCGTATTTCTGATTGTACAGTCCGTCGACACTGCGGAAATCCGGAATGCCGCTCTCGGTCGAAACACCGGCGCCGCCGAAAAAGACGATGCGGTGGGATTCGTCAATCATGCGCTGTAATTCTGCGATTTGTTCCTGTAAACTCACTGCCATTCCCTCCTTTTGCAGTCAAGTATATGGGGTGGTAAAAAACTCAGCGGACGTAGGAAACCGTGCCCGGCTTGCGCTCGTGGACGACCGGCTCCTTGGCGGCGTAGCCCAGCGAGGCGGCGGTCCATACCTGATGGCTTTCCGGCAGACCGTAGCCGGTCAGCAGGGCACGAACCTCCGGATCGTCGCAGACGTCGCGGACCTGATTGATCCAGCAGCTGCCGACACCCAGATCGGTTGCGGCGAGCAGGGCATTTTCCAGTGCGGCAGCGGCATCCAGTGCGGCGTTGCGGTTGTCGCGCTCGCCGGAGATGATGAGGAATGCGGTCGGACCGTAGAAATTGTAGGTCGCCGGCGATCCGGTCGCCTTGCGGACAGCCGCCGCCAGCTCCTGAATCTTCTCCACATTGGACATCATGATGAAATGCCAGCTCTGCGCATTGTTTCCGCTCGGCGCCCAGACGGCCGCCTTGACGATTTCCTCGAGCTTTTCCTGCTCGACCGGCTGGTCGGTGAATACGCGCGTGGAATGACGCGCGAGAATGTTATCCATAACAGCACTCATGGTAAACTTCCTCCTATATGGTACCAATTTCTATGTACAGTATACCCCGCCTCTCCGGTGTTTGGCAAGCGGAATCATGTGCGCGGGAACAGTCTGCGGCGGATCACAAACAGACAGCACAGATGGGCGGTCAGTGTGATGACCCATGTGATCGGATAGGAGATATACAGGCAGAACAGCGTCGGACAGGCGCGGAAAAACGTGAAGAGCCAGACGATGCGCAGGGCGCAGGCGCCGAGCAGGGAGACGATGGTCGGTGCGAGCGAATAGCCCAGTCCGCGGATCGCGCCGGCCGCGACGTTCATCAGACCGCAGATGCAGTAGGTCGTGCTGATGATGGACAGACGGAACAGACCGTAGCGGATGACCGCCGGATCGGTGGTGTAGAACGACAGCAGCTGATTGCCGAGGAAATACGCGCCCAGTCCGAGCGTGAGTCCGACGACGGCGACCATACCGAGACAGCGGACAAAGATCTGATCGATGCGCTTGAATTTCTGCGCACCGTAGTTCTGACTGGTGAAGCTGAGCGTGGTCTGTGCGACCGAGTTCATCGCGACGAACACAAATCCCTCGATGTTGGACGCCGCAGTGTTGCCCGCCATGACGACCGAGCCGAACGAGTTGACCGAGGACTGGATGAGCACGTTGGAGATGTTGAACACAACGCTCTCAAATCCCGCCGCGAGGCCGATGCGCATCATCTGCGCGAATCGGTTTTTGTGGATGCGCAGTTTTTTGAGATGCAGACGGCACATGTCGTCGGTCCGGATCAGACAGCGGACGACGAGAATGGCGGACAGGTACTGCGCGCTGATGGTCGCAAGCGCGACGCCGGCGACATCCATGTGCAGCCCGATCACAAAGCACAGGTTGAGCACGACGTTGATGACGCCGGTGACGATCAGGAAATACAGCGGACGGCGGGTATCGCCGATCGCGCGCAGGATGGCGGCGCCGAAGTTATAGACCATAAATCCCGGCATGCCGCAGAAATAGACCGACATGTACAGGACGGATTTTTCAATGACATCGTCCGGCGTCCCCATGAGGGTGAGCAGCGGACGGGCGGTAATCAGTCCGACAATAACCATCAGAACACCGCTCACAAGCGCGACGACAATCGCGGTGTGGACGGTCTCCTGCACCGCCTCCTCGTCTTTTGCCCCGTAGTAGCGGGCGGCGAGGACGTTGGTGCCGATGGAGATGCCGACAAACAGATTGACCAGCAGCATGGTGAGCGAGGTGGTTGAACCGACCGCCGCCAGCGAGGTGCTGCCAGAGAACCGGCCGACGACGATGACGTCGGCGGCGTTGAACAAAAGCTGAAGGATGCTCGAAAGAATCAGCGGCACGGCAAATAAAAACAGCTTGGGGAGAATTGCACCTTCACACATGTTGATCGCATAGGTTTTCTTCACAGATATCGCCTTTCTTTCTGAAAAATTTGTACCGGGGTGGATGGGGGATTAACGCGTCCAGTCGCGCGCCTCCTCCACAGCCTCCACGGCCTTTTCCACCGAGCGGCGGAACGCCAGCGAACGCTCGCGCGCGGCGCGGAGCGGGTCGGCAAAGAGATGGGAGGATGCGGTCGGGTGGGCGCGCAGGAGTGCGCGGATGTGATAGTGCCGGATCATATTGCTGACACGGCGCTGCATCTGACGGCGGAGCATTTCCGAACGGGCGGTGAGACGCAGGGTCTCCACCTGCTCGCGCGCCTCCGCCTGTGCCAGTTCGATCTGCACACGCAGTTCGTCCAGCTGGGTGCGCAGCTGCTCGAGATCCTCGAGGATGCGGCGCAGGTTGAGTGCGGTGCGGAACGCCATGACAAAGTCGACGGCGAATACCGCGGTCAGCGGAATGACAACGCACAGACTCGGAATCACGGGGAGCGACACGATCAGCCGTCCGATGGGCGGGTGGATCACATAGATCAGCAGCATGGACAGGACGCCCCACGCGATGGAGGAGGACAGGCAGATATAGCCGTTCAGATTGAATTTCTGGGAGGAATAATCCCAGTAGGTCATTTTAAACAGCCGCTCCATCGACCAGCCGACGGCATATTCCAGTATGGTCGGGAAGATGATGCCGAGGACGAACACGAGAAGCGGATTTTCATGATAGGGCAGGCAGAAGATCAGGATGCACAGAGCACCTGATCCGTAGATGGGAAGGAGCGGAAGACGGACAAAGCCGCGGTTGACAAATCGGTGCTGACGGAGCGAGACATAGGCGCTCTCAAAGCACCAGCCGAAAAAGCAGTAGCAGTAAAACAGCATCAGCCACTGCAGTGCGGTATAGCTTGCAAATCCGGTTGACAGCAAAATAGACACCCTCTCTGTTTGGTCTTATCCTGATTATACGCCGGAGAGTCGAAAAATACAACATCCTGTCGATTTTGCATACCGGTATGCAAAAGAAATAACCGCCTCATCAAGAAAGCGGTTATGTTCCCGTTTTGTCTGTCACATCAGAGTGTGATGCATTCCACACCGTCGAGCGCACGCTGCATGAGCGCCTCGACATCCAGCGCCTGCTCCGCCTGTTCGACCTTGTATTTCTTCGGACGGGTGAGCGGATGCTTGGGGGTGAACACCGTGCAGCAGTCCTCATAGGGGAGGATGGAGGTCTCAAACGTGTCGATCTTGCGGGAGATCTGGACGATTTCCTCCTTATCCATGCCGATGACCGGACGGAACACCGGAATCGAGCACACGGCACCGGTGACGTTCATCGCCTCCATGGTCTGGGAGGCGACCTGACCCAGGCTCTCACCGGTGACCAGCGCGCCGGCCTCCTGCTCGACGGCGATTTTCTCCGCCAGACGCATCATAAAACGGCGCATGATGAGCGTGAACATCTCCTCCGGACAGTTGTCGCGGATTGCCTCCTGAATCTCGGTAAACGGAACGACAAATACATCCATGCGGCCGCTGTAATGCGTGACCTTTTCCGCCAGTTGCATGACCTTCTCCTTGGCGCGCTCGGAGGTGTACGGATAGCTGAAGAAGTGCACCGCGCACAGCTCCAGACCGCGCTTCGCCATCATATAGCCGGCGACCGGGGAGTCGATGCCGCCCGAGAGCAGCAGCGCCGCCTTGCCGTTTGTGCCGACCGGCATGCCGCCCGGTCCGGGCATCTTTCCGGCGTGGACATAAGCTGCCTTGTCGCGCACCTCGATCGTCACGCGCAGCTCCGGATTGTGCATATCCGGCACGAGATTTTCATATTTGTCGTCCAGATCGCCGCCGATTTTCTGGCAGATCTGAATGGAATTGTACGGGAATTTTTTGTCGGAGCGCTTCGCCTCGACCTTGAAGCGCTCCACGCTCTGGAGCTCATCCGCCAGATACTCGTTGACGGTGTTCCAAATCGCGTCGATGTCCTTTTCGCACACGGCGGCGCGGCAGATGGCGGCGACGCCGAATACGTTGTGGACTGCGTCCACCACTTCGTCCATATCGACATCGTCTGCCGGTTCGACATAGATGGTGGACTGCATGATATAGACATTGCACTTGCCGACCTTGTTCAGGCGGCGGCGCAGGTTGGCGATCAGCCGGCTCTCAAAGCGCCGTCGGTTGAGACCCTTGAGCACGACCTCGCCCAGCTTTAATAACAGTACTTCTTTCATATGATATTCCTCTGTTTCAATCAGGTTTCGTCTCGTTTGAGCCGCTGTGCGCCCTCGGCGACAGCGTCCAGCAGCGCGTCAATGTCCGCCTCGGTGTTGGAGGGGGAGAAGCTGATGCGCAGGGCGCTGTCGATGCGCTCGTGCGGGAGCTTCATCGCGGCGAGCACATGGCTGGCGCGTCCCTTGTTGCAGGCGGAGCCGGAGGATACATACACCTCGTGCATCTCGAGCACGCGGAGCAGCACCTCGCTCTTACAGCCCGGGAACGAGTAATTGCGCACATATGGCAGATCCGGTGATCCGTTCTGCACCGCCCACGGGAACCGCTGTGCGAGTTGGGTTTCCAGATAGTCCGCCAGCTCAGAGACACGCGCGGCGTTCTGCTCGATGCAGGATTCGCGCAGACGGCAGGCGGTGCCGAATGCGGCGATGTTCGGGAGCGGCTCGGTGCCCGGGCGCAGTCCGCGCTCCTGTCCGCCACCGTACAGCAGCGGCGCGATGTGGACGCCCTTGCGGATGTACAGCGCGCCGATTCCCTTGGGTGCGCCGATCTTGTGTCCGCTCACGCTGAGCAGGTCGGCGTTCCACAGCCTGGGCTTGATCGGGATGCGCGCGAGACCCTGCACGGCGTCGATGTGAAACAGCGCATTCGGACATTTTTTGCGCAGCAGTTTGCCGAACTCCTTGACCGGAAGAATCGTGCCGACCTCGTTGTTGACCAGCATACAGGTCAGCAGGACGGTGTCCGGACGCAGCGCGGCGCGCAGGTCGGCGACCGAGATGTGTCCACCCTCGTCCGGCTCGAGATAGGTGACCTCATAGCCCTCCTGTTCGAGACGGCGGCAGGCATTCAGCGTGGCGGAATGCTCGATGGCGGTGGTGACGATGTGCTTTCCCTTGTGCCGGTTGTACCGCACCGCCCCCCGGACGGCCCAATTGTCCCCCTCGGTGCCGCAGGAGGTGAAGAACAGCTCCTCCGGCGCACAGCCCAGGGCGTCCGCCACCGTCTGCCGGTCCTCCCGGAGCCGGGCGGCCGCCCGTCCTCCCCAGGCGTAACGCGAGGAGGGATTGCCGAACTCCTCCGTCATGACCTCCAGGGCGGCCCGGGCCGCCTGGGGACACACCTGTGTGGTAGCCGCATTGTCCAGATAAACCAGCATGTTTCTGCCCCTCCCACGTTGTTCACGTTCCGATATTGTATGTCAAAGCCAGTGGGAAGTCAACCCCGCCAAAATTCCCTCTTATTTACTAGGATTTTGTTGACAAGTCCCCGTCGGAACGCTATACTGAAAGGCGAAAAGTGTGCGGTCCGGCCGCAAATCCTGACTTTTGGAAAGGAAATCTGCTATGAGCGCCATCAAGCTGCGTGAGGGTATCTGGTCCGTCGGCATTCTGAATCCCGCCCTGCGGGTATTCGACATCGTCATGGAGTCCAAATACGGCACCTCCTACAATGCCTATCTGCTCACCGGAGAGAAAAACGTCCTCATCGAAACCGTCCACCTGGACTATTGG
>JALFIV010000073.1 GCA_022775385.1 Clostridiales bacterium
CGCGACTACTTCGATGAGCAGGGATTCTTGGAGATTGAGACCCCGATCCTGCAGAAGTCCACGCCGGAAGGCGCGCGCGACTATCTGGTTCCGTCCCGTGTCCATCCGGGCACGTTCTATGCCCTGCCGCAGTCTCCGCAGCAGTACAAGCAGCTGTTGATGCTGTCCGGCGTCGACCGCTATATGCAGATCGCACGCTGCTTCCGCGACGAGGACCTGCGTGCCGACCGTCAGCCGGAGTTCACGCAGATTGACCTGGAGATGTCGTTCGTCGAGGAGGATGACGTCATCGCAGTCAACGAGGGATTCCTGCAGCGCGTGTTCAAGGAAGTTCTGGGCGTTGATATCCAGCTCCCGCTCCCGCGTATGCCGTGGAAGGAAGCGATGAACCGCTTCGGTTCGGACAAGCCGGATCTCCGCTTCGGCATGGAGATCAAGGATATCTCGGATATCTGTGCAGACTGCTCGTTCGCGGTATTCCAGAGTGTGGTTGCGAACGGCGGCACGGTTCGCCTGATCAACGCCGAGGGCTGTGCGGACAAGTTCACCCGCAAGGAGATCGACAAGCTGGGTGAGTGGATCAAGACCTACCGCGCCAAGGGTCTGGCGTGGATGAAGCTGGGCACTGACGGCAAGATGACCTCCTCGTTCGCCAAGAAGATGACCGAGGACGAGGTCGCAGCCATCAAGGAGCGCGCCGGCGCCAAGGACGGCGATCTGGTATTCGTCGTTGCGGATGCCGACTGGCAGACCGCAGTTGTCGCACTCGGCGCGCTGCGCTGTGAGCTGGCAAAGCGTCTGGATCTCGTCCGCGCCGATGATTTCAAGCTGCTGTGGATCACCGAGTTCCCGCAGTTCGAGTACAGCGAGGAAGAGGATCGCTACGTCGCGATGCACCATCCGTTCACCGCGCCGATGGACGAGGATCTCGACATTCTGGAGAGCGATCCGGGTGCAGTACGCGCCAAGGCATATGACATCGTTCTCAACGGCTGCGAGCTGGGCGGAGGTTCCATCCGTATCCACTCTACCGAGGTACAGGCGCGCATGTTCCGCGCACTGGGCTTCACCGATGAGGACGCACAGGAGCGCTTCGGACACCTGCTCAACGCGTTCAAGTACGGCGCACCGCCGCACGGCGGGCTGGCATACGGTCTGGATCGTCTGTGCATGCTACTGGAGGGTCTGGATTCCATCCGCGACGTCATCGCGTTCCCGAAGGTACAGAACGCATCCGAGCTGATGACGGCTTGCCCGGCGGAGGTCGAGCAGAAGCAGCTGGACGAGCTGCATCTGGCGATCGTTCCGGACAAGGAATAACAAAGCACACCGTCGGTTCCCTGTGAACCGGCGGTTTTTTCTGTCGGAATCTCAGTCTCTTTGTAACATGAGCCGCAAAAAAGCTGTAAAAATTTGCTCACTTTGCACAATATTATTGACAAAGCGAGAGAATTCCATTATCCTAATATTATAAGTGGAGAGGTTGGAATCTCCACGTCCCGTGACATGAGGGACAAGAAAAGAGAAAGTAGAATTTTGGAGGTGTTGTGACAATGTTCGCAAACAAGGATGTAAAACTGGGTATTTGTCCGATTGGATGGTCCAACGATGATATGTGGGATCTGGGCGATGAGAATACGTTCCAGCAGTGCATTTCTGAGATGAGACTGGCTGGCTTCACCGGATGTGAAGTTGGTCATAAGTATCCGTCTGATGTCAAGGAGCTGAAGGAAGCCCTCGACCTGCGCGGTATGACGATCGCATCCAAGTGGTTCTCTTCTTTCCTCGGCACCAAGCCGTTTGAGGAGACCTTCGAGGAGTTTAAGAAGGAAATCGAGTACCTGTCCTATGCAGGTGCTACCGCAATCAATATTTCCGAGCAGTCCTACTCGATTCAGGGCAATCAGGATCTGTCCATCTTCGACAACAAGGCAAACTTCACCGATGCTGAGTTCATGCAGATGTGCGACGGCCTGAACAAGCTGGCTGAGTACGCAAAGAGCAACGGCATCCGCGCTTGCTTCCATCATCATATGGGCACCTGCGTACAGACCCTCGAGGAGACTGTCCGCATGCTGGAGAACACCTCGGACGACCTGCTCCTGTGCTATGATACCGGTCACTGGACCTTTACCGAGACCGACCCGCTCGCAATTCTGAATATGTTCCCGAACAGAATCGGCCACGTTCATCTGAAGAATATGCGTAAGCCGGTCCGCGATCAGGCAATCAAGGAGAGCTGGTCCTTCCTGAAGTCCGTCCGCAACGGCTGCTTCACCGTACCGGGCGATCCGGAAGGCTGCGTAGATTTCCCGGCAGTATTCAAGAAGCTCGACGAGATCGGCTACGAGGGCTGGATCATGGTCGAGGCTGAGCAGGATCCGGCAAAGGCTAACCCGTTCAAGTATGCAAAGATGGCATACGAGTACATGGTTGCTGAGATGGCAAAGTAATCCGCCTGCATCCGATTACATAACAAACAGACAGACCGCTGAGGAAACTCGGCGGTCTGTTTTTTCTGTTTTTCGTAAAATATGGAATATTGCTTGACAAAGCTGGCGAATATTGTCACAATTGTTTCATACCATCACGAAGAAGAGGGGATTCAGAGATGAAACAAGGAGACAAAAAACGTATCGCGGTGCTCATCCTGTGCGGCGCGGTGCTGGCTGCCGCTGTCGGATTCGCGGTGCATGCCGGCGTGACGTCCGGCGCGGACAATGAGATCGCGGTCACGGAGGAGACCGTTCCGGTATCCGGCTCGGCGGTACTCGAAGAAGACCTGCCGGAGACGGTCATCGAACCGGAGGAGCCGGCATACGAACCGGCGAGCCTGTCGCTGATTGCGGTCGGCGACAACCTGATCCACGGCACTCTGCTCAAGGATGCAAGCAACGGCGACGGTACCTATGATTTCACACCGTTTTATGAGGACATCAAGCCGTATGTCGAGGCGGCGGACATCGCACTGATCAATCAGGAATCGCCGCTCGGCACCGGTACGCCGTCGGCGTATCCGACGTTCAACACGCCGCAGTCATGCGGCAAGGCACTGATCGCCGCGGGCTTTGATGTGGTCTCGCACGCGAACAATCATGCGATGGACTCGGGATCGAGCGCACTGTACGACACGCTGGATTTCTGGGATTCGCAGGCCGACACCGGCGTGATCCGCATCGGCATCGCGCGCGATGCGAAGGACCGCGCCGAGGTCCGTTATCTCGAACGGAACGGCATCAAAGTCGGATTTTTGGCGTATACCTTTGGTTTGAACGGAAATGTCCTGCCGGAGGACAATCCGGATCTGGTTTCGCTGATCGACCGCGATAAGATTGCGGAGGAGATGGCGGCGGTCAAGGCGGAATGTGATGCGGTCGTCGTCATGATGCACTGGGGAGAGGAGTATGAGACCATGCAGAATGCGGAGCAGGAAGATCTCGCGGAGTTCCTGACCGAAAACGGCGCGACGCTGATTATTGGCGGACACCCGCACGTATGTCAGCCCTGCGACTGGGTGGAATCGGACAACGGAAACCGCGCGTTCTGCATCTATTCGGTCGGCAATTTTATCTCGGCGCAGTTCGATACCGAGACCATGGTGGAGGCGATGCTGCAGGTCACGCTGACTCGTCAGGAGGACGGAACAGTCGTGGTCGAGGACCCGGGGGTCATGCCGCTGATCTGTGATTTCCGCTCGGGATGGTGTCAGTATCATGTCATCCCGCTCGAGGACTACACGGAGGAGATGGCGTACTCGCACTGCCTGTCCGGCCGGACGGATATGCGGGTGTCGACCGTACGCAGCATCGCGGAGGAACGGTTCGGCAAATATCTGATCGGCAAGACGATTCCGACGACGTACGATACGGAATCCCGAAACTGAAAGACAAAATTCTGAAGAAAACACCAATTTGAGTAATTGACACAAAGGGTAACGGCTGGTACAATAATATTATGTAGATTGTGCTACAAATAGAATGGGAGTTGTTTTTTGTCAGAGAGAAAGGGGTCGATCGAATGAAACGCGCAAGAAAACTGCGTGCTGTCCTGATGGCAATCATCTGTGCGATTGCGATGTTTGGACTGCAGGCACAGGCCAAGGCAATCACGTCAAGTCAGGTAGTCGGAACCTGGGACGGTGAGTACACGGGCGCATGGGGTCATACGCTGGTCAGGCGCCATCTGTCGTTTGCCATCTCCAAGTGCACTTCCGGCGGCAGTTTTTCCGGTACGGTCTATGTCTCTGAGTGTTCCGGATCCTCCTATCAGGTCAACTGCAGTTATTACTTCAGCGGTACGGTGGATATGAGCACCGGTCGTTTCCGCGCAAAGCCGGGAGCATGGAAGAAGAAGGTTTCGAATTTTGAGAAGAGCTATTTTTCCGGCACGCTGAATGCGGGTGCAAAGACGCTCAAGGGCTATCGTCTGGATGACTTCTCGGATACCCGAACCACGATGCCGTTCAGTCTGAAGAAGGTCAGCAGCAGCTCGTCCAAACGGCTCACCTTCCTGACGCTGAACAAAACCTCGCTCACCCTCAAGAAGGGAAGCACCTATTCGCTCAAATACAGCTATATTCCGTCGGAGCTTTCCGGCGTCAAGATCACCTGGTCGTCCAGCAAGAGCTCAGTTGCCAAGGTGAGCAGCAAGGGCAAGATCACGGCGGTCAAGCCGGGTACAGCGACCATCACCTGCAAGGCGACCTACAAGGGCAAGTCGGTCAGGGCAACCTGCAAGGTTACGGTGACCTCGTCCTCTACCGTGTATTATACCAAAACCGGTGTAACCACCAATGCGACAACCGGCAGGACGATCTCCGGTGCAACGATTTATGTCCGCAAGGGATATAACAATAAGTCCGGTTCGTACTATAAAAAGTGCACATCGAGCAGCAGCGGCAGGTTCTCTGTCAAGCTGCCGAAGGGTCAGTATACGCTGCAGATCAAAAAGAGCGGCTATATCACGACCTGTTTCAATATCTATGTTTCCGGAAATGATACGAGCTACAGCAACCATTACAGTATCAGTAAGAGCATGGCGTCCGGCACATACCGCGTCGTTCTGACCTGGGGCTCCACGCCGAGAGATCTGGATTCCCATCTGTCCGGTCCGCTGTCGAACGGCAGCCGGTTCCACATCTACTATGTGAGCAAGAATGCGTATAACAACGGAAACACCGTTGCCAATCTCGACATTGACGACACCACGAGCTATGGTCCGGAGACCGTTACGATCAAGCCGAGCCTGACTGCGTCCGGCACCTATCGGTATTATGTTCACGACTATACCAACAAGTATTACACGTCTTCCAATGCGCTGGCGAAATCCGGTGCGAAGGTCGTCGTCTACAAGGGCAGCACACAGATTGCGACCTACAAGGTACCGGCGAAGTCCGGCACGCTGTGGCATGTCTTTGACATCGTCAACGGATCGATCAAGAAGGTCAACACCATGAGCTATGCAAGCTCGCAGAGCGCAATCGGATGACACATTGCATCATTCGCACAAACTGAAAACAACAAGAAAACCGCTTTCCGTTTGGAAAGCGGTTTTTTCGTATACATTGAGGGATAGAGCGATCAACCTTCGTAGTCGTCCTCGTTTTCCCAGTTGTGCCAGACGTGCTGTACGTCGTCGTTGTCCTCGAGGGCATCCAGCAGTTTGCGCATGCGGGCCATGTCCTCCTCCTTCTCCAGCGTGATCGTGTTGGACGGAACCATCTCGATCTCAGCCTGAATGAAGGTGAAGCCTGCCTCCTGAAGAGCGTCGCGGACTGCACCGAACTCGGTCGGAGCGGTGAAAATCTGGAAGGTCTCTTCGTCTGCCTGGAAATCGTCGGCGCCGGCATCCAGTGCGGTCATCATGGTCTCGTCCTCGTCGAGGTCGCCGCGCTCGATAACCAGAACACCCTTCTGCTCAAACTGCCAGGATACGCAGCCTGCGTTTCCGAGGCCGGTGCCGAACTTGGAGAAGTAGTGACGGACATCGGCAACCGTGCGGTTGTTGTTGTCGGTCAGGGTCTCGCAGATAACGGCGATGCCGGACGGACCGTAGCCCTCGTAGGTGTTGGATTCGTAGTTTACAGCACCATTGTCGCCGCTCAGACGGTCGAGCATGCGCTTGATGTTGTCCTTCGGGACGTTGTTTGCCTTTGCATCGGCAATGACGTCGCGCAGCTTGCTGTTGGTATCCGGATTGGCGCTGCCGCCTTCCTTGACTGCAACCGCCATCTTACGGCCGATCTTGGTGAAGATTGCTGCTCTCTTTGCGTCGTTTGCACCCTTGGTCTTCTGAATATTATGCCACTTGGAATGTCCAGACATGGGTTTGTACCTCCTGTATGATCATGTTATTTGGAATCGGGATATAGAAAAAAGCGTGTATATACGCCAACACCTTATTATATCAAACAGAAAAGTTCTTGACAAGACAGTTTTTTTGAAAAACAGGGAATAAGTGAAAAATTTTTGGACAAAATACAGGTGAATCGCGAAAAGAGGTGATGATAGAATGAGAGAGAATTCTCAGAATCAGAACAACAAGGCGGAGAATCAGAACAATCAGAAGAACCAGAACAACCCGTCCAGCCAGAAGAAGCAGAACAGCGCGAACAGCCGAAATAAGAAGAATACGTCGGAATTCTAACTTCGGACGGATTGGGATAGGAGGAATCTGCTGGGTACAGCGGGTTCCTCTTATTTCTGTCCGAACCACGCCTGTGCGGCAGGGAGAATCGCTGCGAATAGCTCGTTGAGACGGTCATAGCGCTGCTGGAGATACAGCCAGCCGAACAGCGCCTCCACGGCGGTGGCATGGGCATATTCCGCGACAGAAGAGGACTTCGGCACGGACTTCGGTTTGGCGTTGCGTCCACGGCGGAATACATCCATCTCCTCCTCGGTCAGCATGGGGAGGATCGCGGTGGCGCCGGCCGCCTGTGCGCCGGCACAGACCAGACGGATGGTCTCGCGGTGGAGATTCCGGTTGGTGACCAGACCGGAGGTCGTCAGCCAGGAGCGGGTCATGATTTCATAGACACAGTCTCCTATGTGCGCAAGGGCAAGCGAGCTCATCGCACGGAGACTGTCATTATCGATAGAAGGATGCAGGAAATCTGTCATATTCATATCCTTTCTGCACAAATACTACAAAAATTTTTCCAATTCAACTTCACAATTTTAGGAAAGCGAGATATAATATAATATATCTATTATAGCGCAGTGACATCGGTTTGACCAGTCTGCGTTTGAGCTGGACAGCTGTTCCGGAAAGGAAGTAATTATCATGACCATTGTACATGTCAAGGAAGATGGATTTGAAAAGGAAGTAAACAAGGCCGCCATGCCGGTCTGTGTGGACTTCTGGGCGGATTGGTGCGAGCCATGCCGCATGCTCTCTCCGATTCTGGACGAGCTGGCGACCGACTACTGCGGAAAGATGAAGTTTGTCAAGATCAATATCGATGAATCCCCGAAGATCGCGCTGGAACAGCGGATTATGTCCATCCCGACGGTCAGCGTCTTTGTCGGAGGAAAAGAAGTCAAGCGTCTGATCGGTCTGCG
>JALFIV010000082.1 GCA_022775385.1 Clostridiales bacterium
GGTCGGATTGACCCTGACCGAGCTGAAGGACGGCTCGACCAAGATCTCCGCGCGGACGACAAAGGAAGTGGATGCGGCGGCGATCTGCAGTCAGATGGGCGGCGGCGGCCACCTGCGCGCAGCGGGAGCGACCGTACACTGCCCGTCGGATGAGGCGATCCGCCGGGCGCTCGAGGCAACGGAAAGGGTGTACCGCGGTGAAGCGAACGGAATCGGTGTATAACGGCGTACTCATCGTCAATAAGCCGCAGGATTTCACCTCGTTTGATGTGGTTGCCAAATTGCGCGGTATTCTGCACGAGCGCAGAATCGGACACGGCGGCACGCTCGATCCGATGGCGACCGGTGTTCTGCCGGTGTTTGTCGGCGGCGCGACCAAGGCGGCAGATCTTGCCGCGGCGCAGAGCAAGGGATATACCGCCGGCTTTTCGCTCGGCTATGCGACGGATACGCAGGATGCGACCGGTACGGTGACAGAGCGGTCGGACAAGCGTGTCGATACCGAGACCGTCCGACGGGCAGTCGAAGGGATGCGCGGCGAACAGCAGCAGCTCCCGCCGATGTACTCCGCCATTCAGGTGGACGGCAAGCGGCTGTACGATCTGGCTCGCAAGGGCATCACCGTCGAGCGAAAGACGAGAACGATTACCCTGCATACGTGTGAGCTGCTCTCGTTTGACGAACAGACGCAGTGCGGCGTCCTGCGCGTAGTCTGCTCCAAGGGCACTTATGTCCGCACCATCTGCAATGATCTGGGCGAGACGCTCGGGACCTATGCGACGATGACCAGTCTGGTGCGCACCTCCTCCGGGCGGTATTCGCTGGAGCAGGCATACACACTGGAGCAGATTCAGCAGGCGGCGGACAGCGGATCGCTGGATGCGCTGTTTCTGCAGACGGACAGCCTGTTTACACAGTATCCGCCGGTCGAGCTGGACGATACCGGCTATCAGCGGATGCTGAACGGCGCGTACATTGCGCCGGAGCATGCAAAAGGCATGCCAAAGGCGCAGGGACAGCTGTGCCGCGTGTATTACAACGGATTATTTTATATGCTGGGACGGGTGGACACGCTGCAGCGCGGCGGACTCGCCCTGTTTCAGGAAAAACGATTCCGGTAACGGAATTACGGCGCTGTGCCGGCGCGGGATAAAAAACGGCAGTATCAGTCAGCGCATGTAGGGAGCGGCTCTGCATGCGGTAACGGGAGGGAACAAGAAAGATGATAGAAAAAGACGCAAAGCGTGCCATTGCACTGGGCTTTTTTGACGGTGTCCACTGCGGACACAAGGTGCTGATGGACACTGCCGTGCGCCGCGCCAAGGAAAACGGCGCGATTTCCTCCGTGTTCACCTTTGATGTGCACCCGGACACGGTGATCACCGGCAATCCGGTTCCACTGATCACCTCCAACGCCGACCGCGGAGCAGAAATCCGTGCGATGGGCGGGGTGGATGAGGTCATTTTTGCACATTTTGACGACCATCTCCGCAACATGGACTGGCGGGACTTTATCCATGAGATGTTGGTCAAGCAGTTTCACGCCTGCTGGGTCGTCACCGGAGAAAACAACAGCTTCGGCTACCGCGGTCTCGGACGTCCGCAGGGTCTGAAGGAGGAGTGCGCGAAGATCGGCATCGGCTGTGACATCATTCCGAGCGTCCGCATCGACAATATCGTGGTCAGCTCGACCTATATCCGTCAGCAGATTGCGATGGGAAACATGGAGCGCGCCTGTCGGTTTCTGGGTCATCCGTATACAATCGCCGGTGCGGTTCAGCATGGACGCCGTGTCGGCCGGACAATCGGCGTGCCGACGGTGAATCTGGCGCTCCCGCAGGAGATGCAGGCGCCGCCGTTCGGCGTCTATGCCTCCAAGGTCGTCATTGACGGAGAACCGTACACTGCGGCGACCAACATCGGTCTGCGTCCGACCTTCCGCGACGGCGGCGCACCGACGGTGGAGCCGCACATCCTGGACTATGACGGAGACCTGTATGGCAAGTTCATCCGCGTGGAACTGCATCATTTTGTGCGTCCGGAAAAGCGGTTTTCCGATCCGGATCAGCTTCGTCTGCGCATTCAGCAGGACATCGCCGAGATCCGCGCGTATTTTGACGGACAGGAAGGCTGAGAATCGGTCCGATTTGTTTTTTGGCACAGCAGGAGCGTTGCACCTGCTGTGCTTTTTTGTACAAAAAACGCTGTAATTCATGGAAACCATACAGAAGTGCTTGAAAAATCGGTTAAAATATCATATGATTATCTTAGATTCGCATGGCATCTGCCATGCTGTGAGGAAAAGAGGTTGCTATGCTCAATATTGTATTGGTCGAGCCGGAGATTCCGCAGAACACCGGAAACATCGCGCGAACCTGCGCCTGCACGGGTGCGGTACTGCATCTGGTAGGTCCGCTCGGCTTTGAGATTTCCGATAAGCGGCTCAAGCGCGCCGGACTGGACTACTGGCATCTGCTGGATGTCCGGTACTACGATTCGCTGGACGAATTCTGGGAAAAAAATCCGGAGGGCAGCTTTTTTTATGCCACGACAAAGGCACAGCACCGCTACTCGGATGTGGCTTTTCCGGTGGACGCCTATCTGATGTTCGGACGGGAGACCAAGGGACTGCCGGAACCCATGCTGATTGCGCATCCGGAGCGGTGCATCCGCATTCCGATGCGGAAGAATGCGCGCAGTCTGAATCTCTCCAACTCGGTCGCCGTCGTGGTCTATGAGGCACTGCGGCAGCATGAGTTTGAGCATCTGCAGATTGCGGGAGATTTTCCGACAGAATAACGGAGGGAAAAACGAATGAGTGAGAAAATATGGCTTTTCTCGGACTCCACCAGTGATATTACGCATGAGGAGGCCGAAC
>JALFIV010000089.1 GCA_022775385.1 Clostridiales bacterium
GTCAGGGACGCGAGAATGTTCGGGGTAACCGAGCCGATTGCCGCACCCATGATCAGGTAAACCGCAATATGATAATCCAGAATTCCCTGTACGGCAAATGCCTGGAAAATTACAACCGAGGACGATGAGCTCTGCACCAGCGCGGTAAACGCCAGACCGAACAGCAATGCCAAAGCCGGATTGGACAGCGTCGTCAGGAACGTGATAAATGCCGGTGTCTCAGACAGCGGAATAATGGCGCTCTTCATGATGGCAATGCCTTCGAACAGCATGCCGAAGCCCATGATAATCATTCCGATGTGGCGGACCAGATTCTTTTTGATGAACAGATACATGATTGCGCCGACGAACAGAATCAGCGGAGCAAACTGGCTCAAATTGAATGCGGTCAGCTGTGCCGTGATGGTGGTACCGATGTTGGCGCCCATGATAACGCCAATCGCCTGTCCCAGTGTCATGAGACCCGAGTTGACGAAGCCGATGACCATAACATCGGTCGCAGACGAGCTCTGAATGAGAATGGTAACTGCAATACCGACAAATACAGCAACGACACGATTGGTTGTAGCGTGTTCCAGTATTGTGCGAAGGTTTTCACCCGCAGCATTTTTCAGGCCGGTCGACATGATTGTCATGCCATACAGGAACAAGCCTACGCCGCCCAGCAGCGCGAACAAGTCAAAAACTGTCATTTTTTGACCTCCTATTTCTGATTTTCATAATGCCCTTTCTATTATACAGCCTCACTCTCCGGTAGTACAGCTTTTTCGAGGATTTTGTAAAAAAAAATTTTACATCCGCCATTTTCTGTCTGTTCATTTGCGTTCTCTCCGCAACCTTGGTATACTGAACATAAAGATCAATGTTTCTGGGAGGGACCGGATTCTATGAACAAAACAATCACCACCATCGCCGTGACCGGCGGTCCCTGCGGCGGCAAGTCCAGTCTGCTGACCCATGTCGACCGGCAGCTCTCCCGCGACGGCTACCGCGTTTTCTCCATTCCGGAGAGTGCAACCGAGCTGATTCTCGGCGGAATCAAGCCATTCGACGGCTGTATGAGCATGTACGAATTTCAGAAATTCGTCTTCCGCATGCAGTTTGACAAGGAAGCGCTGTTCCACGCGGCGGCGCGCATCGTTCCCGAGGACCACATTGTCATCGTCTGCGACCGCGGCATTCCGGACAACAAGGCCTATGTCTCGGATGAAGAATTTCACTCTCTGCTCGCGCTGTTCGGCAAAACCGAGGAGGAGGTGCGCCGCGCCTATGACGCCGTCATCCACATGGTGACCACGGCAGACGGCGCTGAGGAGTCCTACACGCTGTCCAACAATCTGGCACGCACCGAGACGCTGGAGCAGGCACGTGCACTCGACCGCCGTGCACAGCGCGCATGGGAGGGACATGAAAACCTGTTTGTCATTGACAATTCCACCGGATTTGACGAGAAAATCCAGCGCGCGATGGACTGCATCCGCACTGTGCTCCGCCAGCCCGTCCTGTCCGGCACGCGCTGAGCAGAAACAAGATTGTTGAATATCATATCGGTTTTCTGGTATGCTTTCAAAAAATAGAACTGTTCGTAAAGAGGAGTACATTATTATGGATCGTTTGATTACAGGCACCCATCACATCTGTCTCAAGCCGCAGAATCCGGCGGAGTTTGAGAAAACCATCGCATTTTACCGTGATGTGCTCGGCATGCCGGTCACCCGCGAGTGGGAGAACGGTATCATGCTGGACACCGGAGACGGCACGGTCATGGAAATCGTCATGGAAGGCACCGGCGAGAGCGGACGCGGCAGCATCCAGCATTTCGCCCTGCGCACGGATGACGTCGACGCCTGCTGTGAGGCCGTCCGCAAGGCGGATTATATGGTTACAGAGGAACCGTCCGACTTCACGGTACCCTGCCGCGAGCCGTATCTCATCCGCTACGCATTCTGCCTCGGACCGCTCGGCGAGGAAGTCGAATTCTTCAAGGAATACTAAGTCCATCCGCATCTGCCGCTGTACCACCGGTACGGCGGCATTTTTCTGCCAAAAAAGCCTTTCCCTCTCCTGTAAAATTCGGAACATGTTTTGTCCGTCATGAATTGCTTTTTCCCGCAATCTACGCTATACTATAATGGCGTGTTGCAGTGTTGCGGAAACCCCCGCGCACGCATACACTAAGGAAACAAATCATCGAGGTAGATTTTCATGGTATACGAGAATATTCTTTCGGCGATGGGCCACACGCCGATTGTGCGTCTGAATCGTCTGAGCGATCCGGACGGCGCACAGATCCTTGTCAAGTTCGAGGGTCTCAACGTCGGCGGATCCATCAAAACCCGCACCGCGTTCAATATGATCTCGGATGCGGAGGAAAAGGGTCTCCTGTCCCAGGATTCCATCATCGTCGAGCCGACGAGCGGAAATCAGGGCATCGGTCTGGCGCTGATCGGCGCTGTGCGCGGATACAAGACCATCATCATCATGCCGGATTCGGTCAGTGAGGAACGCCGCAAGCTGGTCCGCCACTACGGCTCCGAGGTCATTCTGATTCACGACGACGGCGACATCGGCAAGTGCATCGCGGAGTGCACCGCAACCGCCATGCGCATGGCGGAGGAAAACCCCAAGGTTTTTGTCCCCCAGCAGTTCGAGAACCCGGCCAATCCGCAGGTACACCGCAACCAGACCGCACTGGAGATCCTCGCACAGGTCGGCGGACCGATCGACGGATTCTGCTCCGGCATCGGCACCGGCGGTACCATCACCGGCATCGGCGAGGTCCTGCGCGAACACAATCCGGACATCACGATCTGGGCAGTTGAGCCGCAGAACGCAGCAATTCTGGCGGGCGGCACGGTCGGCACTCATCTGCAAATGGGCATCGGCGACGGACTGATTCCGGGCATCCTCAACAAGACGATCTACGACGACATTTATATCGTCACCGACGAGGAGGCCATCAACACCGCCAAGGATCTGGCGCGACTGGAAGGTCTGATGTGCGGCATCTCGAGCGGCACCAACGTCGCCGCCGCACGCAAGCTTGCGAAGAAGCTCGGACCGGGCAAAACCGTCGTCACGGTTCTTCCGGACACCGCCGAGCGCTATTTCAGCACCCCGCTGTTCGACAACGAGGAAATCTAAAGGAACAAGGACGCATCCTGCGGGGTGCGTCCTTTTTGTATACACATCTCCTTCTCCGGACATACTGACAGCGAGGTGAACTATATGCTCAGCAATACCGATCTGCTCAATCACATCCGCCAGACCACAGAGATGGGACGGGACGGCATCGACATGGTGATGGAATACGCTGAATACAAGCCGTTCCGCGATGCCCTGCAGGATCAGAAAGCCGAATACAGCAAACTGTACCGCGCGGCGGACACCATGCTCCGCGTCCGCGGCGGAGAGCCGCAGGAACTCAGTGCCATCGCGAGACTCTCGAGCGAACTCTCCTCCTCCATGAAGACCATGCGCGATCACTCCACGTCCAAAATCGCTGAGATGATGATTCAGGGCAATACCCGCGGCATGACCAAATCACTCCAGTGTCTGGATCAGTACAGCGGAGAGGACAAGGAAGTCAAAGCATTGGCGGAAAAACTGCTCCGCACAGAGGAAGCCAACATCGAACAGATGAAGCCGTTTTTATAATCTCCGTCCATCCCCGCCGGATGCGCCGCGCGGGGATTCTCCATATCTCTGCATCATTTCCATACGGTAGAAAATGTGGAATCTGTTACAAAAAAGATTATGAAAAAAATCGAAAAAAATGCTTGACGAAGCACGAAAAATCGGATATAATAAATCTCGTCGCTGAGAGATACAGCGAAAACAAAATACAGATGGAGAGTTGGCTGAGTGGTCGAAGGCGCACGACTGGAAATCGTGTAACCGTGATGAGCGGTTCCAGGGTTCAAATCCCTGACTCTCCGCCAGTATACCACCGTAATTCGGATAGAATTACGGTGGTTTTTCTTTCCCCCTGCATTGAATACACGACGGGAGTGTGATATCGTTTGTATTATCAATCGAAATTCTTCGGTAAGGAGGACAAGCGATATGTTGACAACAGAACCAACATCAGAAATTTTGAAGAATTTCTTTTTAGTTGCAGAATATGTAACACTCTCTCAGAAGTAAATTTCAGTTTTGTGAGACGCTCTCTGCCTGTCTCGTTTCTGTTCCACTCAGGTGGATAGATCAATGCGCTCCCCCATCATATAATAACAATGCCGCAGGATATCCCTGCGGCATTGTTTATGAGAAAAGATAGAAAAGGGGATTGTTCTCAGCTTCCGAGGAAGAGCGGAGAGAAGATTGCGTACAGCGCAATGATCAGGCAAACAACCATGATCGCTTCGACCTTTGCATACTTCCACGGAGTCGTATCGACGCTCGGATCGTAAAGGTCTGCAACCTCCGGAGACGGAGAAACCTTTGCGAATACGAACATGATGATCATGTCAATGACGAAGCAGAAGAACAGGACGTACAAAGAGTGGAACGGCTCCGGCGTCAGTGTATTCAGGCCGATTGCGTACAGAACAAAGTGTACAGCCGTCATAACGAAGCATGCCTTCTGCGGAACACGGATCTTGGTCATACCGAAGATCGCCATGACAAACAGCGGGGTGAGAATGTAGCCCATGGACTCGTTCAGGAATGCCTGGATGCCCTGACCGAAGAACATGATGAACGGAGAGATTGCAATCGAAATAACTGCAACGATGGTACCGAACGTCTTGGAAGCACGTACGACGGTCTCATCGTCCGCATTCGGTCTAGCCCAGCTGTAGATATCCATTGCGAAGATGGTGGATGCCGAGTTCAGAACCGAGTTGAACGAGGACAGGATCGCGCCGAACATAACGGCTGCGAAGAAGCCGAGGATCGGTCTCGGAAGGATGGTCAGCAGCAGCTGCGGATAAGCCAGATCCTGTGCCTCCAGCGTGTTGCCGAATACCAGGAATGCGATAATGCCCGGAACAACGGTGAAGATCGGGGTAAAGCACTTGAGGACTGCGGTCCACAGTACGCCCTTCTGTGCCTCCGCCATGCTCTTCGCACCGAAGGCTCTCTGAATGATAGACTGGTTGGTTGCCCAGTACTGCGTGTCGTTGACAACAAGTCCGGTGAAGATCATCGGCCACGGAATCCACGGTGCATGTGCATCAGCCGGTGCAATTGCATTCAGCTTTTCCGATGCGTGGAAGAAAATATCCAGACCGTTGAAGAAGCTGCCGTCGCCGAGGTAATTGAAGGCAAGGATCGGAACGACCAGACCGCAGCCGATCATCAGGCCGACGCCGTTGATGGTATCCGATACAGCAACGGCACGCAGGCCGCCGAAAATCGCGTAAATCGAGCCGATTACACCGATGGTAACACAGCAGATTGCAACTGCCGCAAAGCGGGAGATACCGAACATCTCCGAGATGCCGAACAGCTGCTCCAGTACGACCGAGCCGGCGTACAGAACAAGCGGCAGCATTGCGACTACATAGTAGGCAGCAAAGCCAATCGCTGCGAGGCGGCGAACTGCGGTGCCATAGCGCATTTCATAGAACTGCGGAATGGTGGTGATACCATTGCCGATAAACTTCGGCAGGAAGAACAGTGCACAGAGAACCAGTGCAAGTGCTGCGATGACTTCCCAGCCGAATACGCCGATGGTTGCGACATAGCTCTGACCGTTCTGTCCGACCAGCTGCTCTGCCGAAATGTTGGTCATCAGCAGCGAACCGCAGATGACGATTGCAGGCAGTCCTCTGCCTGCCAGGAAGTAACCTTCCTTGGTTGCCGTGTCTTCGCCTCTCGTCTTGAAGAAGGAAATCACTGCTACCAGCGCGGTGAAACCTACGAACGTGGCGATCATAAATGCGTTCATGTGATCTATCAGTTCCTTTCTTTCCGGGAGTATCCTCCCTCTTTCTGATACCAATTATAATTCAAAGGTGTGTAAGATCGAATCAGGTAAATTTTTTGAAAAATATGCGGTTTTTTCGATTCCGTTTCCTCCCATCGAAAAAAAATACAGTCCGGCGGACTGACCTGTCTGTCGGACTGTACTATTTTTTAATTTTCCGTTTTTTTCCTGTACGCTGCCGGACTGAGGCCGATGTTCTTCTTAAAGATCCGGCAGAAATAGGAGTAATCCGCAAAGCCTGCTTCCTCTGAAATCTGCTTGATGGTCTGTCCGGTCGTGCGCAGACGCGCGCAGACGCGCTCCAATCGCAGGGAGAGCAGATATTCGGAAAAGCCGACTCCCATCTCCTGTTTGAACAGGGTGCTGAAATACGCCGGAGACAGATCCGCCTGCCGCGCCGCATCGTTCAGCCCGATCGACTCGGTAAAATGCTGTTGCAGATAAGTCACGGCAATGCGCATTGCCGAACTGATGTTGTCCGGAACCGCACGCAGACGGTTCTCCCGCCCGTGTGCAATGTATTCGTCTGCACAGCCCGCAAAATCTTCAAACCGGTTCATTGCGCTGTACTGCGTCTCTGTCCGCCGGATGCCGGCAATGTGGTCACACTGACGCACCCAGGATAATACCGTGCCGGCATACACCCGCGCATCCTGAATCGCCGCAAGCGCCTCAGCATATCCGCTGCGGATCAACTCGTCTTTTCCGTCGTGCAGCAGCGTCTCCAGCGTCTTTCGGAATCGCTCCGCCTGCTGCGGCAGCTCCTGCGTGAGCGTATTCTCCGGACCGTACTGCCACCGCCCTGCTCCGTAAAACCGATTCTGCATGGTCTCATTTGCCTGCCGCAGCGCATTGGCAATCGCCTGATTTCCTTCACACACCGCACTGGCTGCCATCGACAGCTCCAGATTCAGATACTGCTCCGCCAATCGTTCAATCAGGAGCTCCAGCCGGTTGACGGTCTCGATTCCCTGCGCCGTCGACGGCGTATCGCTCAGATCGATCAGCAGCACCATCGTATTCTCGTGCAGCATCAGAATATCCGCGCGCTCGGTTTCGAGACGCTGTGCGCTCAGCGCCAGCAGTTCATTTCTCTGTTCCCGATCTGCCTGCGTAGGCTGAATCATCACGGCGGCAAGCCGATGGTAGGTGCCGTGCAGCTTTGCCTGCCGCATCCTCGTTTCCCAATCCGCCTCGGTCAATTCTCCCCGAAGAATGCTCTCGAGCAGCTCGCGGCGAATCACATCAATTCCCTTGCGTGCCAGCTGCTGGATTTCCTCCCGCTGATGCGATTCTCTGCTTCGTGTCCGGATCTGTTCCGTGAGCTTTCCGAGGATCTCCTCCATCGCAGTATCGCTCAGATAATTCTTCAGCAGATAATCATCCGCGCCCCGCTGCATCGCACTCTTCACCAGCTCGAAATCGTCGTGACAGCTGAGGACATCGATGACGCCGTCATAATTCTCACGCCGAAGATGTGCAATCAATTCAATGCCATTCATCCTCGGCATACTGATGTCGGTCAGAATGACATCCGGCTGCTCCCGATGTACAATCTCCAGCGCTTCTTCTCCGTCGCGTGCCAGTCCAATTACCGTAAATCCATAGGATTCCCATCGGATGATATCTCTGAGATACATCCGGACAATCATATCATCGTCTACAATCAATACCCGATGCATATCAGTCTCCTCCTATACTCTGCGATGTCAGCAGTTCTCCGTCGAACAAAACATCCTTTGGCTCCTCGCCGCTCTGCAGTGTCTCCAGCGCAATCTCGACGGATTGATATCCAATTTCAAAGCCGTCCTGCGCAATCATTGCATCCATTGCACCGTCCTTGAGAATCTGCACGGCATCCGACCGGGTGTCAACCGAGATGACCTTGGATTCCCAGCCCTTTTCCATCAGCGCCTCTACCGCGCCGCGTCCGAGCACAACATTCTGACAGTAGATGCCATCCACCGGTTCCTCCAGCTCATGTACCGCAGCATAGCCGTTCTGCTCGCTCAATTCCGTGTGCCGCACGCCCTGAATCGTTATCTTGGGATTGAGATACTCCCGCAGGGTCTGGTCACGCTCGATGATGCTCGACTGATTCTCCGGTCCGTACAGCAGCAGAATCGAATCCCCCGGTTCCAGCTGCTCATTAAAATAATCCGCAGCCAGCTTGCCGAACAGGGTATTATCCGAGCCGATGTACGGCAGCTCCGCATCCATCGCCCGCGTATCCACCGTCAGCACCCTCGTGCCCTGTTTTTCCGCCTTCTGAATAAACCACTTCGTATCATAGGAGTTGCAGGGCGCCACCATCAGCAGATCCACACCGCTGTCCAGTACATCGGAAATCATCCGCTCCTGTTCCGCTTCTTCCTGCTCTCCCTTCGGATACAGCAGGGTCATATCAATCCCATGATCCGCAGCCGCCTGTTCGATGCCGGACGCCATATCGCGCCAGTATGGACTGTTTCCCGCCTTGAGCACCACACCGACCGAATACGCCGGCTGGTCCCGATGCATCTCAATCGAGCCGCATCCGCTCAGAAACAGAGCCAGAAGCGCAAGCGCTCCCGCGATTCGTTGTTGTCTCATCCTGCTGTCCCACTCTTTCTGATACTGTATTCCTCCGGGTCATGGCTGACCGGCAGGCAAAACTCCACCCGTGTTCCCACGCCCGCCTCACTGCGAATCGTAAAATAAGCCGCATCGCCGTAATACAGCTTCATGCGCTGTTCGACATTCTGCAGGCCGATGCCCGTGAGACGACGCTTGTCCTCATCCTGATCCGGCTGTGACGCCCGTTCGACATCAAATCCGTCCCCGTTGTCCGCAACCGTAATATGCAGCCGATCTCCCTCCAGCCATGAAGTGATGGTCAGCCGGTTGTCGTTTCGCTTTGGATCGATCCCGTGGAACACCGCGTTCTCCACCATCGGCTGCAGCAGCAGACACGGTACATAACAGTTCTCAGTCTCCGGTGCAATTGCAAAGGTTGTCTCAAAGCAGTCAAAATATCGAAATGCCTGAAGAGACAGATAACTCTTCACCAATTTGAGCTCCTCGCTCAGCGTGAGAAAGGCTCCCTTGCGCTGAGAGCTCGCCTCCAGCAGTGCGATAAAGTCGCCCAGCAGCTCCGCCAGCTTGTGATTGCGCTGGAGTGTCGCCGCAAACCGGATGGAATTGAGCGTATTGTACATAAAATGCGGACGGATCTGATACTGCAGCGCATTGATCTCCGCTTCTCTCTTCTCCGTGCGCTCCTGAACCACCTGATCCATCAGCCCATCCATGCGGGATACCATCTCATTGAAGTGCGCCAGCACCACGCCGAATTCATCCGCATCCTGTCCGGATACACGGGCAGTAAAGTCGCCGCCGCCGACATCGTCCATCGCTTCGGTCAGCTCCTGAATCGGACGGTACAGCTGATTGGACAGAATCTTTGCGATGAAAATCAGCACCATGAACACCAGCGAGACCAGCAGAAGCAGATATATTACGTGTTCCCGAATATCCTTGGTCAGCATACTCAGATCGCTCTGACACAGCATCCGATAGTGAGAAAACGGTGCCTCCACACTGGTGTACAGCAGTCCGTTCTCCGCCATATCCGCATTCATCCGCCCATTCTGCTGTCCGGAAAGTCCCTGAATCCGCGTCCCGAGCAGGGCGGTATCCTCGCCGGAACAAATCATGCCGTCCTCCGACAGGATCATATAATTCTCGCCGTCCGAACCGTTCAGCTCGTCCAGCAGTCCGTAGTACAGCTGACGTTCGTCGACTGTGATGCACAAAAATGCCATGATCTCACCGCTTTTGGACAAAACCGGCTGCGTATAGGCAAACACGCGCTGGGAGGAGCGCGCCATTCGGTTGGTGAAATACAGCGGGATAAACGGATTGTCATTTTCTTCTTCCCAAGGGATTACCGATCCCTTTTCACTGTCCCGAACCGCATAGTATTCCTCCGAGCTGAACGCCTTCCCCAGCTGCGGCAGATACAAATACAATGCGCTTCCCCATCGATTGAACGTCAGCAGCTCGGACAGCTCACGTGTCACCGCCGTTCCGTCCTCATAGGTCTGTTCACCGGCAAGATAGACATCAATACAGTCTGCCAGCTCCTGCGTCCCGCAGATATGCTGAACCGTCTGATACATCTCCTTCATGGTGTCGTCAAAGGCGTTCATCTGCAGCGTCATGGTCTCATCCAGCGACTGAACGTAATTCTGTTCAATCATCGACTTCGAATCCGAGTAGCTGATCCATGCGACCGACAGCACGCAGGCTCCCGCCACAAGCAGCATCGCCATCATCATCCGAAACCGAAATCCAAACTTCACTGCACACTCGCTCCCTTCCGTTTTTTACAGCATATCACAACCGGACGCTTGATTCCATCAATTCCTTGTTGTATCCGGCAAAATCATCGAATTATGGTCTTATTTCAACATTTTTCCTAAAAGAATTCCACACTGTCCGCATTCAGAAAGAAAGTAAAAAAACAGCCCGATTTCTTTACGAAATCGGGCTACGTCATTTGGTGGGAGGTGGTGGATTCGAACCACCGAAGTCGTTGACAACAGATTTACAGTCTGCCCCCTTTGGCCACTCGGGAAACCTCCCATATCCAATTGTTTGTCGCAGATGGAGCTGGTGGACGGACTCGAACCCCCGACCTGCTGATTACAAATCAGCTGCTCTACCAACTGAGCTACACCAGCTTATCGGCTTTGTGTCGGCCGTTCTCTCTCAGCGACGATATTTATTATATCAGGCAAGTCTCTATCTGTCAACACTTTTTTCATATTTTTTTATTTTTTTTGCAGACGGTCAAATTGTTCTAATTTTTCCGAAATATTCTGCATAATCGTCAGTAAAGACTGTGCTTCCTGCGGAAATTGTTCGGTCAGAGAACCCAAGGAAAGCGACGGAAGATTTGTTTTTTCCTCCTCCAAACCAAACGAGCCGCCGCCGGATGCCGCACACTGGATGCGCAGTTCGGACAGCTTCATGAGCGCGTCGCACAGCGCGTCAAAGCTCTTCGGGTCGGTCTTGAACGCCTCGTCCGGATTGCTTCCGTCCGCCTGATACAGGTAACGGAACAGCTTGTACGATGCGGCGGACAGATAGGTGCTGATCTCCTGCACCAACTGCGCGGAACCGGAGCGCGACGCCGCCTCCAGCAGCAGAGACGACGAGTCAGCGATCAGCTTTTTGTACATCTCGGCCAGCGGGTCGGAATCCTCCTCTCCCTCCTCCGTGACAGCGGGAGCGGAAATCCGGCCACCGTCGCGAGACAGACTGCGGCCGAGCAGATAGTCGCAGGACACGCCGAAATAATCGGCTGCGCGCACAACAAAAGCGAGACCAGGTTCTCTCAACCCGTTCTCGTAGTGACTCAGCAGCGCCTGAGAGACCTGAAGATCTCCCGCGGCAGTCCTCTGGCTTATTCTCTTTTCACGGCGCAGAAGCGCCAGTGTCCGGGAAAAGTCACTTGCCATGCCGTTTCCATCCTGTTCTGTACGATACTATATGTATTTATAGTATACTGGTTTTATAACAAATTGTAAAGTCCCCGTCTGCAAGAATTCTGGCTGATTGTTTCCTTTTTCGTTAGATATTCTCGAGAAATTGCCGGATGCTTCCGCGCGCTGTCCACAAAGTTCCAATTCTTCCGGAACGCCCTTGACAGCAAATCCGCTGCCCGTTACAATTGATGTCGGATGATCGCCCGATCATCTCAAATTCTACCGTGCAGGAGGAGTAGCATGCTTCCAAAAGATCCCGTCATTCTGCTGAGTTATGTCAACACAAAGCTGCGCGATGCCTATCCGTCTCTGGACAGCCTGTGCCGCAGCCTCGACATTGACCGCGCGTCGCTCACCGAAACGCTGCGCGCCATCAACTATACCTACGACGCCTCACACAACCAGTTTGTGTAATCCCAGCGGAATAGCAAAGCATCCCGACCGAAAAAACGGTCGGGATGCGTTTTTTTGTTCAGTTTCCGGCTTCCTCCGCCATGCGGTAGCCGACACCGATTTCCGTCATAATGTACTTCGGCTCCGCTGGATTTTCCTCCAGCTTGCGCCGGATGTGCGCCATATTGACGCGCAGAATGCGGTTGTTGTCCGCCGCGTAGTCTCCCCAGATACGGCGGATGATGTAATCATATGTCAGCACGCGGCCGGGGCGGCGCGCAATCAGCTCGATAATCTTGTACTCCGTCTGCGTCACATGAACCTGCTCCCCGTTGAGGATGATCTGCCTGCGCTCAAAATCAATGGTCAGTCCGCCGACTGTATAGCTCTTTTTGGGCAGATCCTCGCCGGACTCCTGTTTTGCCCGATGTCGGAGCGCCGTGCGGATACGAGCGAGCAGCTCGGATGTACCGAACGGCTTGGTGATGTAGTCGTCCGCGCCCATATCGAGCGCCTGCACCTTCTCCTGTTCGTCCGCCCGGGCGGAGACAATCAGCACCGGCGTTCCGTAGTCGCGCCGCAGCCACTGGAGTACCTCCAGTCCGCTGATATCCGGCAGTCCGAGATCCAGCAGGATGACGTCCGGATGATAGGAACTGATCATCGAGCGTGCCATCGCGCCGGTCGATGCCTTGAGTACGCTGTATTCATTCGCCGTCAGAATCGTGCTGAGCACATGTGCGATGGGTGCGTCATCCTCCACGATGAGCACAACCGCTTTATTCGATTTCATCTTCTTCCTCCTCGAGCGGCAGTGTAAAGCTGAACTGCGCACCGCCTTGTTCCAAGTTTTCTCCGTCTATGGTACCGCCGTGTGCCGCGATAATCGAGCGGCAGAGCGACAGACCGATGCCCAGTCCGCGTCCGGTCTCCGCCTTCTTGCTTCCCGCACCGGTGAACATGGTCTTTTTCACCTGCTCGGTCAGTCCGGAGCCGTGGTCGCGTACGGTAAAGACCGCAACGTCTCCCTGTCGGTATACATTAATCCACACCGGCGGCGCGCCGTGGCGGATGCCGTTTTCAATCAAATTGATCAAAACCTGTACGATCAGTGTCGCGTCGACAGGGACAAACAGTGGCTCATCCGGAACTCGGACGGAAATCTCCGCGTTCTGCATCCTTCGCTTGCAGCGCACAACCGCCTCCGTAATCAGCTCTTCCACTGCCTCATACTGCTTCTTCAGATGGACATGATCGGTGGACAGGCGAGAGACTGACAGCAGATTTTCCGTCATCTGCAGCAGCCAGACCGCATCCTCGTTGATATCGTGCATCAGATTGAGCAGACTCTCGCGTTCCATGCGCTCCTCGTTGTCGAGGATCGCCGCCGTCGCACCGATGATACCGGTCAGCGGCGTGCGCAGGTCGTGCGAAATCGACCGCAGCAGGTCGTTTCGCAGCGTGACACGCTGCGCCTCAATCGCAATCTCTTTGGCTTGATCCTCCAGCCGCTGCCGCTCGAGCGCCAGCGCCGCCCAGTCCAGTCCCGAGCGAATGCGAAGC
The DNA here is from genome assembly GCA_022775385.1 of Clostridiales bacterium. Lineage (GTDB taxonomy): Bacteria > Bacillota > Clostridia > Oscillospirales > Butyricicoccaceae > Butyricicoccus_A. The sequence continues at coordinate 13,420 of JALFIV010000089.1, forward strand.
TTCTGTTCGGTCGTCGGCTCTTCCTGCCACAGAATACCGATGACGCCCGCCATATCTCCGTGCGAGATCAGCGGAAAATACCGCATCTTTGCGTCCGGCAGGACAGCCGTCCCGACGCCGGTCTCACAGCACTGATCAAAGCACAGTGCCGCCGCCCGCTTCTCAAGCGGCAGATCCAGTTCCTGCTCAGTCTCTCCCATGACAATGACCTGCTGTGCCGAAAGTCCCTGCTTATCCCGGATATAGACAATCCGGCTCTCCAGCTGATGGTTGAGATATTCCAGAATCAGCTGGATGGTATCCTCATATCCGCTCGTTGCGATCAGATTGCGGCTGAACTCCGCCGCGTTCTGCACCATTTTCTCACGCTGCGAGACCTCAAGCATCTGTTTTTTATTGCGTCCCGTGAGTGCTCCCGTGACAATCGCGATCATCAGCAGGCAGAAAAACGTGACCGGATAGCCGACGAGGAAGAAATTCAGTTCAAAATACGGCCGGATAAAAATCGTGTTGATCAGGACAACGCCGATCACCGAGGAGAGAATTCCCCAAAAGTATCCGTCCGTCCACAGCGTGATCAGCAGAATTGCCAGCATCAGCAGTGCCGCGACATCAATGTCGCCCGACTGCTTGGACAGATGGAACAGGAACAGTGACAGCACAACATAGATCACGAGCACGACGGCCGTAATCACCATGCCCTGCAGATTCTCCCTTGTCAGCAGACGGTCTCTGAGCCGTTCTTTCAGCGGCGGTTTCTCTTGTTTCATCCGGCTGTTCTGCACCGCATGATCCCTCCTGTCCGTTTCATTTGGGTATCCCCGATTGTTTTATTATAGCAGACTGCCCCCGCCCGAACAAGCGTCCGGCTGTTTCCGTTGTGTTCAGATCTGTTCCTGTGAAGAAAAATCCCCCTCCTGCCCGTTTGGGACAAGAGGGGGAATATCATGTAATGCCGATTACAGGGTAAAACTTCCGTTCTCCCTGCCGTCAATCGCATAGGCAAACAGGGTTCCCTTGCACACAGCTGCAAAATAGTCCGTGCGCTCGTATTCGTCCTCATAGTATCGCTGAATGGTTTCCATCGTCTCCGAGAGCTGCAGCATCGCCGCAAACTCATGCTTGCAGCCGCCGCTGCAAAAGCAGGAGCATAGGAGATTACTGATCTCGCCGCCGCGGCAGGTAAACTCCACCTCATAGACATCGCCGCCCTCGACGATCGCAAAACCCTGTGTCCCGTCGACACAGAGATACCGCACCCGGTTTTCCGTGTAATACTTGTGCCCGCGCCCGGCAACCGCATCACTCACATTCATTCCCCGGAGATCGTTCAGATAGAAAGCGGAATCATCCATGCCGATCTCGTACTCCTCATCCTCCTGAACCGGCGGATGAAACCAAGTGACAGCTTTGGATGCCGGCAGCGTATCTCGGTCGAATGTGACGAAGTGCGATCCGGCCAGATAGAACTGTCCGTGAACGTCCGTATCCGCCACGGCAATGATGCGCTTGTATTCGGACAGCTTGATCTTAAAATTGTAGTTCACCTCTGTCACGCGTCCGCGCAGTCCTGCCAGCTTGCCGTCCACAAAGACCAGATCGCCGGCATGCAGATCAAACCGATCGTTATAGTATGCGAGTGTCCGGTTGCGGTCCGGAAAGTAGACCTGCACCACCGATTTGCGCGGTGCCGCCGTCCGGGGGACGGTATATCCCGCCTCCATCGGCTTATTCTCCAGATTCTCCGGTGCAAAACCAATCTTAAATGCCATGACCATCACGTTCCTTTCTCCGCCGTCATGCTTTGTTCCCGCATTCTTTTTTCTTTGATACGATGATACACGATTCCGTGTCCCGAAATCAGGACTCTCAGTCAGGTCTTTAAAAACTTCCGGCTTTCTCCATATCAAAAGCACGCCGCAGAGTCTCCTCCGCAGCGCGCTTGTATGTTTTTCCGTTATTCGTCCTGAATCTTATAGCACAGTGCCATGAGTGAGTCTGAGAAATGGACATTCTCAACCGGAACGCCGATCTCATCCTCGCGCAGCTCCGCATTGGTGAAATTCCAGATGCCCTTGATACCGGCTTTCACCAGACGCTCCGCCGTTTCGGCGGCATGCGATCCCGGAATGCACAGAACCGCAATATCCGGAATCTCGCGCGACATAAAGGTCTCAAGATCCTCCATCGCATGAACCGGAATGCCGCGGTAGGCATTGCCGACGATATCCGGCGCCACATCAAAGGCGCCGATCGGACGGACGCCGCAGTAGGAGAAATTGAAGTTTCTCAGCAGTGCGCGTCCCAGATTTCCCGCGCCGAGCAGAATGGCGCGCCGGCTGCTGGCAATGCCCAGAATGCGCTCGAGTTCAATCATCAGCGTCTCGACGCTGTAACCATATCCCTGCTGTCCAAAGCCGCCGAAACAGCTCAGATCCTGCCGGATCTGCGATGCTGTCAGACCCATGCGGGCCGCCAGATCCTTGGATGAAATGCGCGTGACATCCTCCGAAGCCAGTCTCCGGAGATACCGATAGTAGCGCGGCAGACGCGCAACAACAGCCTTTGAAACACTTTTCTGCTGATCCATAACGAATTTCCCTTTCTCCATACGCTCCTAAGCAGGCGGGATCAGAGGGATGCTTCCAACGTCTCCCGGACTGCGCCGATGAACTCCTGCGTATTCAGAGCCTGTACCGAATCGCTCTTGACAATTAACGCAAGGTCCTTAGTCATTTTACCAGATTCCACGGTAGAAATACAAGCCTTCTCGAGCTTATCCGCAAATTCCATCAGCTCCGGCAGATTGTCCATCTCACCGCGCTTGCGCAGTGCACCGGTCCATGCGAAAATCGTTGCGATGGAATTGGTGGAGGTCTCCTCCCCCTTCAGATGCTTGTAGTAGTGGCGCTGTACCGTGCCGTGCGCCGCCTCATACTCGTACACGCCCTTCGGGGATACCAGTACAGAAGTCATCATGGACAGCGAGCCGTATGCCGTTGCCAGCATATCGGACATGACGTCGCCGTCGTAGTTCTTGCATGCCCAGATATAGCCGCCGTTGGAACGGATGACGCGGGCAACCGCATCGTCAATCAGCGTGTAGAAGTACTCCAGACCCAGCTTCTCGAAGGTCTCCTTGTACTCGTTGTCGTAAATCTCCTGGAAAATATCCTTAAACGTGTGGTCATACTTCTTGGAGATCGTGTCCTTGGTTGCAAACCACAGATCCTGCTTGGTGTCAACCGCGAAGTTGAAGCAGGAACGGGCGAACGACTCGATGGACTCGGTCAGGTTGTGCATGCCCTGTACGATGCCGGAGCCCTTGAAGTTATGTACCAGCTCACGGGTCTCGGTGCCGTCCTCAGCGGTGTATACCAGCTCGACCTTGCCCGGTCCCGGAATCTTCATCTCGGAACCCTTGTAGACATCGCCGTAGGCATGACGGGCAATCGTGATCGGCTTGACCCAGTTCTTGACATACGGCTCAACGCCCTTGACCAGAATCGGCGCGCGGAATACTGTGCCGTCCAGAATCGCACGGATCGTGCCGTTCGGACTCTTCCACATCTCCTTCAGGTCGTACTCATCCATACGAGCTGCGTTCGGCGTGATGGTTGCGCACTTGACAGCGACGCCGTACTTCTTGGTCGCCTCGGCGGAATCGATCGTAACCTGATCGTTTGTGTCGTTGCGGTGCTTGAGGCCGAGGTCATAGTATTCGGTCTTGAGGTCGACAAACGGGCAAATCAGCTCGTCCTTGATCATCTGCCAGATGACGCGGGTCATCTCGTCGCCGTCCATCTCGACGAGCGGCGTCTTCATTTGAATCTTTGCCATGGTATCCTCCTGTATGCGGATCGTCAAACGGGAAAAGCGGCCACAGCCGCTTCCCCTGTCTGATCGTTTACTTTGCGTGCTTCTTGGTGTAGTTGAGCGTGCCGCCCTCGAGAATCGCACTTCTCTGGCGGTCGGACAGCTCGCACTCGGTCATGATGGTCTTGCCGCCGATCACAACCGTGACATCGCTGCCGGACTCGATCTCGGCGCGGATGTTCGGGAAGGTGATGCCGTCGAGCAGCTCAATGCCGTCGTAATCCTCCGGATTCTTGAAGGTCAGCGGGATGATGCCGGAGTTGACGAGGTTTGCCTTGTGGATGCGGGCAAACGACTTGGCAACAACCGCACGGATGCCGAGGTACAGCGGAACGAGTGCCGCATGCTCACGGGACGAGCCCTGACCGTAGTTGCTTCCGCCGATGATGACGCCGCCGCCCAGCTCCTTACAGCGTGCCGGGAACTTCGGGTCGACATGGATGAAGCAGTAGTCCGAGTAGTACGGGATGTTGGAACGGTACGGCAGCAGCTTGGAGCCTGCCGGAAGGATGTGGTCGGTGGTGATGTTGTCCTCGGTCTTGAGCATGACCTTGGTGGAGATAGACTCCTCCAGTTCGTGACCGAGCGGGAACTCCTTGATGTTCGGTCCCTTGATGACCTCGACCTCGTCCGGATTCTCAGCCGGCGGGATGATCATACCATCGTCGATGACAAAGTGCTCCGGCATCTCGATCTTCGGAGCCTCGCCCAGCTCACGCGGGTCGGTCAGCACACCGGCAATCGCGGAAGCCGCAGCGACCTCCGGCGATACCAGATAGATCTTGGCATCCTGCGTGCCCGAGCGTCCCTCGAAGTTGCGGTTGAAGGTACGCAGGGAAACGCCGGCGGATTCCGGAGACTGACCCATGCCGATGCACGGACCGCAGGCACATTCCAGAATACGTGCGCCCGCCTGAATGATGTCGGACAGCGCGCCGTTCTTTGCGAGCATATTGAACACCTGCATCGAGCCTGGGGAGATGGTCAGGGAGACATCCGGATGAACCTTCTTGCCCTTCAGGATCGCGGCGACCTTCATCATATCGTAGTACGACGAGTTGGTGCACGAACCGATGCAGCACTGATTGATCTTGATCTTGCCGATGGAAGCGACCTCCTCGACCTGATCCGGCATGTGCGGCTTGGCAGCCAGCGGCTGGAGCTTGTCCAGATCGACGGTGTACTCCTCGTCGTAAACCGCATCCGGATCGGAAGCCAGCGGCGTGTAGTCCTCCTCACGGCCCTGCGCGCGCAGGAACTCGCGGGTAACTTCATCCGACGGGAATACAGAGGTGGTAGCGCCCAGCTCCGCGCCCATGTTGGTGATGGTCGCACGCTCCGGTACCGACAGCGTCGCAACGCCCGGACCTGCGTACTCGACAATCTTGCCGACGCCGCCCTTGACGGTCATCTGACGCAGAACCTCGAGGATGATGTCCTTTGCGGCAACCCACGGCTGCAGCGAGCCGGTCAGGGTGACACGGACCATCTTCGGCATCGGGATGTAGTATGCGCCGCCGCCCATGGCAACCGCAACGTCCAGACCGCCGGCACCGAATGCCAGCATACCAATGCCGCCGCCGGTCGGGGTGTGGGAGTCCGAACCGATCAGAGTCTTGCCCGGCTTGCCGAAGCGCTCCAGATGAACCTGATGGCAGATGCCGTTGCCCGGCTTGGAGAAGTAAATGCCGTGCTTCTTTGCGCAGGTGCCGATGAACTTGTGGTCATCCGCATTCTCAAATCCGGACTGCAGGGTGTTGTGGTCGATGTATGCGACAGAACGCTCTGTCTTGACCTGATCTACTCCCATCGCCTCAAACTGGAGATACGCCATCGTTCCGGTTGCATCCTGCGTCAGCGTCTGGTCGATACGCAGGCCGATTTCCTGACCCTTGACCATCTCGCCGTCAACAAGATGTGCCTTCAGGATTTTTTCCGCAATTGTCATGCCCATTGTGAAAGCTCCTTTTCTTGTCGTGAAATTTATTTTCCGTTATCCTGCAATTCAAAGGATACGCAAAAAGTCGAATCAATCCGCTCACTTTGGGTGTTTTTTCGTCTCGATACCAAGAGAAATGCCAAAATGATCTTGATTATTATCTTTATTCTACTATAAACCGGCCGCTTTTACTAGCGTTTCGCCCGTTTTTTTGCAATTCCGTGTTTTTGACAGATTTTTTCGGATATTTCCGCCGTCGCAAATGCATTTTGCCAAATCGTGCCGGTATTTCCTGCAAGATACTCGTAATATGCCTGCGATCCGATCATCGCCGCGTTGTCTCCGCACAGGCTGAGCGGCGGCATGTAGATCGGCACGCCGAGCTCGTCCGCCATTTGGTTCAGATCGTGCCGCAGGCGGGAGTTCGCCGCGACGCCGCCGGCCGCCACCAGTGTTTTCACACCGGTCATCTCCGCCGCAAGCTTCAGTCTCGGAACCAGCGTATCGCTGACCGCCGCCGAGAACGACGCCGCCAGATCGGATACGTTGATCTCCTCGCCCTTCTGCTCGGCGTTGTGCGCCAGATTGATCACCGCCGTCTTGAGTCCCGAAAACGAGAAATCCAGCGGCGCACCGTCCACATGCGAGCGCGGGAGCGGATACGCCGTGTCGTCTCCGCCCTGTGCCAGCTTGTCGATCTTCGGACCGCCCGGATAGCCGACGCCGAGCACGCGCGCGACCTTGTCGAACGCCTCGCCCGCCGCGTCGTCCCGCGTGCCGCCCAGAATCTCCATATCCGTATAATCGCGCACGAGCACGATCATGGACGAGCCGCCGGACGCCGACAGGCACAAAAACGGCGGTTCCAGTTCGGGAAATGCGAGCAGATTCGCCGCGATGTGTCCGCGGATGTGATGCACCGGGATAAACGGCTTTCCGAGCGACCACGCCAGCGACTTGGCATAGTTCGCACCGACCAGCAGGGCGCCGATCAGTCCCGGCGCACAGGTCGCCGCCACCGCGTCGACCTCCTGCATCGTGAGTCCCGCCTCACGCACCGCCGCCTGCGTGACCGAGCAGATCGCCTCCACATGTCCGCGGCTCGCGATCTCCGGCACCACGCCGCCGTACAGCGCGTGCTCGTTTGCCTGAGAGTTGATAATATTGGAACAAATCTTCCGTCCGTCCTCGATGACCGCCGCCGCGGTCTCGTCGCAGGAGGACTCGATTGCTAAAATCTTCATCTGTTGTTCTGCCTTCCGTGTTTGTTGCTTCCTTATTCGCCGAAATTCAGCGTCATCAGCAGGGCATCCTCTTTCGGCTTCTCGTAAAAGTTCGGACGGGTCCCCACCGGCTCAAATCCGCAGGCGCGGTACAGCGCAATGGCGGGCTGATTGGAGGCGCGCACCTCCAGTGTCAGAAAGGACGCCCCTTTTTCTTCCGCCCGTTCGATCAGGCCATGCACCAGCAGGGAGCCGATGCCCTCGCGCCGCCGGTCCGGCGATACCGCGACATTCGCGATATAGCCCTCGTCCAGAATCAGATGACAGCCGAGATAGCCGGCGGTCTCACCGGTCTCCGTGTCCACCGCCGCAAGGAACAGCGCGTTGGGATTGTCCAACTCCTCGCGCAGGGCGTCCTCCGTCCACGGCGCGGAGAAGCACGCCCGCTCCAGCTGTGCCGCGCCGGACACATGCCGCGCGTCAAATTGCTCCAGTCTCACCCGCATGTCAGCGCCTCCACCTGTTCACAGATCGTCTGCATACAGTCCGCATATGCCTGCGCGCCCTGTCCGAACGGGTCGGGAATCTCCAGCTGACACACCTTGTGCGCGATTTCCGGATAGTCCGTCCGGAGATGCTCGGCAATCGCCGCAGTCACGGCGCAGATGCAGTCCGCCGACCGGAGCAGTTCCGCGTTCACCGGAACCGCCGACACACCCTCGAGGTCAATCCCCGCCTGCTGTGCCGCATCCAATACCAGACCGCCCGGCTCGATTCCCGTCTCGGCCGCCATGCCGGCGTGCGCCGCCGGAACGCCGGTCAGCGATTCGTGATAGGCCGCCGCGGCCGCCGCACGGCAGACGTCGTTGCTGTCAATAAATAAAACCATAGTTCATCCCTTCGCCGCGTACCAATCCCTGCCGCATGCGGCATCCACGCGCAGCGGAACCGCGAGCGTGCACGCCTGCTCCATCTCCTCGATCAGCAGTTTCTTTGCGGTCTCCGCCTCGTCCTCGGGTGCCTCCAGAATGAGTTCGTCGTGCACCTGCAGGATCAGTCTGCTGCGCAGATTCTCGCGCTTGAGCCGCTGTGAGACGCGCACCATCGCAATCTTGATGATGTCCGCCGCCGTTCCCTGAATCGGGGTGTTCAGCGCGACGCGCTCGCCGAACGAGCGGATGTTGAAGTTTTTGGACTTCAGCTCGGGCAGATACCGCCGCCGTCCGAACATCGTCGAGACATAACCGTTCTCCCGCGCCTCCTCCTTGATCCGCTCCATATAATCCCGGACGCCGTGATAGGTCTCCAGGTAATTGTCAATATATTCTCCCGCCTGCTTGACGGTGACACCGATGTCCTTCGCGAGCGAGAAGCTCGAGATGCCGTACACGATGCCGAAGTTGACCGCCTTGGCCGAGCGGCGCATGAGCGGCGTGACCTCCTCGGGGTCACAGCGGAATACCTGCGACGCGGTCACCGTGTGGATATCCGTACCGCTCCGGAACGCCTCGATCATGGTCTCGTCCTGCGCGATATGCGCGAGCACCCGCAGTTCGATCTGCGAATAGTCCGCATCGACCAGCACACAGCCTTCCTTCGCGCGGAACATATGGCGCAGTTCGCTTCCCAGCTCCTGACGCACCGGAATGTTCTGCAGATTCGGGTCGGTCGAGCTGAGCCGTCCGGTGGCAGTCGCCATCTGCTGGAATGTCGAGCGGATGCGTCCGTCGTCCGGGTCGATGACCTTGAGCAGACCGTCCACATAGGTGGACTGCAGTTTGGTCAGCTGACGGTACTCAATCAGATGCTCCGCAATCGGATGGTATCCGCGCAGTGCCTCCAGCACCTCGATGTTGGTCGAGTAGCCGCGCTTGGTCTTTTTGATCACCGGCAGTTCCAGCTTGTCAAACAGGATCTCGCCCAGCTTTTTGGTCGAATTGATGTTGAATTCCTCTCCCGCCTCGCGGTAGATCTCCGCCGTCAGCTCCGCAATCCGTCCGGACAGCGACTGTCCGAACGCGCGCAGGGCGTCCGCGTCCGCCTCAAAGCCGATCACCTGCATCTCGGCAAGCACGGTCATGAGCGGAAGCTCCACGTCATAATACAGATCGTGCATGCCCTCCAACTCGATCTTGGGCATGATATCCTGTGCCAGCTCCTCGATAACCTGCGCATGGACACACAGGGTCTCCGGCGCCTGCTCACTGCCGCCGAGCAGAGAGAACGCGTTTTCGTCCTCATAGTCCCGGCTGTCCGGAATCTCCCGCCGCAGATAGGCCAGCGCGACGCGGTCGAGCGTGTAGCCGCTCTCCGCCGGATTGAGCAGATAGGCGCCGAGCGCCGTGTCGAACATCACCCCCGCGGGCGAAATCCCCTCGCGCATCAGTGTGCACAGCAGTTCCTTGCCGTCGTGCAGGATCAGCGGAACCTCACCGGAGAACAGCCATGTCAAAACCTCATGCCATCCCGCCGTGCCGAACGAATCCGCACGCGCAATCTTCGCCTCGGTGCCGCACAGCAGGCAGACCGCCGCGGCTGAACGCGGGGCAGTCAGCACCACGCGCTCCCTGCCGGTGACAAAGTCCTTCAGCTCCTGCACCGTCTCTGCCGGCGTCCATGTGACGGCCGGACACTCCGCCGCAGGCTCCTGCGGCGCCTCCAGTCCGAATTTTGTGATGAAATTCTTAAATTCCAGCCGCGTAAACAGCTGATACAGCGCATCATTGTCCGGAACCGGCGCCGGAATCTCCGACGCGGACATCTCCAGCGGGACATCGCGGACGATGGTCGCGAGCATCAGGCTCTTTTCCGCCATCTCCCGTCCCTCGAGCAGTTTTTTGCGCTGTCCGTTTTTGATAAACGGGTCGTCAATGTTGTCATATACCGCCTGCACGGTGCCGAATTTCTGCACCAGTCCCATTGCGGTCTTCTCGCCGATGCCCGGAACGCCCGGAATGTTGTCCGACGTATCACCCATCAGTCCCTTGAGATCGATCATGTGAATCGGATCAAAGCCGTACTGCTCGCGGAACACCTCGGTGGTGTAGTCGGTCGTCGTGGTCTGACCGCGGCGCGTCACGACGAGCAGGACATGCGTGCCCCCGCCGATCAGCTGCAGGGAGTCCTTGTCGCCGGTGACCAGCAGACAGGTGTCCCCGTTCTCATTCGCCTGCCGGCTCAGTGTGCCGAGCAGATCGTCCGCCTCAAATCCCGGTTTTTCCAGACACGGAATGCCCATCGCCTCGAGCACCTCGTGCATGACCGGAAGCTGGACCGCAAGCTCGTCCGGCATCCCCTTCCGCGTTCCCTTGTACGCCTCGTACTGCTCGTGGCGGAAGGTCTTCTGCCGCACGTCAAAACACACCGCGATGCGGTCCGGCTGGTATTCCTCGCGCAGACGCAGCAGTGTCGATAAAAATCCATATACCGCATTGGTAAACAGTCCTTCATGGTTGGTCAGCAGCCGCACGCCATAGAATGCGCGGTTTAAGATGCTGTTTCCGTCAATGACCATGAGTTTCACGAACATTCCTCCTCAATCAGGCAGCTCAATTGTCTTTATTATACTGGATACCGCATCGGATTGCAATTATCCGGACGCATTCGGATCCGGTAAAACAGCAAAAAAGGAGCACCGCCCGTGCAGTGCTCCTACTGTTTGGTTTCTCGTCAGCCGATCTTGAGTTCCAGACGCAGGCGGTCTGCAACCATCGAGATAAACTCGGAGTTGGTCGGCTTTCCCTTGGTGCCCGACACCGTAAAGCCGAAGTACTCCTGCAGAATATCCACATCGCCGCGGTCCCATGCCACCTCAATCGCGTGGCGGATCGCACGCTCGACGCGGGACGGCGTGGTCTTGAACTTCTTCGCCACCGTCGGATACAGGATCTTGGTGATCGCGTTGATCGCCTCCATGTCGTGAATCGTCATGATGATCGCCTCACGCAGGTACTGATATCCCTTGATATGCGCCGGCACACCGATCTGATGGATGATGTTTGTCACGCGCATCTCGATCTCCAGACTGGTATCCGGTACGCGGACCGCGGGCGTCTTTCCGAACGTGCGCCGCTGTCCCCCGTACTTGAGCACCCGCTCGGTCAGGGACTGCAGATCCACCGGCTTGCGCAGATAGAAGCTGACACCCAGCTCACTGCACGCCGCCGTCGTCTCCGCCGAGGCAAAGCCGGACACAACCACCACCATCGGCATCTTTCCCTGCATCCGCTCGCTGACCTCGCGCAGGACGGCCAGTCCGTCCACGTTCGGCAGCATGAGATCCATCACAACCACATCCGGTGCCTGCTCGCAGATCTGATCCGCCAGTCCGGTACCCGTGCCGCAGGAACCAATTACCGCCGCACGCGTTCCCTCCGTCAGATGTTCCGCCAGAATATCCCGAAATTCTCTGTCGTCATCCGCAATCAATACTCGAATCGTATGTTCCATTCTATTGTTCCTCGCCTTTCTGCACACCCAAAGTAATTCATCGTATTTACGACGGTTTAAGCTTATCACAATTTCCTTTTTTTGACAATAAGATTTCCTGTATTTCCTAGATAAATCGTTCGACAAATCTTTTCTCTTTCTGTTTTTTCCGACTATTCCGCCTCATCCAGAACGGATTTCTGCTTCATTCGCCGGATATAGTACACAAAATACAATGCATTGATGCAGATGCCGAACACCGTCGCGCTCGGTGCCGCCAGACCGATCATCGTCAGGCTGGCATCCGGCCGGATGCTCATGAGGTAGGACATCGGCAGGCGGACAATAAAGGACTGCGCCAGTCCCTGCATCATGACGAAAAAGGTCCGGCTGTGTCCGTTGAAGTAGCCCATAAAGCTGAACAGGACGCTCGTGACAACCGCCTCGGGTGCAAATCCTCTGAGATATTCCGCCGCCCGCGCGATGACCGCCGGCTCATTCGTAAAGACCGCGGCCAGCATATCGCCGTGGAAGAAGGAGAAATAGGTGATAAACACGCCGACAAACGCGCCGATTCCCATGCCGCATGCCATCGCCTTGCGCGAGCGCATCTCCAGTCCCGCGCCGACATTCTGCGCAACAAACGACGCCATGGACTGCATGAGCGAAGACGGCACCAGCATGATAAAGACGACAATTTTGTTCGCGACGCCGTAGCCCGACGAGGCGTCCAGACCCAGACGATTGATGAAGGCGCACAGCGCCAGAAAGGACAGATTGGTCAGAAATTCCTGCAGCGCAATCGGCGCGCCGATGATGACAAAATTGCGGATCTCCTGATTAAACCGGATCTGACTGCGCTTGACGGTAAACGGCAGATCCTGCCGCCGGATGATAATCAATGACAGCACCACGCTGACCGCCTGCGCCAGAATAGTCGCGAGTGCCGCACCGGCGACATTCATGTGCATCAGCGCGACAAAGACAAAATCACCGATGATATTGGTCACACAGGCGATTGCGACAAAAATCAGCGGCAGTCTGGAGTTGCCCAAGCCGCGGAAAATACTGCTGATGACGTTGTATGCGATGACAAACACGATGCCGCCGCCGCAGATGCGGACATACAGCGCCGTCAGCTCCAGCGCCTCCGCCGGCGCCTGCATCAGCGCCGCAATCTGTGCGGCAAACAGCATAAGCACAACGGACAGAACCACGGCAATGCTGAAAAAGAAACAGACCACGCCGCCGATGACATTGCCGATGCGCTGTTCACTGCGCTCGCCGATATACCGGCTGATGAGCACCGTGACGCCCATTGTCAGACCGGATACCACAAATGTGACCAGATTGATGATATTGCTTCCGGTTGAGACTGCAGAAATGCCCGCCGTCGTGCCGAACCATCCCACCATCAGCAGATCCACCGCACCGTACATCGCCTGCAGAACCAGCGCTCCGAATACCGGAATCATAAATCGCAGCAGCTTTGGGAATATGTTTCCCTCTGTGAAGTTTCCGACACTTTGTTTTTCTTTCATAGAATGGAATATCACTCCTCCATATTTTCGCAATCAGTTTTTCTTTTGCATATTATAACATAATTTTTTCTCCGGGAAACAGATGTCCCAAAAAGATTCGTCACTGATTTTTTGTAAAGGTAGCTTGACATTCTATGTGCTGTATGCTAGACTGTACTTGTAAAGCAAACTTGACATCGCAAGAAGATGAGGTACCCAGAATGAAGAACAACATCGAACGGGAGCGGAAGGTGCGCGGGCTGACCCAGAGTGCACTGGGTGAGCTGCTCGGCGTATCTCGCCAAACCATCATTTCCATCGAACGCGGCCGATACAACCCGTCTCTGGCGCTGGCATTTCAGATCGCCCGCGTGTTCGGCTGTACCATTGAGGACATTTTTGTCTATGACGAGGAGGAGGAATCCACATGAAAACGTACAAGACTCAGCGGAATATCTTTTTGGGCGTCGCAATTCTCGGCATGATCCTCCTGATCATTCCCTTTTTTGTCCAGTCTCTGGATGAGCGGGTGGGCGCAGCCGGCGGTATGCTGTTTGCAGTCGGCATCGCCCGTGTTCTCATACTCCGCCGCACGCGCGGAACCCCCGAGCGCATGAAACAGTTTGAAATCCAGCAGAAGGACGAGCGTCTGCGTTTTATTGGACACAAAGCCATCCAGTGGACGTTCTGGATCTCGATCTATGTCGAACTGGCTGCCGGCGTTGTCTGTGCCGACTTCCTGCGCGACCCGTTTCTCAACCGATTCGGCACAATCGTCTGTCTGTTCATCTGCGCACAGCTTCTGCTGTATGTCATCCTGTATCATGTTTTCGAGAGAAAATATTGAGAACTCGTCACAGCCAATCCCAGCCGGCGGTCAGCGGAACCGAATGATTGACACAAAAGAAGAAAGGGATGCCGTCAATCGGCATCCCTTTTTCGATCTTCTGAAACAATCAGCGTTCATTCTCTGCATGTCTGCGTTTTTTCATTCCGCAGAATGCAAGCACGGAGGCGCCCGCCAGCGCCAAAGCGCCCGTCAGCATCCAGTCCTGACCGGTCTGCGGCAGATTGTTCTCCGCCGGCTGTGTCTCCTCCTTGGATTCCGTCTCTGCCGGTTCAGCAGGCTCATCCGGAACGACAGGCTCGTCCGGCGTATCCGGTACAACAGGCTCGTCCGGAATTACAGGCTCGTCCGGCGTATCCGGTACAACGGGCTCGTCCGGATTGACAGGTTCATCCGGCTCAACCGGCGTATCCGGTTCCGGCTCTTCGATCA
>JALFIV010000124.1 GCA_022775385.1 Clostridiales bacterium
GCTTTGAGGGCGTCATCCTGATCAGCATGGGAAGCGGAGACCTGTTCTCCGGCGGCTTTGCGCTCAACGGCGAGGGCTTTATGATCCTGTCGGCGGCGGCAGCCGCAGCCGGCGCAGTCATCAGCAAGGTGGTTGCACGCGGCGCAGAGCCGATGATCATCACCGGCTGGCTGCTGTTTTTCGGCGGCGCGATTCTGCTGATCGCCGGAGCGGCAGGCGGCGGACATTTCGAGCAGACACCGCCGCAGGCGTTCGCCCTGCTCGGCTATATGATCTTCCTGTCGGCGACCGCGTTCACGATTTGGACCATGCTGCTCAAGCGCCATCCGGTCGGCAAGGTCACGGTGTATAATTTCCTTGTGCCGGTTTTTGGCTCGCTGATGTCCGGACTGGTGCTTGGAGAACAGGTGTTTACCGTGCGCAATATGATCTCCCTGTTGTTTGTCTGTGCGGGTATCGTGCTGGTTAACCTGAGAATCGGCGTCGGAAACAAGGCGGAAAAAGAGGCGGTAGAATGAAGTACTGTTACGAATGCGGCACCAAGCTGATGGATAAATATCTCGAGGGAGAGGGAATGATCCCGTACTGTGAGAAGTGCGGACAGTACCGCTTTCCGATCTTTAACACGGCTGTCAGCATGGAGGTGCTGAATCCGTCGCAGGACAAGGTGATTCTGATCCAGCAGTACGGCAGGACGCGGAATATCTTAGTCGCCGGCTATGTCAACCGCGGCGAGAGCGCCGAGGAGGCGGTCGTGCGCGAGGTCCGGGAGGAGCTTGGACTCGAGGTCGGACACATCCGATTCAACAAGAGTAAGTTCTATGCCGGAAGCAACACACTGATGATCAACTTTTCCTGTGTGGCATCCAGCGAGGATCTGAGCGGACGCAAGACCGACGAGGTCGACTATGTCCGGTGGTATTCACTTGACGAGGCGCGCGAGAATGTCTATCACGGCAGTCTGGCGGAGGAATTCCTCCTGCATTATCTGGACCGCAGAGAACAATCCGAATAAACCAAAAGAGTCAGAATACCGGGAAGAACCCGATGTTCTGACTCTTGTTTTTTGTATTTACAGCGTCATGAATCCGGACATCATACATCCGCCGGCCGCGCCGGCATCCAGTACGGCAGGAAGCCGTTCGGGTGAGATGCCGCCGATGGCGTAGACCGGAAACGGAGCTGCATCACAAATGTCATGCAGCAGGCGCAGTCCCTTGGCGGATACTCCGGGCTTGCAGGTCGTCTCATAGACGTTGCCGAAAAAGACATAGCTCACGCCGAGCGAGATCGCCTCACGAAGCTGCTCCATGCTGTGGCAGGAGGTGCCGAGCATCTCATAGTTCTGCGGACTGTTCAGCTCGCGCAGACGGGAAAGCGGCAGATGCAGACGAGGAATCTCGAGTGCGGATGCCGCTTCGGCGTAGTTGTGGATAATGAGCGGGACGTCGTGAGAGGCGCAGATTTCCTGCACAGAGCGGGCGAGGTCGGTGTATTCCTCAAGCGGAAGATCCTTTTCCCGAAGAAGGACGGCGCGCGGATGGCGGTCACAGATCCGCTCAATCTGCGTCAGATAGTCGCACTGACACAATGCACGGTTGGTGACGGCAATCAGCTTGTCATACATAAATGTAGTCATTCAGCACCGGCTGCAGACCGCCGTCCTCCAGATCCTGATACATCCGGTCGAAGCTGCGGTTGTCGTCGATCTCGAACTGCTCGTCGCCGGTGTCTGTGTCCTCTTTGCCCGTGTACTTTGCCTCGTGGTCGCCGATGCCGGTGGATACACCGGCGGAAACCTTGGTCGCACAGATCTTGGTGATACCGTCGCGGAACTCCTTGCTCTCGCGGCTGGACACCGTGATGCCGACATACGGCAGGAAGATGCGGTAGGCACACAGAACCTGACACAGCTCCTTCTCTCCGACGTCGCGCGGATTGATCTTGTCGTTGTTGACAATCGGGCGCAGACGCGGACAGCTCAGGCTGAACTCCGCGTGCGGATAACGGCGCTGGAGCAGATAGACATGCAGGGCGGTCGCGAGGGCATCCTTGCGGAAGTCGTCCAGTCCGAGCAGAGCGGAGAAAGCGACGCCGCGCATACCGGCGCGCAGTGCGCGCTCCTGCGCATCAAAGCGGTACGGCCAGACGCGCTTGTGTCCGAGCAGGTGCAGGGTCTCATAGTGCGTCGGGTTGTAGGTCTCCTGGAACACGGTGACGTAGTCCACGCCGCACTCGTGCAGATAAGCGTACTCGTCGGTGTTGACCGGATAGATCTCGATGCCGATGTTGCGGAAATACTTGCGCGCGATCTTGACCGCCTCGCCGATGTAGGTGACATCCGAATATTTGCGGCTCTCGCCGGTCAGAATCAGAATTTCCTCCATGCCGGTGGAGGCGATGACCTGCATCTCGTGTTCGATCTCCTCCATCGAGAGCTTTTTGCGGTTGATGTTGTTGTAGCAGTTGAAGCCGCAGTAGACGCAGTAGTTCTGGCAGTAGTTTGCGATATAGAGCGGGGTGAACAGATACACCGTGTTGCCGAAATGGCGGCGGGTTTCCGCCTCCGCTCTGCGCGCCATCTGTTCGAGGTACGGCGCGGCTGCCGGAGAGAGCAGCGCCTTGAAATCCTCCACCGAGCAGGTTTCGTGGCTGAGTGCGCGCTCGACGTCCGCGGCGGTATAGCTGTTGTAGTCGAATTCATCCATCGCCTGAAGCACGCGGTCTTTGACATCCGAGTCGATGATCTCCATATCTGCGAGATACTTCATGTGATCCGAGCGGACAGAGGGATCGCTCTCCAACGCGTGCTTGCGCGCCAGCACCTCCGGCGGGAGCTGATCGCTGTCGACGAAATAGACCTGATTTTCTTCGTTCATCTGTTTGAGTTCCATGCCGACTCCTCTCAGCGCAGGAAGCCGGTCAGCGGATCGCTCGCGCTGCCGCCGCGGGTGAGGACGCGGCCCATACCGGTGAGATACGCGGTGCGTCCGGCCTCGATTGCCTGACGGAATGCACCGGCCATCGCCGGAACATCGCCTGCGGTCGCAATCGCGGTGTTTGCCATGATCGCCGCGGCGCCCATCTCCATCGCCTCACAAGCCTGAGACGGCTTGCCGATGCCGGCGTCGACGATGATCGGCAGATCGATCTCGTCGATCAGAATCTGGATGAAGTCCTTGGTTGCCAGTCCGCGGTTGCTGCCGATCGGGGAGGCGAGCGGCATGATGGCGGCGGCACCGGCGTTCTGCATATCGCGCGCGGCGTTCAGATCCGGATACATATACGGGAGGACGACAAAGCCCTCCTTGGCAAGAATCTCGATGCACTTGACGGTCTCGTAGTTGTCCGGCAGGAGATACTTGGAGTCGTGCATAATCTCGACCTTGACGAAGTCGCCGCATCCCATCTCGCGGCTCAGGCGGGCGATGCGGACCGCTTCTTTCGCATTGCGCGCACCCGAGGTGTTCGGGAGCAGGGTGACGCCCTTCGGGATGTAGTCGAGGATGTTCTCCTTCGGACTGGTGTTCGCGCGGCGGAGTGCCAGCGTGATGATCTCGGCGCCGCCCTGTTCGACGGCCGCCTTGATGAGGTTCAGGTTGTACTTGCCCGAGCCGAGGATGAAGCGGCTGTTGAATTCATGGCCGCCCAGTACGAGTTTATCCGATTTGTTAGACATAAAACTGTTCCTTCCTAATATGATGTTTTTCTATGATGGTCGTTTTGCAGGAATCAGCCGCCGCCGACAAAGCTGACGACTTCGATGGAATCGCCGTCCGCGAGAATGGTCGAATCAAACTGTACGCGGGGGATGATGGAAAGATTTCGTTCCACCGCGACGCGGCTGACTTCGTATCCGGCCTCCTGCAGGTATTCGGAGACGGTTTTTCCGGCCGCATCGACCGCGGTACCGTTGATGGTTACCATAGGGGAGCTCACCTCCTGTATGTGGGGATGGAAATACAAAAAAGCGCATCACGAAGAATCACACCCGCGGTGGTGTGCCCCTTCGTGATGCGCTGTGCATTCACTCTGTCTGTTATTATATCCGGCGGAGGAACAATTGTCAAGGTTTTTGCACGGTGTCAAAATGCTCCGGAGAATGACGGAGCACGGCCGGTTGCAATCATCCGGACGATCTGATATGATAGATCAAACCGATTGCCGGTTTGTCAAGATGATTCTGGAGGACAGGAGAGAGCACAATGAAACGAGAGGTTTATATTTCCGGAAACGCAGGATGCACGGGACCCTACTCCCATGCGGTGGACAGCGGCGACTATGTCTATTTGTCGGGACAGACGCCGATCAATCCGGCGGCCGGAGAGATTACGGCGGAGGGAATCACCGAACAGACCAAACAGAGCTTCAAGAATCTGTTCAGCATTCTGCACGAGATGGGAATGAACGAGGGAAATGTACAGAAGGTCAACGTCTATCTGACGGATATGAACAATTTTGATGCGATGAATGCGGTCTACGAACAGCAGTTTACCGCGCCGTATCCGGCGAGAACGACGGTCGGTGTCACGGCGTTGTGCGGCGGAGCGTTGATTGAAATCGACTTGATCGCGAAGAAGTAAAAACCGAGCGACGGCATTTGGCGTGATCAAAACGACACCAATGTAAGAAATAGCATTTTCTGCCGCGTTTTTTCACGTGAAAGAACGGAAACAGAAAAAACAAGGCACCGATCCGCTCGGATGGGTGCTTTGTTATGCATGAATACTTGACAAATCAGCTGTTTTAAGATAGAACAGATAGTACAGAAAAGACGCCGGGAAGAAATCCGGCGGAGAATGAAGATGGGTGAGGAAGAGAACGTGAAACCGACAATAGTAATTGGACACAAGAATCCGGATACCGATTCGATTTGCTCTGCAATCTGCTATGCGCAGCTCAAGGAAGCGCTGACGGGGGAAAAATACGTGGCATGCAGGGCGGGACGGATCAATCCGGAGACCAAATATGTACTGGATACCTTCGGCGTGGAGCCGCCGCAGCGGATGGATTCGCTCGAGCCGACGGTATCCGATGTGCAGTATCGAACGGTCCGCGGCATCAAGCGGACGATGTCGCTCAAGCGCGCATGGAAATACATGCGGGACAACGCACTCCCGACGCTGGCGGTGCTGGATGACAACAACCATCTGGAGGGTGTGCTGACACAGGGCGATATCGCGCGGTTCTATATTGAGGATCAGGACGCCAACGCGCTCGCGGAGGCGCACACCAGCTATCAGAATATTGTGGATGTACTCGGCGGAACGCTGGTTGTCGGCGATCCGGACGGGGATTTTTCTCAGGGAAAGGTCGTTGTCGCGGCGGCGAATCCCGATGTCATGGAGGATTACATCAATGAGCACGATCTGGTCATTCTGGGAAACCGGTATGAATCCCAGCTCTGCTCGATTGAGATGAAGGCGGGATGCATTGTCATCGGACTGGACTCCAAGGTCTCCAAGACCATTCAGAAGCTGGCGCGCGAGGCAAACTGTGCGATTATCGCGACCCCGCTGGATACCTATACCTGCTCCAAGCTCATCAACCAGGCGGTACCGGTCAGCCACATCATGCGCAAAAACCGGCTGATTACGTTCCGGGAAAACGATCTGGTCAGCGAGGTCAAGGCGGTCGTCTCCAAAAAGCGCATCCGCTATTTCCCGATTCTGAACGATTCCGGACAGTATGTCGGCATGATCTCCCAGCGCAACCTGCTGGATATGGAGAAACAGAAGGTGATTCTCGTCGACCACAATGAAAAGGATCAGGCGGCGGAGGGTATCCGCTCGACCGAGATTGTCGAGATCATCGATCACCACCGAATCGACTCGGTGGAGACCAACAATCCGATCTATTTCCGCAATCAGCCGCTCGGATGCACTGCGACAATCGTCGCGCTCATGTATCAGGAGAACCAGATTGCCATCTCACCGACGATCGCCGGACTGCTGTGCTCGGCAATTCTGTCGGATACGCTGATGTTCCGCTCGCCGACCTGCACGATGCTGGACGACCGGATGGCAAAGATACTGGCCAAGACAGCAGGAATCGACATCACGGCGCACGCCGAGGCGATGTTCAACGCGGGCGCCCAGCTCGGAGAGCGCTCGCCGGATGAGCTGTTTCATATGGATTACAAGTGCTTCCATGCCAAGACGCGCTCGCTTGCCGTGGCGCAGATCACGAGCGTCAGCGGCTCGGAGCTTCATGCGCTCAAGTCGAAAATGATCTCCTATATGACCGAGCTCCTGCCGTCGTCCGGTCTGGATATGATGTTCCTCATGATGACCAACATCATCGGCGAGTCGACCGAGCTGCTGTTTGTCGGAAAGCGGACGGAGGAGATTGTTGCGGCGGCATTCGGTGAGCCGGCGGACGAGCACAGTATTGTCCTCTCCGGCGTGGTCAGCCGGAAGAAACAGCTGATGGCGCCGCTGATGACAGCGATTGAGGATTTCGTCTAACAGAATGAAGGGAGGACGCGGGATGGAACAGCTGTATGTACTGGGAACCGGAAACGCGACATCGGTCCGGTCATTCAACACCTGTTTTGCGCTCAAAGAAGGGAATGACTTCCTGCTGACCGACACCGGCGGCGGAAACAGTCTGCTGCTCCGGCTGGACGAGATGGGGATTTCGCTTCGGGATATTCACCACGTGTTTCTCAGCCATGCGCATATGGATCATTGCCTGGGCGCGCTGTGGATCATCCGCGTGCTCTCCGTGCCGATGGCAAAGGGAGAGTATACCGAGCCGATGTACTTTTACGGGCATCGGGAGGTTCTGGATGTGCTGGACAGCATGTGCCGGATGATGCTGCGGCCGAAGTTCTACAAGATGATCGGACGGTTTATTTTCTTCGTTCCGGTCAAGGATGGAGAGAGACGCCGTATTGCGGGATGGGACGTCATGTTCTTTGACATCGGCTCGAAGAAAACCCTGCAGTACGGCTATCATCTGACGCTTCACAGCGGCAGGACGCTGGTGTTTGCCGGAGACGAGCCGATGAAGCGGAAAACGCGGGAGACCGCGCGCGGAGCGGACTGGCTGCTGCGGGAGGTCTTGTGCTGTCATGCGGAGCAGGAGCGGTTCCACGCATATGAGAAAAAGCACGACACAGTCAAGGAGGCCTGTGAGCAGGCGGCAGAGCTGGGTGTCAAACACGTGGTGCTGTGGCATGTGGAGGATCAGACGGAAAAGACTGTGCGTAAGGAAAAATACCTTGCCGAGGGTGCGCAGTGGCTGGCGGGATGCGAAACGCCGCCCGCGCTGTATGTTCCGGATGACGGCGATGTGATTACGCTTTGATATTTCCGGATTGATGCACCGGCTAATGCGGCAGACGGGAGGGGAGAGCATGGTGCTGAAGGATTATTTTCCGATATGGGATCAGATGACGGCGGCGCAGCAGGAAACACTGACGGAGAGCGCGGTTTCCCGCACGGTCGGGAAGGGAACTGCTATCCACAGCGGTGAGGACTGCACCGGTCTTTTATTGGTGGAACACGGTCAGCTTCGGGCGTATATTCTCTCCGACGAGGGACGGGAAATTACGATTTACCGGCTGTTTGACCGCGATATCTGTCTGCTGTCCGCGTCCTGCATGCTGCACAGCATGCAGTTTGATGTCATGATTGAGGCGGAAAAAGAGACCTCGCTCTGGATTATTCCGCCGGA
>JALFIV010000125.1 GCA_022775385.1 Clostridiales bacterium
GCTGGTGCAGAGCTCATCGTCCTCGGTTGTAATTTTCCAGGCATTTGCCGTACAGGGAATTCTGGATTATCATATTGCGGTTTACCTGATCATGGGTGCGGCAATCGGCTCGGTTACCCCGAACATTCTCGCGTCCCTGACTGCAAACCGCAAGGGCAAGCGCACCGCGATTCTGAACTTGCTGTTCAATATTTTCCGTGCGATTATCCTGATCATTCTGATCAATCTGATTCCGCAGATGCTGGATCTGATTCAGGGGCTTTCCCCGAACGATATCGGCCGTCAGATCGCGAATACGCACACGATTTTCGCGATTATCGCCGTTCTGGTTGAGCTTCCGTTTGCCAACAAGATCATCTCGCTGGCAGAGCGCATCATCCCGATTACGCAGGAGGAGATCGGTGCGGCGGCAGACCGCAAGCTGGTCTACATGGACAACATCCGCGTTTCGACCATTCCGGCTGCTGTACTGCTGTCGGATGCCAAGCGTGAAATCACCCGCATGGGCGAATTCTCCGCAAAGGCGCTGCGCCTCTCCATGGAATGCTTCTTCGAACTGGACGACAACAAGGTTCAGGAGGTCGTCGAGCTGGAGGATACGGTGGATTACCTCAACCGGGCGATCACCGAAGGTCTTGTCGTTTACCGAACCCACAACATGTCCATGCGCGACATCAAACGCGTCTCGATGCTGACACTGGTTGTCGCGGATCTGGAGCGGATCTCCGATCATGCGAAGGAGTTTGCGCTCTATGAATCGCAGCTCAAGCAGCAGATTGCAAAGATTTCCGACGCAGGTATGTCCGATCTGAGAAGATTCTACGATATGGTTCAGGAATCTGTCCGTCTCTGTCTTGAGATCTTCGAGACCGAGCAGTTCGACCGGGTTCCGGAGGCAGAAAAGCTGTGCCGGATCGTCGACGAGATGCAGATCGAACTGACAAACAACCACATTGAGCGGCTGACTACGATGAACTGTGATCCGGCGGGCGGCATCATCTACACCGATATGCTGACCGGACTGGAGCGCTGTTCCGCACATGCCATCAACGTTGCGTGTGCGCTCACGGATCATCCGTCGTAAGTACATACAAAACAAACAAAACCGTCCCGTTTTTCGGGACGGTTTTTCTTCTGTTATTTCTGCCGGAGTGTGCGGAGATACTGTTTGGTCTCCGTGGGAATCCGCCGGCTCTCCACCGCTTTCTGGATGGTTTTATTGTGGATCCACGGACTGAGACGGCGCTCGGTCAGGTAGGGGAGGACGGCGTCGTACTGCTTGGTGAGTGCGGTGGCAAAGTACCACGCGATCATCATGTTGATGTAGTATTCCTCCGATTGCACCGAGGCGGCGAGGGCGGGATAATCCGGAGAAAACGCGTCGTCGAGATAGTGCGTCATCAGCATGCCGACGGCGAAGCGGACGGTGTAGACATCCGGCGCATCCAGCCAGCGGAGGATGTGCGGGAGGAGCGCCTCACGTCGGGTGCGGAACAGCTTGGGAGACATCATATCGCAGGTCGCCCAGTTGTCCACACAGGGGAGAAAACGGTCGAGCTCCGCGATGAGCCGGTCGAAATCGCGGATGGTCTCCAGAAGAAAGGCGTGCAGATTGTCTTCTTCGTAATAGGTGTGCGGCAGCTCGCGGAGAAAATCCTCCGACTCCGGCGTTTTGGCAAACTCCTTCGCCAGTCTGCGCAGCTCAGGCGTGCGCACGCCGATGATGCGGTCTTTGGGGACGGTGGGGATGAGTTTGGCGTGAAAATCGCGGTATCCGCTGTCCTGCAGGGCAAAAAGACGGGTTTGAATCGGTGTCATGCGGGATATTCCCCCCTTAAATAAGATATCTTCAGTATAACAGAACGGGAATGGATTGTCAGGTTGTCGTTTACTTTTTTCGCCGTTCGCGGTAGAATAAGAGAACAGCATGGAAGAAACAGGAGGAGAAAACCATGAATCGAAGGATATTGCGCCGGATGGCGGGACTGACCGTCCTGCTGACGCTGCTGTTCGGTCTGTGCGGATGCACGGCGGAGACCGCGGCGGCAGAGGCGAAACAGGCGGAACCGGTACAGGCGGAGGCTGTCTCGGTCGAATCGGTGCCGGAATACAGCGGTGATCCCTATGTCGTGCTGGCGGACAACCAGCCGGATTTTGACGAGTCGGATTACACGACACAGGCGTTTGAGGAGTATGCGGAGCTGGATGAGCTGGGACGATGCGGCACGGCGTTTGCCAATGTGTGTCCGGAGACCATGCCGACCGAGGAGCGCGGTTCCATCAGCTCGGTCAAGCCGTCCGGATGGCAGTCCGTCCGCTACGACTTCGTCGACGGAAAGAGCCTGTACAACCGGTGTCATCTGATCGGCTTTCAGCTCACGGCGGAAAATGCCAACCGAGGCAATCTGATCACCGGAACCCGCTACCTAAATGTCACAGGCATGCTCCCGTTTGAAAATCTGGTCGCGGACTATGTCAAGGACACCGGCAATCACGTGCTGTACCGTGTCACACCGGTGTTTGAGGGGGAGGAACTGGTCGCGCGCGGCGTCGAGATGGAGGCATGGTCGGTCGAGGATGAGGGCGACGGAATCTGTTTCCATGTCTACTGCTACAATGTTCAGCCGGGCGTCGGAATTGATTATGCCGACGGAACCAGCTGGGAGGAACAGGAGGAGACGAACGGAGAGGAGCACGAATATGTGCTCAACACAAACAACAGGAAGTTCCATCGTCCGGACTGCGGCAGTGTCAAACAGATGAAGGACAAAAACCGTGAGGATTACACCGGAACGCGGGAGATGTTGATCCGGCAGGGTTATGAGCCGTGCGGGCAGTGCAGACCGTAAAAAATGCAGAAACGGCGTGTGTCGGAGAGTACCGACGCACGCCGCTGTTTATTTGTCATTGTACGGTATCGATCCGATAATCCGCCTGCCGGACAGCCAGCGAGGTGATTTCCGGATGGGTGCCGCAGACCGGACAGTCGGGATTGTGCTCGGCCATGTGCAGGGTGCGGATATCCATCGTCAGTCCGTCGACATGCAGAATGCGTCCGGTGAGCAGCTTGCCGATGCCGGACAGATACTTGACCGCCTCGGTCGCCTGAATACTGCCGAGGATGCCGACCACCGAGCCGAGCACACCGACCTCCGCACAGGTCGTACCTGACGGAACCTCACCGAACAGACAGCGCAGGCAGGGTCCCTGACCCGGCACATAGGTCATGGTCTGACCGGCGAAGCGGACGATTCCCGCGTGGGAAAACGGCTTTTTAGCGAGGACGCATGCATCGTTGATGAGAAACTTTGTCTCAAACCGGTCGGTGCAGTCCAGAATAAAGTCGTATTCCGCAAGGATGGGGAGGATATTATCCGCGGTCAGAAAGGCGGGATGCAGGACGACCCGAACATCCGGATTGCGCGCGGCGATGGCGCGTCTGGCGGACTCGAGTTTGGTCCGTCCGATGCTCTGCGTGGTGTGGATGACTTGACGGTGCAGGTTGGACAGCTGAACCGTGTCGCCGTCCGCGATGCCGATCGTGCCGACACCCGCACCGGCGAGGTACAGCAGAGCGGCGGAGCCGAGGGCGCCGGCGCCGATGACCAGAACACGGGCCTGGAGCAGGGCTTCTTGTCCGCACGGGCCGAATTCCGTCAGCAGAAGCTGGCGGGAGTAGCGATCGAGCTGATCGCGGGAAAAATTCATCATGACGGGGTTCCTCTCCTGGCGTTGCCGATGTCGGTGACGATTTGATAGCCGGCGGCCTGAACACGCCGTTCCAGACAGCCGCGGCACTGTGCCGCCTCCTCACCGGTGCAGATTTTGTTGTCGTACAGCTCGTACAGCTTGCGCACAGTAACCGGCGACAGGTTGGGCATGACGACGTTCGCGCCGGCGCGCAGTCCCATCTCCCGTCCCTGCGGGTGGATCGTGCCGAGGGCGGTCGTCGCGGGGAGCAGGACATAGGGGAACATCAGGCGCAGGATGGACAGCAGACGGAGCGTCAGCGTCAGACTGCCGTTCGGCTGATCGCGGAACGGCGTGTCGGCATGGGTCAGAAACGGCCCGATGCCGA
Source organism: Clostridiales bacterium (assembly GCA_022775385.1). GTDB lineage: Bacteria > Bacillota > Clostridia > Oscillospirales > Butyricicoccaceae > Butyricicoccus_A. The sequence goes on from JALFIV010000125.1 coordinate 4,079, forward strand.
TCATGTCCGGAGACAGCTCCTGAAGAAAGCGCAGGTCGCGGATCAGACAGTCGGTCGTCTGGTATGGGGAGCCGACCATGATGCCCGCGCCGACCTGATAGCCGATGTCCTTGAGATCGAACAGACAGCGCCGCCGGTTTTCCGGATCCATCGACGCCGGATGCAGTCTGCGGTAATGGCTGTCGGTCGCGGTCTCGTGCCGCAGCAGATAGCGGTTTGCGCCCGCGTCAAAGTACGCCTGATAGCTCTCACGCGGTTTTTCGCCAATGGAGAGCGTGATGGCACAGTCGGGATAGCGATCGCGGATCGAGGAGACGATGGCGCAGATCTTGTCGTCGGTGTAGTAGGGATCCTCGCCGCCCTGCAGGACAAAGGTGCGGAATCCGAGTGCGTAGCCCTCGCGGCAGCAGGAGAGGATGTCATCCAGCTCCAGCCGGTAGCGGGAGGCGTTCCGGTTTCCGTGCCGGATGCCGCAGTAGTAGCAGTCGTTTTTGCAGTAGTTGGTAAATTCGATGAGTCCGCGCACATAGACCGCGTCGCCGTATCGCTCACGGCGCACCGCATCCGCCGCCTCGCGCAGCAGTTCGTCCGCCGCGTCCGTCTCCAGCAGCGTGCGGAGCGCCTCGTCCGGCAGGTCGCGCGTGTCGCGCAGCGCGGCAACCCATTGTCTGTAATCGTTCATGGTGGGACCTCCTGAATTACCTTCCGGAATGGTATGAATTTATGATACACGCTCGGGGAGAGGATGTCAAGAAACACGGGCAAAAGGCCCGGAACACCGCGGGTGTCCCGGACCTTCTGCTGGAAGTTCAGATGATAGAGTAAAACAATTTGAAATTACTTCAGATACGGTGCACAGCACTCGGCACCCATCTTGATGACATCCTCGGCGTCCATTTCCCAGTACTCCGGGCGGAACAGCTCGAGGCAGGCCGGTCCGTCGTAGCCGACGTCCATGACAGCCTTGCTGACCTCGGCAATCGGGATGCAGCCCTTGCCCGGCATGATGCGGTGGCAGTGATCCAGAACGCGGAGCGGCAGATCCTCACAGTCGTTGATATGGTAAACAAACAGCTTTTCCTTCGGAATCTTGCGGATGTAGTCGACATCAGCGCACTTGTCGTGCATGTAGACGTTGATGCAGTCGACGGTCAGTCCGACGCTGTCGCGGTTGACGGCCTGAACGATTTCCCATGCCTGACGGACGGAGTTGCAGCACCAGCGGCGGTCGCCGATCGGCTCGAAGGACAGGCCGACGCCGTACTGCTCGGCGATGTCAGCCAGCTCGTTGATGACCTTGACCGAGTCCTCAAAGATTTCCTGCTCGTTCTTGAAGATCATGTCGTCGCGGACGGTCGGAACGATGATCAGGTACTTGTTGCCGATTTCCTTGGACAGCTGGCAGCCGAAAGTGACCAGATCCACAACTTCTTTCCACTCTTCCGGGGAGCAGAAGTTGATGTTTTCGATGGAATTGAATGCAAACGGCTTGAGGTGGCTTTTGGCGAAGAATGCCTTCAGATCCTCGACCGTGTGTGTCTTAAGATACTCCTTGAGCATGTCCAGACGCAGTTCGATGTAGTCATATCCGTACTTCTCGCACAGTTCCAGATCGCGCTCGACGGAAGAATTCTCTTTACATGTTGCTTCGTTGAAACCCAGCTTTAACATAGTGATTCACTCCTGTATCATAGATTTTGGGGATTTGCCGATTCGACTCGCCGGCAGAACACGCCGGAGCCCTTTACTCTCCTGATTCTATTATACAGAAAATCAGAGAATATTCTTTGTGTTTCTTGCTGTTTTTTCAGAAAGTTTCGCCTGCGGCGGGGAGAAAATTGACAGCTTCCGGCCGCTTTGCTAGAATACAGGTACGAAAATCAATGGGGGGGGATACCGATGCTGCTGCACAGCGAGCGGAAGCTGGTCGTCGAATACGGAAAGAAACTGCTGGATACCGGATTGGTGACCGGTACATTCGGCAACATCAGCGTGTACAATCCGGAGGAAAATCTCATGGCGATCAGCCCGAGCGGGATGGACTATTACAAGACGGACGCAGAGGACGTCGCGGTGCTGACGCCGGAGGGAGAACAGGTGGACGGGAGCGCCAGTCCGTCGAGCGAGTACGATATGCACCGCGTGTTCTATCTGCATCGTCCGGATGTGCGTGCGGTTGTGCACACGCATTCGCCGTTTGCCACCACGCTCGCCTGTATGAACTGGACGGTTCCGGCGGTACACTATGCCGTCGGCTATGCGGGAAAGGAGATTCCGTGCGCGCCGTATGCGCCGTTCGGCACTTGGGAGCTGGCTCAGCTCGCGGAGAAGACGGTCGGCGACGGCTATGCCTGCCTGCTCGGAAACCACGGCATGCTCGCGGTCGGCGAATCCCTCTCCTATGCGTTTGATACCGCACAGCAGGTGGAGTTTGTCTGTGAGATGTATTACCGCTGCCGCAGCATCGGGGAGCCGGTGATTCTGCCGGATGAACAGATCGAATCGGTGATGCGTGTGATGCACTCCTACCGAAAACGATAAAATGCCAGAAATCATTAGACAGATGCGGTATTCCATGATACAATTTAAAAGCAGAAAACAATTTCCCGATAACCGGGACGTAAGAATCAGATAGGAGAAGATGAATGGGCGGATTTTTTGGCGTAGCATCGAAAAACGACTGTGTACTCGATTTGTTTTATGGCGTGGACTACCACTCGCACCTCGGCACACGCCGCGGCGGCATGGCGGTATACGGCGCCGGTGGATTTGACCGTGCGATCCACAATATCGAAAACTCTCCGTTCCGCACCAAGTTCGAGCGGGACGCAAGCAGCATGGAGGGCAATCTGGGTATTGCCTGCATTTCGGATTATGAACCGCAGCCGCTGCTGATCCAGTCCCACCTCGGCAGCTTTGCCATCACGACGGTGGGAAAGATCAACAATTTCGAGGAACTGGTCGGCGAGATCTATAAGGACGGTCCGGCTCATTTCCAGGAGATGTCCGGCGGACAGGTCAACGCGACCGAGCTGGTTGCGGCGCTGATCTGCAAAAAGGACAGCATTGTCGAGGGCATCCGCTATATTCAGAGCATCATCGACGGCTCGATGTCGCTGCTGCTCATGACACAGGACGGCATCTATGCGGCGCGCGACCGTCTGGGACGCATACCGGTGGTCATCGGCAAGCGCGAGGACGGCTACTGCATCTCGTTTGAGAATTTCGCCTACTTCAATCTCGGCTACGCGGATCACAAGGAGCTGGGACCGGCGGAGATCGTGCTTGTGACGCCGGACGGTGTGGAGACCGTCGGAGAACCGGGCAAGGATATGAAGATCTGCTCGTTCTTGTGGGTCTACTACGGATATCCGACCTCCTCGTATGAGGGTGTCAATGTCGAGCAGATGCGCTACAACTGCGGCGCGATGCTGGCAAAGCGCGACAAGGGTTCGGTCGAGCCTGATCTGGTCGCCGGCGTGCCGGATTCCGGCATTGCGCATGCGATCGGCTATTCCAACGAGGCGGGCATCCCGTATGCGAGACCGTTCATCAAGTATACGCCGACCTGGCCGCGTTCCTTCATGCCGACCAACCAGAAACAGCGCGAGTTGATCGCCCGCATGAAGCTGCTTCCGGTCCCGTCTCTCATCAAGGACAAAAAACTGCTGCTCATCGACGATTCCATCGTCCGCGGCACGCAGCTGCGCGACACGACCCAGTTCCTGTACCAGAGCGGCGCGAAGGAAGTACACATCCGTCCGGCCTGCCCGCCGCTGATCTATGGCTGTAAGTACCTGAATTTCTCCCGTTCCAAGTCGGAGATGGAGCTGATCACGCGCCGCGTCATCAAGGAGCGTGAGGGAGAGGACTACAATCAGGGCGTACTGGATGAGTATTCCGATCCGTGCAGCGAGCGCTATGCGCAGATGCTGGAGGATATCTGCAAGATCCAGAATTTCACCTCCCTGCGCTATCATCGTCTGGATGATCTGCTGGCGTCCATCGGCATTGAGCCGTGCAAGGTGTGCACCTACTGCTTTAACGGCAAGGAATAATCAACAAGAATTATATAAGACGGTACGGCTGTCCCGAATGGGGCGGCGCGTATCGTCTTTTTTTATTGCAGAGCGCGAACTTTCTGTCATGTTTTATCCAAAAACCTCTGTGTACAGGATGGAATTGGTCAGCAAGAATAGTGAGATTTAAGGGCGAAACAGGCAGAAAAAGCAAGATGTTGATAGAAAATGAGGGTGAATCTTCTTGACAGACGAAGAAGAGAAGTGTAGACTAACTTTTGTAGAGCGATTTGGAGCCAAATTTTTGATTTGGAGGAAATGCTATGACGATCAAAGAGATGAACATAGGGGATACGGCCCGGGTCACCGTTGTCGGCGGCGAGGGTGCGCTCCGGCAGCACTTTCTGGATATGGGCGTCATTCCCGGTGTGGAGATTACACTGGTCAAATACGCGCCGATGGGAGACCCGATTCAGCTTCGGGTTCACGGCTATGAGCTGACACTGCGCCTGGCGGATGCGGACAAGATTCAGGTCATGCTGCTGAGCAAAGATCAGATTCGGGAAAAAAACCGTCCGGAGGCACAGCCGGCGCGGAAGGTGGAGCATCCGGGTCTGGGCGAGACCGGCAAATACCATGTCAAGGCGGACGAGACGCCGCTGCCGGAGGGACAGACGCTGACATTTGCGCTCGCCGGCAATCAGAACTGCGGCAAGACGACGTTGTTTAATGCGCTGACCGGCGCCAATCAGCATGTGGGCAATTTCCCGGGCGTCACGGTGGACCGTAAGAGCGGCACCATCCGCGGCTATGCCAACACCGAGATCACCGACCTGCCCGGCATCTATTCAATGTCGCCATACAGCAGTGAGGAAATTGTCACGCGCGAATTTATCATCAACGAAAAGCCGACGGCGATCATCAACATCGTTGACGCCACCAATATCGAGCGCAATCTGTATCTGACGATGCAGCTGATGGAGCTGAACATCCCGATTGTACTCGCGCTCAACATGATGGATGAGATGCGCGGAAACGGCGGCTCCATCCGCATCAACGAGATGGAGGAGATGCTCGGCATTCCGGTTGTCCCGATTTCGGCGGCGAAAAACGAGGGTGTCGACGAACTGACCCGCCACGCGGTACATATCGCACAGTTTCAGGAAAAGCCGGGGCGGATGGATTTCTGCGATGAGACCGACCACGGCGGCGCGGTGCACCGCTGTCTGCACGGCATCATGCACCTGATTGAGGACCATGCGGAGACCGCCGGCATTCCGGTCCGGTTTGCCGCGGCCAAGCTGATTGAGGGCGATGAGCTGATTCTGCGATCGCTGCATCTGAGCACCAACGAGCAGGAGATGCTCGAACACATCATCCGACAGATGGAGGAGGAGCGCGGACTCGACCGCGCGGCGGCGATTGCCGATATGCGCTTCACGTTTATCCGCAAACTGGTTCAGGAGACGGTGGTCAAGCCGGAGGAGAGTAAGGAGCACGCCAGAAGCCGGAGGATTGACGAGGTTCTGACCGGAAAATATACCGCGATTCCGACCTTTGTCCTGATCATGGGTCTGGTTTTCTGGCTGACGTTCAACGTCATCGGCGCATGGCTGCAGGGACTGCTGGAGCTTGGCATCGCGCAGCTGACCGACATGGTGGATGCCGCCTTTACCGCATGGAACATGAATGAGGCGGTGCACTCGCTGGTCATCGACGGCATCTTCAACGGTGTCGGCAGTGTGCTGAGCTTCCTGCCGATCATTGTCACACTGTTTTTCTTCCTGTCCCTGCTGGAGGACACGGGATATATGGCGCGCGTGGCGTTTGTCATGGACAAGCTCCTGCGCAAAATCGGTCTGTCCGGACGAAGCATTGTGCCGCTGCTTGTCGGCTTCGGCTGTACGGTTCCGGGTGTCATGGCGAGCCGGACACTCCCGTCCGACCGCGACCGCCATATGACGATTATCCTGACTCCGTTTATGAGCTGTTCGGCAAAGCTCCCGATTTATGGTTTTTTCACCTCGGTTTTCTTCCCGAACTACAGCGGTCTGATCATGGTCGGTCTGTATTTCCTCGGCATCGCCGTGGGCATTCTTGTGGCCCTGCTGTCCAAAAACAGCCTGTTCCGCGGAGAAGCGGTTCCGTTTGTCATGGAGCTGCCGAACTACCGGATGCCGAGCGCGAAAAATGTCGTTCGGCTGCTGTGGGACAAGGCGAAGGACTTCCTGCAGCGTGCCTTCACGGTCATCTTTGTTGCGACCATCGTCATTTGGTTCCTGCAGACCTTTAATCTGCAGCTGCAGATGGTCAGCGACTCACAGGACAGCATTCTTGCCATGATCTCCGGCGTCATCGCCCCGATTTTCGCGCCGCTTGGTTTTGGAGACTGGCGCGTTTCCACAGCTTTGATCACCGGATTTATGGCGAAGGAGAGCGTGGTATCTACGCTGAACATCCTGTTTGCCGGCACGGAGGGCGTGCTCGCCGCACTGTCCGTCCCTGCTGCGGCCGCGCTGCTGGTATTCTGCCTGCTGTACAGTCCCTGCGTCGCGGCGGTCGCATCGATCAAGCGCGAACTCGGCGGAAAATGGGCGGCCGGCGTGGTGGTATTCCAGTGCGCCGTCGCATGGGTCTGTGCACTGGTTGTATATGTGATCTGCGGCATTTTGATTTGATCCGCAGGGGAATGGTTATTGGTACAGCTGTTTGAGTGGAACAATTTCTCAGAAGATGTATGGTTTTCCGGTTGCAAATTTTGAAAAGTTGTATTATAATAACAATAGACAAAGGCGTCGACATCAGTCGGCGCCTTTTTGCATTCATTTTTGCGGAGTGAGCGTTGCTGTTACAGCGAAAGTGCGAACAGGATTCCGCAGAGCGTATCCATACCGGAGGAATGACCGATTGCGGAGAACGACTGCATGAGCTGTTCCGCAGAGGGAACACTGGGAAGGGAACAGACTGCCTGGCTGAACTGTCCGAGCAAGGCGCAGGAGAGGAAAGCCGCGCTGATCTCGTTGGTTCGATCGAGGCAGGATTCCGCCTGCCGGTGCAGGGCGAGCGAAAACGCATCCTGTTCCCGTCCGAGCAGCCGGAGGCCGGCGAATATACCGCAGAGAAAGTCGTCTCCGCTGGGGGTCAGGCCGATGCCGAGTCCGATGACGCGGCAGAGCGAGTCGGCGGACTGTTCGTACTGCGCCGCGTGATATTGCGTCCACGCCTGCCGGAGATACCGGGCGGCGGCGGACAGGATCAAATCGCCGTCTACAGACGGATCGCGGCGGACAATCAGCGAGAAGCCGCTCCGGCCGGATTCATTCAGCACGGCTTGGACGGCATGCAGCAGGGTATCCCGCCGGGATGGCGGGAGTGTGCCGCGCAGGACCGGATCGTACAGCATGGGGCGGAGGCAGGAAATCTCCATTGGACTGCCGCCGCAGAGGATGACAAGCTGTCCGCCGGATACCGAGACGGACTGACCGGCGGCGGCCGGAAACGCCTGCATCTGCTGCTCTGTCAGATCCAGAATCAGGCTGAGCGGAGAGAGCGGGGAGTGTGCTGCCTGCAGGGCGAGCAGCTGTCCGCCGAACAGCAGATTGATTGTTTTGCGGTAGACGGAGTGTACCGTACCCGCAGAATGGGACTGCAGAATGCCGCACGCGTAGGCGCTGGCGTCGGTGATCGAACAACGCAACAGAATTCCTCCTGACTGACATGGTTTGCTGGTATTATAGTAGCAGATTTGAGGTGGTCTGAAAAGATGAGAGGAAAGAGGAAGTGCGGTGTGATCCGGTTAGAATGAGTAGATTATGGCTGTTTTTGGTAAAAAAACGACTGAAATGTGGTTAAGTTTTGATGGTAAAATTATGACCAGATTTTAATGAACGGAAAAAAGCCGCCGAAACCGTAGAATTGGGGAAAGATTGGAAAAAACCCGCGCGGCACAACTTTATAATTGTGCATTGATGACAAAAACATTTGGAATATTTTATACAATAACACACTTGTGAACGGTGCAGGTATCGTTTAGAATATACATAGAGAGTCTAAAAAGAGGTTGACCGATTATGGTGATCTCAAAATGGAAATTTTAGGGAGGTTGTTCTATGTACGATTTGCTTATCAAGAACGGTAAAATTGTAACGGCAGAGTCTGTTACAGACGGCAATATCGCAGTGAAGGATGGCAAGATCGCGGCGGTATTGGCAGCCACAGAGACACCGGATGCGGCAAAGGTCATTGACGCAAAGGGTAACTATGTGTTCCCGGGCGCAATCGATACCCATGCGCATCTGAATGATCCGGGCTATGAGTGGCGCGAGGACTATGAGCACGGCACGGCAGCCGCTGCGGTAGGCGGTTACACCACCATCATCGACATGCCGCTTCAGAACGAGCCGGCACTAACCAACGCAGAGCTGTTCGACATCAAGGAGGAGAAGGTTTCTCCCAACGCTTATGTCGATTACTGCTTCTGGGGCGGCCTGATTCCGGACAATTTTGACGATCTGAAGGGTCTGGACGACAAGGGTTGTGTCGCATTCAAGTCCTTTATCGGACCGGTATCTCCGGATTACAGCTCCCTGAGCTATGGTCAGGCCTACGAGGCGATGGAGATCATCAAGGAATTTGACGGACGTGCCGGCTTCCACTGCGAGGATTTCTCCTCCATCAAGTGGCAGGAGCAGCGCATGAAGAAGGAAGGCCGTCTCGACTGGCAGGGATTCCTGGATTCCAGACCGGTTATCTCCGAGATGCTCGCGACCGTTGACATCATTGAGATTGCCAAGGCAACCGGATGCAAGGCGCACATCTGCCATGTCAGCAGCCCGGACGTTGCACAGAAGATCAAGGAAGCACAGCAGGAAGGCTATGATATCACGGCTGAGACCTGCTCGCACTACCTGAGCCTGACGGACAAGGACGTCATCGAGAACGGCCCGCTGTTCAAGTGCGCACCGCCGCTGCGTTCGCAGGAGGAGGTCGACAGACTGTGGAGCTATGTCGAGGACGGCACGTTCAGCGGCATCGCAAGCGATCACTCTCCGTGCTCTTACGATGAGAAGTTCAATGAGATCCTGGGCAACAAGATCGAGAATGTATTCGACGTATGGGGCGGCATCAGCGGCATCCAGAGCGGATTCCAGGTCACCTTCCACGAGGGCTGTGTCAAGCGCGGCGTTTCCCCGACGGTTCTGGCAAACGCCATGTCCGTCCTGCCGGCAAAGGCATTCGGCATCTACGGCAAGAAGGGCGACATCAAGATCGGCTTTGATGCAGATCTGCTGATCGTCGATCCGGAGAAGGAATGGGAGATCACGAGCGATTCGCTCCTCTATGTCAACAAGATCTCCGCATTTGTCGGCATGAAGGGCAAGGGTCTCCCGGTTACTACCATCATCCGCGGCAATGTCGTTGCTGAGGATGGCAAGATCGTTGCGGACAAGGGTGTCGGCACTCTTGTTAAAAAGATAAAGTAAACGACGGATGAAAGAAAGAGGCGAAAATATGAGTAAAGCTATCGTTGACAATCAGGTACTGAGACCTGAGCTGGCAAAGGGTGTAAACGAAGACCTGCTGCCAACCAAAAAACGTATCATGGACCCGCTTTCCTACTGCGCAAGCTTTATGGGCGGCTGTGTATCGATCGGTACGTTCTCCATGGGCGCAAGCCTGATTGGCGCACTGACCGTATTCCAGGCGATTCTCGCCATGGCAATCGGCTGTGCTGTCATCGCAATTGCACTGGCAATCATCGGTGTTGCCGGCCACAAGTACGGCATCGGCTTCTCGGTTCAGCTGCGCAGCAGCTTCGGCACGGTCGGTGTTAAGATTCCGGGCGTCCTCCGCGGACTGCCGGCAATCGTCTGGTTCGGCTATCAGAGCTGGGTCGGCGCCGGCGCAATCAACAGCTGCTTCAAGATCCTGTTCGGTTTCGACAACCTGCCGGTTATCTATGCGCTGTTCACCGTTCTGCAGATTGCTCTGGCAATCAAGGGCTTTGAGGGCATTAAGTGGCTGGAGAACATCTCCTGCGTATTCATCATTGCAATCCTGATCTACATGCTGTATGTCGTCAATACCACCTTCGGCACCGAGCTGAACAGCGTGTTCTCCGGCATCCAGGGCACTTGGGGCATGCCGTTCTGGGCAGCAACGACGTCCTTCCTGGGCATCTACTCCACCATGATCATCAACGCATCCGACTACTCCCGTAACGTCAAGGAGAACGTCGGCACCGTATTTACCGGCGGCATCTACGCAGTTGCGATTCTCCCGGTAACTCTGTTCATGGGTCTGATCGGCCTGCTGGTAACCGCAGCAACCGGCAACAGCGACCCGGTAATCGTATTCTCCACCCTGATGGGCAGCAAGTTCCTGACCGTCGTTACCCTCCTGTTCATCGCATTTGCACAGGTTACGACCAACGTACTCAACAACATCGTACCGCCGTCCTATATCCTGATGGAGTCCTTCCACGTCAAGTGGTCTCATGCAACCATCCTCGTAGGCGTGCTCTCCGTTGTTGTTATGCCGTGGAAGCTGGTTACCGCTGAGTCCGCAGCCGGCCTGTCCACCTTCACGCAGTTCTACTCTGCGTTCCTTGGCCCGATCTTCGCGGTTATGGCTGTTGACTACTTCATCCTGCGCAAGCAGAAGCTGGATATCAACGATATGTACGACAAACAGGGTCCGTTTAAGGGAATCAACTGGGCGGCAGTTATCGCAATTATTGTCGGTGCAGCCTGCTCGCTGGTCATCATGCAGCTGTCTTGGTATGTCAGCCTGATTCCGACTGGCGTTGTTTACTACGTCCTGATGAAGGTTCTGCCGAGCTCCCGTTCCTTCCGCAAGGGAACCATTTTCGACGAATAATCAAATTTCATATTCTATCAAAGACGACGCGGCCATCTTCGGATGGCTGCGTTCGTTTGTTTCAAAGTAAAATTTGTATAGCACACGGATGCAAGACCGTCCGCTGAGCGAGAGAAGCGCTTTCCGGCGGGACGGGAAAGGAGGTGATGCGGGGATTGCGATTCCACGGATGCAGCTATGGCTGAAAAAGTCATAAAAAACAAAAAATGGATATATATTCGTTGAAAATAACGAGGTTTTGTTCAAAGACGCCGTGGAGACTTGTGTGGATAAAACGAGAATCTCTACACTTTACTCATCATATTACACGATTTGAACGGAATGTATTGACGAGTAAATTTAGGTGAGATAAAATGTAACATGAATCTGAATGATTCATTCCACAAAATAATATAAGGAAGGATGAGTAAAAATGGAAAAGAAATCGTTCATTCAGAAACTCAAGAGTATGGGTCCTGCCGCGATTATCGCAAGTGCGTTTATCGGACCGGGCACCATCACCACCTCCACCATTTCCGGTACGAACTTTCAGTATGCCCTGCTGTGGGCAGTTGTGTTCTCCGGCATTGCATCCATCATTCTGATGGAT
>JALFIV010000001.1 GCA_022775385.1 Clostridiales bacterium
CCTGCTGTTTCCAGCACTGTCAATTCATGCCGGTGCTCTCGAGAGCGATTTCATTACGTCTGATTTCCGCACCGGTGTATGCGTTACTGGATACCACGGCGCCGCAGGTGCGGTGACGATTCCGGACAAGCTGAACGGACAGACGGTCTGCGGCGTCGCATCCAACGCCTTCTCCGGTTCGGATGTCACCGAGCTGACCATTCCGTCAACGGTTACATGGATCGGTATGCTCGGCACCAACGCGGTGGACAGTCCGCACTTTACCGCAAGCTCCGGTCTGACCGCCATTCACGTCTCGTCAGACAACCCATCCTTCCGCTCTGTCGACGGCGTGCTGTTCGACAAATCAGGGGCCACCCTGTTGGAGTATCCCTGTGCGCGCGAACAGACTTCTTATTCGATACCGGACGGTGTCAAGACCGTCCGCGATCTCGCCTTTTATCAGGCATCCTGTCTCCAAACCATCTCCTTTCCCGACAGTCTGACCGCAATCGGCGACTCCGCATTCTCCGGATGCACCGCGCTCACCCGCGCCGATCTGCCGTTCCGGATCACGTCCATCGCCGGCGCCGCATTTGAGAACTGCACCGCGATGACGGAAATCCGCATTCCGAATCCGAACTGCGAAATCGGACTCTATCCCGCCACCATCCCGGCAAACGCAGTGATTTCCGGTTATGACGGCTCGAGTGCGTTCCGCTATGCAGAGAAATACAATCGCACCTTCCGCTCGCTCGGCGTTTTCTCCGAAAGCGTCTGCCCGCATCCGGACTGCACATCGGCCGTCACGACGCAGGCGACCTGCTCTCACACCGGCACGATCACACAGACCTGCACGACCTGCGGCAAAACCGTCGGAACCAGTTCGATTCCGGTTGATTCCAGCCGTCACACCGCCAAAGCGATGACCGATATTGCGGCAACCTGCACGAAAGCCGGTCAGCGCGGCGGAACCGTCTGCGCCGACTGCGGCAAGACACTCACCGCACCGACGGATATTCCGGCGCTCGGACACACATCGCAGACCAAAACGGTCAAGGCGACCGTTAAAAAGGACGGCTCGATCACCAAAACCTGTACGCGGTGCGGCACGGTGCTGTCTGCTGTGCGCATCCCGTATCCCAAGACCATCGCACTCTCCCGCATGCAATATACGTACAGCGGAAAAAACAAAAATCCATCTGTGACGGTACGCGGCAGCGACGGTAAGACGATCGCCGCTTCGCATTACCGATTCACTGTTCCCAAATCGCGCAGCAAAGTCGGCACATACACGGCAGTCGTGACCTTTCAGGGAGCGCGCTACACGGGTACCGCTGAGCTGACCTTTTCCATCCGTCCGGCGGCATCCATGATTACCTCGCTCTCCGCCCGCAGCCGCGGATTCTCTGCCCGGTGGAAGAAAAAGACCACGCAGACCAGCGGATATCAGCTTCAGTACGCTGCGAAGAAAACCTTCCCCGCTTCCTCGAGAAAAACCGTCACGATATCCAGAAATTCGTCAACTGCCAGAACAATTTCCGGCCTGTCATCGAAAAAGACATACTATGTCCGCATCCGAACCTACAAAACCGTCAAATCCGGATCGAAATCCATCCGGTATTACTCCGACTGGTCCAAAATCCGGTCGATACGAACCAAATAGCGCAAGCATATAAAAAAGAGGAGAAGGATGTTCCTTCTCCTCTTTCCTTTTTATCACTTACTTCTTGAACTGTTCAATCAGCTCAGCAACCTTGTCCTCGCAGCCGCCGCAGTGGGTGGATGCGCCGGTCGCTTCCTTGACAGCCTCAAGCGTGGTGTGTCCCGCTTCAACCGCAGCCTTGATATCGCCTACCGAGACATCGCCGCAGAAGCATACGGTTTCCGTTAAATCCATTTTCGTTCGCCTAAAATCTTAGCCGAAGTAACGGTCGAGCAGACCCTTGAGTGCCTTGCCGTGACGAGCCTCGTCGCGAGCCATCTCATGAACGGTGTCATGGATTGCATCCAGGTTAGCAGCCTTAGCGCGCTTAGCCAGATCGGTCTTGCCTGCGGTTGCGCCGAACTCAGCGTCTACACGCATCTCGAGGTTCTTCTTGGTGGAGTCGGTAACGACCTCGCCCAGCAGCTCAGCAAACTTTGCAGCATGCTCAGCTTCCTCGTAAGCAGCCTTCTCCCAGTACAGGCCGATTTCCGGATAGCCCTCGCGATGTGCAACGCGAGCCATTGCCAGATACATGCCAACCTCAGAGCACTCGCCCTCGAAGTTTGCACGCAGATCAGCGATGATGTCCTCGGATACGCCCTGTGCTACGCCAACAACATGCTCAGCAGCCCAAACCTTCTCGCCGTCTTCCTGCTTGTTGAACTTAGAAGCCGGAGCCTTGCATACCGGGCACTCTGCCGGAGCTGCGTCGCCTTCATGAACGTAACCACATACCGTACATACAAACTTAGCCATAATAATAATCCTCCTAAAATTAATATTGTTTACGTTGTTTCCTTCTTTTCCGCATTCTGCTTGGGAAGGAACTGGTCCAATGTCAGCGCATAGAGCTGCTTGCGGATTGCCTCATTCACCGATTGAAACGCCAGATGAAATTCGCATCCGGTCTTGTCTCCGCCGATGTGTGTACAGTCGAAACAGTCACTCAGGCAATGGTTGATTTCTACCGGACCGTCAATCAGCTCCACCAGCAGTCCGACCGAAATCTCATGCGGATCCCGGTTGAGCTGGTAGCCGCCCTTTTTTCCCTGCTGGGAGGTGACAATCTCACTCTGAACCAGTCGCTGTAAAATTTTCAGCGCAAATCTCTGCGTAACGCCGGTCTCCTCCGCAAGCTGTTTGGTGCCTACGCGGGAGCCATGGATCGCGAGACAATATGCCAAACGAATGGCATAATCCGCTTCGTGCGTAATTCGCATCGTTTCCACCTCATTCTTTTACTGAGTTTATTATATTTTCCGTCATTCTATTTGTCAAGATTGTTCATAGATTTTTTAGAATTTTTCTAAAAAATAATTAAATGAAAGTTTTTTAAAAAAACATCGAAAAAGGTGTTGACACTTTGGGGCCCATGCTATATAATAAATCTCGTCGCTGAGAGATGCGAAACAACAAAACCCCTCGCACAGCGCAAACAATTCAAAAATGCGACTGTGGCGGAATAGGCAGACGCGCACGTTTGAGGGGCGTGTGGGCAACCGTGCCGGTTCAAGTCCGGCCAGTCGCACCAAATACGCAGATGTGGCGGAATAGGCAGACGCGCTAGCTTCAGGTGCTAGTGTTCGCAAGGACGTGGGGGTTCAAGTCCCCCCATCTGCACCAAAAGAACTCGATCGAATGATCGGGTTCTTTTTTTATTCTCCGTTATTCTCCAAACGGTAACATACTATTTAAATGAACCCCCATCGTTCCCTATAATCTGAAATCCATCATTCGAACGATTGGTATGAATATCAGCAAGATTCAGGACATCACTCTCATATAATAAATCAAACAAAATATCAAGCACATAGCTTTTTCCATATTATTTTCACTTTCCCCAAGATCATTCCATCTAAAACCCTATAATAATCTATATTTTCTCATGTTCATTTCAGATTATCAAGCGGATACAATAGTTTTAAGGTGTATGCCGTGAACAGAAATGAACAGCGATATATTGAAATCGGACTCAAAATTGCCTATTACCGTAAGAAAAATGGCATGACACAGGAGCAGCTCGCCGAACGCGTCGGCATCAGTCCCGGATATCTGTCTCAGGTGGAGACACCAAGCTTCGTCCAGCCTATCTCTCTGAAAACGCTGTTTGCGATGGCAGATACCTTTCAGATCCCGCCCAGCAAGCTACTTGAGGAGGATTAAACCGTTTTTCCCGCCCAACAGGACAAAACAGCAATGCAGCGCCCCAATCCTGTCATCTGACAGAATCGGGGCGCTTTGCACTCTCACACTATTTAACCCTTGGGGGCTTGTAACATCCGCGCCGAAACGCAGAGATTGCACAAAATTGTTTTGTTTTCGGGAAATCTGTCCAGTATTTGCCGCCGCTGCCTCCAGCGGACAGCAAACACGGACAGGAGAGAGATTGGGCTTTACATCCCGAGAAGGATCAATCGAAAAGCGATAAAAACTCCACATTCGCGGGGTTTTCTCACTTTTCATTGTCTATATTTTATCAGAATTCTCTCTCCCCGTCTACCACAATATTGTAATCGCATCCGGAAAAGAGCTGGAAATAATCAAAATATTTCACAAATTTCTCCCATCGTTTTTGTTTCGTTGTACAATCTTGCTAATTATAGCTTGTGGAACTGATTTCACGGTACGTCGCAGGGGACATTCCGACGATTTTTGTGAACGTCCGGGTGAAATAACTGGGCGAATGGAATCCAACGCTCAGCGCAATGTCAATGATTTTTTGATCAGTGAAAACCAGCCTGCTCTGCGCCTCGCCGATGCGGCGCCGCTGCAGGTACTGAATCGGCGAATACCCGATATGCCGGCTGAACAGATGGGCGATATGATATTTTGAGAGCGAAAACTCCTGCTGGAGGCTGTCCAGCGAGAGCTCTTCCGAAAAGTTGGCATCAATATACGCACAGATCCGCTGCGCAAGCAGAGCCTCCTTGGTCTGCTCCGTGTGCTCCTGCGCGATCGCCAGCTCGCGTACAATCAGCAGGATGGACGCCGCAAACATCGCCGCCACCTCGGCCTGCACCTCTTTCTGCCGCTGTACCTGCTCCTTGATGCCGAGAAACAGCCTGTGCACCTGCGGCGCACGCAGACTGCAAGGGATCTTCATAATGCTGTTGGATGGGAGGAGACAGCCGTCCGGCATTCCGTCGAGATGCAGATTCGTGATGCCGAGTCCATACATATGGACGACATTCTTCTCGTGCGCACTGTCCTCATGCAGGACGCCTCGGTTGTAGATCATGACGTCGCCGGGATGGCTCAGATAAATGCGTCCGTCAATAAAGTGCCGCCCCGAGCCCTCCTCTACATAGCTGATCTCAAACAGATCCTCATGTCGGTGCATCGGACGCGGCATTTCCGTCTGAGAGAGGAAGCTGTCGCTGAAATACTGCAGTCGCGGCGCCTGACTGTCCAAAAACACGGTATTTCCATAATTCAAAAAATAGTGGTCAATCATCACGTTTCCTCCCTTCCCGTTTATTGTACCGCACGGGCCGCACCGTTCGCAAGCAGCCGGAACAAAAAAAGCAGGACAGCTCAGCTGTCCTGCCTCCGTATTGCGTTCAGGATGCGGTTATGTTGATCTGCTCCGGCAGCTGTACGTTGTCAAAGCTGTGGTTGCCGCACTGACCGAGGGTATTGCTTCCCCAGGTCTTGAGCAGGCCGTGCCGGGTGCGGAGAATGTTGTGCATGCCGCCGGTCGCCATCTGCGAGACGCCGCTGCACACCTTGACCGGACGGGACTGATAGTAATAGTCGTCGAGATTGGTCTGATGATCGACATTTTCCACGCCGATCTGGAGATTCAGCTGAGAGCCCCAGGCATACAGTTCGCCGTTGCTCTTGAGCGCGAGGCTGTGCGAGCTTCCCGCCGAGATATCCACACAGCCATCCAGCACCTTGACCGGCTCGGCGTATACGGTATCCCCGTCTGATTTGCTCTGTGCACCGACTGCGCCGCTCAGGTTATTGCCCCACGCGTAGACCGTGCCGTCCGTCGTGAGCGCAAGCGTGTGCGAATAGCGGCCCGCGGAGACCTTCTTGACATCGGTCAGAATCTCCGCCGGCTCGGACTGATACGGAACCTTTTCGTCACTCTTGCTGTCCGCCTCCGCCACGCCGATCTGGCCGTTCTGATTCAGACCCCAGCCGTACAGCGTGCCGTCCTCCGTGACAACAAACGAGGTCTGCTCACCGGCGGATACGTCTGCGCCGTGGTCCATGATCTTGACCGGCTTGGACTGGCACGGAACACCGTCGGCATTCTCGCAGTCCGACTGACCGATCAGATTATAGCTGTTGTCTCCCCAGCTGTATACGCTTCCGTCCGCAGTGATAGCCAGTACATGTCCGTTTCCCGCCGCGACCGCCGTTACATCCGACATGATCTCGACCGGCGTGTCCGCGTTATCAAAGGTACCGTCCGCCAGCTGTCCGTATTTGTTTCCGCCCCAGCCGTACAGCGTGCCGTCCTTCGTGATGGCAAACGCGGTGTCGTAGCCGGCCGCCGCAGTTTTGACATCTTCCATCGTCTTGACCGGAATGTTGTAACAGTCGTCGGCCTGTCCCGTTCCGAGCTGACCGGACTTATTCATACCGCAGGTATACAGCGTGCCGCGCTGAATAATCATGCTGAACTGCTGGCCGCAGGCGAGCGAGGTGCCCTCCTTGGCCGATGCTCCTCCAAACAGATAGTACAGGATACCGATGCAGGCAATCGCAATGACCGCCAGCACAGAAATCAGCACACGGCGGCGCTCCCGATAATGCGCCTCCCGGAACTGTTCCTTTTTCTTGTTTCCCTTGGTCACCCGCAGGCCGTTTTTGGTTTCTTTCACTTTGGTACGTGCCATCCTGCCATACTCCCCTCTCTTTTGTCTGTGAACAATGCGCCGCAGAATCCTCACACAGATTCTGCAAAAAAGACATCGGAGAAGATCCCCGGTGTCTTTTCCTCTGTGTTAACCGACGATAGCCAGCTTTGCGCCGTCCTCCGTCGGCTTGAACGAGCCCGTGCCGCACTGACCCATCGCATCGTTGCCGAAGGTGATGAGGCTGCCGTGCTTGGTGCGGATGATCGTATGCATGCCGTTGGATGCAACCTCCGCAACACCGCCGCGGACCTTTTTCGGCGTGGTCTGATACGGATTGTCTGTGTCCGGCTTGTCCACCGAGTCCAGACCGAGCTGCTGATAAGCATTGCTGCCCCATGCATACAGATCGCCGTTTTTCTTGATGGCGAGCGAATGTCCGTTGCCGGAGGCGATCGCCGCGCAGCCGTCCAGTACTGCAACCGGCTCCTTGACAAAGCTGTCCTCGCTCTGCTCGTCCTCACCGCAGCCGACTGCGCCCGATACGTTGTTACCCCATGCATAGACCGTGCCGTCGGTTGTGAGTGCAAGCGCACTCATGTGGCGGCCAGCGGAGACCTCCGCCACATCATCCAGCAGCTTGGTCGGCTCCTTGACATAGGCAGCAGTATAATACTTGGTCGTCTCTTCGGAATCCGGCTCCATGCCGATCTGATAATACTGATCCAATCCCCAAACATACAGGACATTGTCGCTCGTTACGACATACGAGGTCTGGTTTCCTGCGGATACCGAGCGTGCATTGTCCATGATCTTAACCGGAGAGGACTGGCACTTGACCGGATCCTCCGTGTCGCTGTCGACATCGCCGTAGCCCTCGCCGACCGCGTTGGCCTCATTGCTGCCCCATGCATAGACACTGCCGTCCGTGGTGACCGCCAGCACATGGCCGGTGCCCGCCGCAACGTCTGCGACATTATCCATAATCTTGACCGGTTCAGACGAGTGCGTCGTCGTGCCGTCGCCCAGCTGCGCATATTCATTGGCGCCCCAGCCGTACAGCGTGCCGTCGGATGTGATGACATAGGTCGTGTTGAAGCCGCATGCCACCTTTACCGCATCCTGCTGAATCGCCGCCATCGGAGAGGCATAGTTGTCCGTCACCTCGCTGCCCAGACCAAGCTGTCCGAAATTATTCGAACCGAAGGTATACAGCTTGCCGCGCTGGATAACCGCCGTGTACTGCTGTCCGGTTGCCAGTGTATCCGTCTGATGCGGCGCCGCGCCGCCAAATACGTAATATAGAATACCCACAACTACCGCCGCTGCCGCGACTGCACAGGCAATGCGCTTTCTGCGGCGGCTCTTCTTCTGCGCCTCCGACTGCATCCGACGGTATTTGTCCTTTTTGAAGGTCAGACCGTTTTGGGTCTGTTTTGCCTTTCTTGCCATTGAACTCTTCCTTTACCTGAAAATATTGCCCCGCGTCCGTTTCTCTGCACAAACAGTGACATAGCCGCGATGCGATTATTATAGCACATATCTGCGAATACGCCAAATTATTTCCCCGGATTTTTAGCTGTTTTCACAAAAACTACAAAAATCCACTCTTTCACTTGGCAGAAGCCGCATGCAGAATCTCCAAAGGAAGCGCGATGTCATGGGTTGGAATTCTTGTCCAATCAAAATCCTCCGCCAGCTCGGCGAGTGTCACCGGCTGCGCCGTCTCCCGCAGACCGCACGCCTGCGCCATCATGCCGATAATCGGCTCGGGTGTGCCGAACACGCCGCGCAGGACTCCCAGATCCAGATCCTTTTCCCGCTTGGACAGCCTCCGTCCGTCCGGTGCGGTCAGCAGCGGGATGTGATAGAACTGCGGAACCGGAAATCCGAACAGGCGGTACAGATAGATCTGCCTCGCAGTTGAGCCGATGAGATCCTGTCCGCGCACGACCTCCGTCACGCCCATCTCTCCGTCGTCCGCGACCACTGCCAGCTGATAGGCAAACACACCGTCTGAGCGCCGGACAATAAAATCACCGCAGTCGCGCGCGAGGTTTTCCTCATAGTCTCCCTGACAGCCGTCGGTAAACCGGATGGTCTCGTCCGGGACAATCAGGCGGGTCGCCGCGCCGCGCTGTTTTCTCTTTTCCCGAATCTGCTCTTCCGTCAGATTCCGGCAGGTGCCGGCATACACATAGGTACCGTCCGACCGGTGAGGCGCCTGCGCCGCATGCAGCTCCGCCCGGCTGCAGAAACACGGATACAGCAGTCCGCGCCCGCGCAGAATCTCCTCATAGTGTTCATAGATCGGTGTGCGGCAGCTCTGATACCACGCATCGCCGCCGTCCGAGCCGCCCTCATCCCAGTCCAGACCGAACCAGCGCAGATCATCCTCAATCTGATCCGCCAGACGGCGCGGACAGCGCTCCGCATCCAGATCTTCGATGCGCAGGATGTATCGTCCGCCCTTGGAACGGACGGACAGCCAGGACAGCATCGCACACAAAATATTTCCCAGATGCATCCGTCCGCTCGGTGTCGGGGCGAACCGTCCGCAGGGCTGCGTCATGTAACCATTCCTCCTAAAATATACACTGACCCAAAGACATCCCGCACGGAACACGCCCGACGGGATGTTTTGGATAGATCGAATATTTACTGTGCCGGCTCCTGCTCGGTGCGCGTCGCACACGCCGCCATACAGCGGGAGCAGTCGTGGATGCACGCCATCGGATCGTTCTCATCCTCTTCGGGAATGACAATCTTGGAGGGATCGCCGATCGGCTCGTCCGTCAAATAGGCGGCGATGGTCTCGATCGCATCTCCCTCACATCCCGGATACAGCGAGACGCCCAGCATACGCAGTGCCGACTGCAACAGCGTGCTCATCTCACCGGCGATAAATACGTCGATGTCGCGCTTCGCCAGTCCGAGCACCGTACTGGTGATCTCCTGTCCGCCGATCTCCACAATCTCCTTGGCGGTCGGAACGCGCGCTTCCTCTGTGACAATCAGGATTTTGGTCGCCTCGGCGACCGTCCGTGCGATACAGCCATCATCCTTCATCATTGCAGCAATTTTCATGTCTGTCTCCTTCAAGAAATATCGTTATTTGACGCCCTCTTCGGTCTCTCGTACCAGATAGATCGGGCGGTGCTTGGTCTCCAGATAGGTCTTTGCCAGATACTGTCCCAATATGCCGACGCTGAACAGCTGGATGCCGCCGAGCAGCAGGATCACCGACATCATGGACGGCCAGCCGCCGACCGGATCGCCGAACATCAGGGTCTTGACGACGATGACCACGATCATGATCAATGCAAGGATACAGCAGATCAGTCCGAGCAGGGAGGACAGCATCAGCGGCACGGTGGAAAAGGCGGTGATGCCGTCGAGCGAATACAAAAACAGCTTCCAGAACGACCATTTGGTCTCTCCCGCCACGCGCTCCACGTTTTCATACGGGAGCCACTTGGTGCGGAATCCGATCCAGCCGAAAATCCCTTTGGAAAAGCGGTTGTACTCTCCCATGGACAAAATCGCATCCACCATGCTCCGGCGCATCAGACGGAAATCGCGTGCGCCGTCGACAATATCGGCATTGGATATTTTATTGATAATCCGGTAAAACATGCGCGCAAAGAAAGAGCGGATTCTGGGTTCCCCCGTGCGGGTCGTCCGCCGCGTGGCGACCGAATCGTACTCTCCGGTGCGCAGAATCTCATACATCTCCGGAAGCAGGGACGGCGGATCCTGCATATCGGCATCCATCACCGCCGCATAGTCCCCCGTACACATCTCAAATCCCGCAAACATCGCGGCTTCTTTTCCGAAATTGCGCGAAAAGGAGGTAAAACGCACGCGCGGATCGCTCTGCGCAAACCGGCGCAGATGCGCAAGCGTCCCGTCGGTCGAGCCGTCGTCGACAAAGCACAGCTCCCACGCCACATCGTCCATCTTCGCCATGACCGACTGGATTTCCGCGTAAAACAGGGGCAGTGCCTCTTCCTCATTGTAGCATGGAACAATAACTGAAATCTTATCCATACCATACCAGCTTTCTTTTTAGTCGTCTTTTTATTATAGCAAACTTTTTCACCGGCGTAAAGGGCGCGGCGTCCGTCTTGTCTTTTGATCGGATTTTCCGTATCATAGTAGTATTCTGATGATCGGAGGGATTTGGTTTGACACGCGACCGCCGTTTTCTGGTTTTATTTTCCGTCATTGCCGTTCTGCTGACCGGCTTTATTTTTCACAATTCCATGCAGGATGCAGACGCGTCCCATGCGCAGTCCGCCTGTGTGCTCCGTCTGCTCTCGTCCGTCCTTCCCGGATTGACCGAGCATGCTGTGCGCAAGCTCGCGCATTTCCTCGAGTACGCCGCCCTCGGCTGGGATCTGCTTGCGCTGTCCGTATTTGTCCGGCGCTGTTTTCCGCGCAGACTGCTTCCGCTCGCCGCGCTTTTCCCCGTTATCCCTGTCATCGACGAGTGTATCCAGCTGTTTTCCGACGGACGCACCGCGGCGTTCACCGATGTCTGTCTGGACTGGAGCGGGATGGGGTGCGGCGCACTGGTCTGTCTCATGATGATCCGGATCATACAAAGGGGCTGATCCGAAAAAGCTTTTTCGTCTCAATCGGAGAGGCAGTACAGATCGTCCCTATAAAAACCGCGTCCTGCCGAATGTGCGTGACGCGGTTTATGATTCCGATGTTTTCTTTGCCAGCTCAGCAAGCTCGGCATATCTGCCGATGATCCTGCCGTAATTCTCCCGCCGGTGGGGGATCATGCAGTGTGTACAGTCCTTATGACCCTTTTCATTGTACGTAAACGCACCGCCGCACCGCTCTCCCAGCGCGTACAGCGGACAGTAACAGAACAGGCAGTTGAAGCTGTCCGGCTCCTCCGTCGGGTGACAGGGAAAATACTCGCACGACCGGTTGCAAAAAAAAGAATATCCCTTTCCTTCCCATCGCTCTGCCATATCACTGCCTCCCTTCCTCTGATTGGTTTCAGTGTACCACCGGACAGAAAAAAATACAAATACCACCGGTCAAAAAAACAAAGTTCCGCAAAAAAAAGCAAGATTGACTCTATACTTTACCAAGATAATTCGATATACTGATAGCTGGATATCATTAGAAGAAAAGAGGAGTTTCCATGACAACCATCACCGTCGGCTTTGCCGTCTTTTTATTTGTCGTCCAGTTTGCTTCTTACTTCGTCAAAGGTCTGGCCGGTTTCGGCGATCCGCTGATCTCCAACCCCTGCCTCTCCCTGACCGAGATGACCAACAGCCAGATCACCCCGATGAATCTGCTGATGAACTGGCCGCTCAATCTGTACATCGCGTTTAAAAACCGCAAGTCCTTCTCCGCCCGCGCATGCATCCCGATGATTGTCTGCATCCTCGCCGGTATGATTCCGGGCATCGCCTGTCTGAAATTCGGACAGTCCGAGATCCTCAAGGCGGGACTCGGCCTTCTCATCGTGTTCTGCGGCATCGAGATGCTGACCCGAAAGGAATCCAAGGTCAGCCACGGCAATCCGATTATCATGGCGCTCGTCTCCATGGCTTCCGGCTTCACCGCCGGTCTGTACGGCATCAATCTGTTCTTTGTCGCCTACATCGAGCGCACCGGCTATGTCAACCGCAACCAGTTCCGCGGTCAGATGTGCTTCATCTTCTTTATCGAGAACACCGTCCGTCTGTTCCTGTACATTTTTGTCTATAAGATGTACACCGCGATCATTCTGCAGGCCGCGGTCATCTCCGCATTCGGCGTCGCCGCCGGCATGTTCCTCGGCAGCCGTGTCGATAAGCGGCTGAGCGAGAATTTTGTCCACAAGCTCATCATGGTGGTCTTTATCGTCGCCGGTCTGAGTACCCTGATCAAGGCGCTACTCGCCATCTTCATGGGATAACACCCCCGAAAAAACAAGGAGGACATCCGGTTTCGGATGTCCTCGTTTTTTCTTCAGTCTCCGCGCGGCTGCGGCAGATATGGGATGAGCTTTTTGGCAAGCTCAGAGACCGTCATGGTCTGCAGCCACACCCGTCCCGGTCCGGTCAGCGTGGACAGGAACAGTCCTTCACCGCCGAACAGGATGTTTTTGAATCCCTTGACCATCTCCGCCGAATAGCCGACGGTCGCCTCAAACGCCGCGATATTTCCCGAATCCACACGGATGCGTTCACCCGGTGCAAGGTCAATCTGCCGGATACTGCCGTCCATCTCACAAAACAGCATACCTTCACCGGATATGCGCTGGAGCACAAAGCCCTCTCCGCCGAACAGTCCGCCGCGCACGCCGCGTGTCAGATACGGCGACATCTGGACGCCGCGCTCGGCGCACAGAAATGCGCCCTTCTGCGCGATGATCTCATAGCCCGGGCGGATTGCAAATGTCCGGATCTGTCCCGGCATGGTGGAGGCGAATGTGATCTCATCCCCCGGTCTGGTCGCGGTAAATGTCGCCATGAACAGCGACTCTCCCGTCAGCATCCGTCCGAATGCGCCGCCCAGTCCGCCGCGCATATTGGTCTCCATCTGAATGCCGTCGCTCATCCAGCTCATGCCGCCCGACTGCGTGATCATGCTCTCTCCCGGCTGGAGATAGACGGTCACCGCCGGCATGGTCTCCCCAAAAATTTCATATCTCATACAATCCCTCCTCAATTCATACCTGATTATCGTTCTGCCGATACTAGTATCGTATCAGTTTTCCTCTTCAATTGCAATGCGATCGCCGCGCTTCCTCGCTTTTTTCGCGCGGCATTTCGTGCTATAATACCACCAGCAATCTTCATATCCTGAAAGGAGTATGCACACATGAAACAGACCATTCCGGTCCGCGCCGATGCGGACCCGAAATACACGTGGGCACTGGAGGATATCTATCCGTCCGACGAGGCATGGGATGCCGCCTATGCCGAGGCGCAGAATTTTTCCCGCCAGATCAGCGCCTTCCGCGGACGGCTCGGCTCTTCCGCCCGCACGCTGCTGGAATTCCTGCAGCTCGGCGAGACCATCTCGGTTGCCTTCGACAGTCTGTACGGCTACGCACAGCGCCGCAGCGATGAGGACACCGCCGTTTCCAAATATCAGGGGATGTCCTCCAAGGCAATCAGTCTCATGGTCGCGGTGGATGCCGCCGGCTCATTTGAGACGCCCGAGCTGCTCGCCATCCCGGACGAAAAGCTCGATCAGTTCTATCAGGAGCTTCCCGAGCTGACCGTATACCGCACCTATCTGGACAATCTGCGCCGCAAGCGCGCACATATCCTGTCCGATGCGGAGGAAAAGCTGCTCGCCTCGGCGGGAGAGATCAGTCAGTCGCCGGATACGATTTACTCCATGTTCGCCGACGCGGACCTCAAGTTCCCGCCGGCAGTGGACAGTGCGGGAAACGAGCACGAGCTGACCCACGGCAGCTATATCCCGCTCATGCACAGCACCGACCGCGTGCTGCGCAAATCCGCATTCCAGTCGCTGTACAGTATGTACGGCAAGTTCCGCAACACCGCTGCCGCGATTCTGACTGCGCAGGTCAAGCAGCTCAAGTTCCACGCGGACGCCCGCCGCTATCCGTCCACCCTGCATATGTCGCTCGACAGCAGCAATGTTCCGACCGAGGTATACACCAATCTGATTCAGGCAGTACACGACAATATGCAGCCGATGTATCGCTATGTCGCCCTGCGCAAAAAGCTGCTCGGTGTGGACGAGCTGCATATGTATGACCTCTACACGCCGATTGTCGCGGATGCCGATGAAAAAATTCCGTATGAACAGGCGAAGGAGACCGTACTCCGCGCACTCGCGCCGATGGGCGAGGACTATCTGAATATCCTGCGCGAGGGCTTTGACAACCGCTGGATCGACGTCTATGAAAACGTCGGCAAGTGCTCGGGCGCATATTCCGCCGGTCTGCGCGTCCATCCCTATGTCCTGCTCAACTATGCCGACACGCTGGACAGTATGTTCACACTCGCACACGAGATGGGACACGCGATCCACTCCTATCTGTCCAACAAGAATCAGCCGGTCATCTATTCCGATTATGTGATTTTTGTCGCGGAGGTCGCCTCGACCTGCAACGAGGCGCTGCTCATGCAGTACCTGCTGAACAACACGACCGACCCGCGCAAGCGCGCCTATTTAATCAACTACTTCCTCGAGCAGTTCCGCACGACGCTGTATCGTCAGACCATGTTCGCGGAGTTCGAGCTGGAGATCAACCGCCGCAACGAGGCGGGCGAGAGCCTGACTGCGGAGGTCTACAACCAGATTTACCACGATCTCAACGTCCGCTATTTCGGCGACGGCATCGTGATTGATCCGGAGATTGATCTGGAATGGGCGCGTATTCCGCACTTCTATTACGATTACTATGTCTATCAGTACGCGACCGGCTACGCCGCCGCCATTGCGCTCTCCCGCCGCATCCTCCGCGAGGGCGAGCCTGCGGTGCGCGATTATCTGGAATTCCTCTCGGGCGGCTGCTCCAAGGACCCGATTTCGCTGCTGCGCGGCGCCGGTGTCGACATGGCGACCACCCAGCCGATCACCGAGGCGCTCCGGCTGTTCGACGAGCTGATCGATGAGATGGAACAGCTTCTGTCTTAATCTGCCGCATGATCCCGTCCGGAGGATACCGGGCGGGATTTTTCTCTTCTTATCCCGTCCGATATTGTCCTGCCGCAGAGCTTTTGATATAATAAGGTATCAAAACACAAAGGAGGGAATTCCCCAATGAACAGAATCCGCAGACAATGCTCCATTCTCGCCGCCGCATTGATCGTCGCGCTTGGTCTGGTCTGCACGATGCCGACGGTCTCCCATGCCGCATCGGTCAAAAAGGTCAAGGCGGTCACGACCTATCAAAAAGCGCCGGCGCTCAAAACCGGCCGCAATCAGGTCTCCAACGCCTCTGTGCACCGCTATGTCAAATACACCGCGAAAAAATCCGGCACCTATGTGTTCTCGTTCTCCCAATTCCGGTCGGTACCCGCCAAGAATCCGGACGCCAATCTGGGATTTGTCACGGTCAGCAAACGGGTCAAAAACGGCTCAAGCCACACGGTCAATAACATCGTCGTAAAAACCAACAAGGGACATTCCAAATTCCTTTATGTTTCCACCAAGTACTCTTACAACAGGTACTATAAACAGAAAGGTTCCGGAACGTCCAATTATCTGTACACGCGGACCGCAACCGTCAAGATGAAAAAGGGTCAGACCCTGTATTTCAAGACCTATTTCACGAATGCCAGACATTCCTACGCGGTCACCGTCAAGAGAAAATAATCCCATACCAGAAAAAAACATCCCGATGGCGTTCCATCGGGATGTTTCATTTGATTTACTTGGAATATTTGACCGCGTGTGCGGACTTTGCCGACGACCATGCGGAGTAGTACCAATTGCCGCTGACCTTCTTATAGGTGCGGACACGGACATAGTACTTTTTGGAGATCGTTCCGGTGCTCAGACCGGTGATCTTCTTCGAGGTCGCGGTTTTGGATGCGCTGATTATCTTGGAATTCTTAAAGCTCTTGTTCGTCGACAGCTGAATCTGATAACCCGTGATGCCGCTGACCGGCTTCCATGTCACCTTGACACCCTTGACCAGATTGGATGCGCTCTTGATAGACGGTGCCTTCGGATTGATGACAAACTTGGCACTCAGCGAGCCTTCGTATTTCGAACCCTTGAAGGTGACCGTTACCTTGTGCGTGCCGATGCTCTTGCGGGTTGTCGCATACGAAACCGTGTAATTGCTCGACGAGATGGTCTTGCCCGCCGCATCCTTGACAGTGATCGTCGGATTCTTCGCCTTGCCGCTGTAGGTGTAGGCGGTTTTCGACAGGACAATCTTCTGCGGTGCGGAGATCGCTGTTTTGCTCTCCACCTTACCGCACACCGTGCACTTCTTTACGATGCTGCCGTCCTTACCCGGATTCGCCTTGGTGATGGTCGTCGCGTAGGTATGCGCTCCGGTCGCCGGAAGCTTCCGGGTCTCCGTATGAGTCTTGTCGTTCTTGCAGGTGCGGGTCTCCACGCCGTCCTCGGTACAGGTTGCCGGAGTCGTTACTTCCCACTCGCCCCATTTGTGACCGTCTGTCGTGACCGGACGGGTCTCCGTATGAGTCTTGTCGTTCTTACAGGTGCGGGTCTCGACGCCGTCCTCGGTACAGGTCGCCGGTGTAATTACTTCCCACTCGCCCCATTTGTGGTTAATTGGGTCGATATCCTCGGTTTTGGTCTTTGCACAA